>NZ_JAEVHM010000027.1 GCF_016802865.1 Micromonospora parastrephiae | reverse complement strand
CACCCGCCCGCCAGCGACGCCCCGCCGACCACCCCGCCGCCGACCGACGCCCCCGCCGACCACTCCGCCGCCGACCGGGTGTGCCGGGGCGGTGCTCTGCGACGGCTTCGAGAACCAGACCGGCTCGACGCCGTCCGGCGATTGGACCGTGGTGAACCCGGACTGTTCCGGCGCCGGCACGGCCACCATCGATACGACCACCACGCACAGCGGCAGCCGGGCGGTCCGGATCAACGGCGCCGCCGGGTACTGCAACCACGTCTTCATCAGGTCCACGAAGAACCTCGGCAGCCTGGGTAGTGTCCGGTACGGCCGGATCTGGGTACGGCACACCACCGCCCAGCCCACCGATCACACCACGATGATGGCGATGGCCGACGCCGCGGACGGTAACAAGGACCTGCGATTGGGCGGCCAGAACGGCGCCCTGCAGTGGAACCGCGCCTCCGACGACGCGACCCTGCCCGAGCAGAGCCCGGCCGGAGTGGCGCAGAGTGTGCCGCTACCCACCAATCGGTGGGCCTGTGTGGAGTTCATGGTGGACGGTTCGGCCGGTCAGCTTCGTACCTGGCTGGACGGCACCGCCATCGTCGGGCTGACCGCGGACGGTGTACCGACGCACGACATCGACAGCCAGTGGTACAACCGCACCTGGCGGCCGCAGCTCACCGACCTGAAGCTGGGCTGGGAGAGCTACGGCGGCGGTGCCGACACCCTCTGGTACGACGACGTCGCGCTCGGGTCCAGCCGGATCGGCTGCTGACCCTCCGCGATCGTGGACGGGACCCGTCAGCGGTGAACGGTGTGACCGGTAGATGTGTCAAGGGTGTGTCCCGAACGAGGTGTCACACCCTTGACCATCTTCGGGCTGCCTCCGAAGGGAGCATGAGCGCCGACCTGCAACCTGTGCGCGCTCGAGCGCGGTCCTAGGCCCGAGGCCCGTAGGTCAGCCGGCGTAGGACGATCTCGGCCGGCCCGGCCTGCCCGCGCCTGTCGAGCAGGCGGGCGATGAGCACGGTCGCCAGCCAGATGGTGACCGCGATGAGCACACCGGACACCGTGGGGCTGCCGAGCGCCGGCCCAGGGCGAGCGTGAAGGGCGCCAGGAGGAGTAGCCACGCCACCGACTGGAACAGGTATCCGGACAGGGAGCGTTGGCCCAGGGCGGAGAGCGCACTGACGACGGGGCCGGGCCGGGCCACTCGCAGAGCGATCAGGCCGAAGACCGCCACGTAGCCCGGACCGGCGAACATGCCGCTGGCGCCGTGGAGCGTGAGGATCAGGCTGGCGGTCGGCTTGTCGACGTGCAACCATCCAGCACTGACCAGAGCGGCCGGCAGTCCTCCGGCGACGGCGACGCCAAGCCCCAGGAAGGCCGTCCAGGTGAGCAGGGTCCGGTGGCGGGCCAACTCCTCCAGGACACGGCGGCGGGCGGCCCACATGCCCAGCCAGGCGATGACGATGAAGGGCACGACGGTCAGCGTGTGCATCGGCCATTCGCGGAGCCGGTCCACGATGGAGGCGAGGTAGCCGGACGCGGCGAGGGAGTCGACGTGGCCCGCCGGCAGTGGTGCGGAGCCGCCTGAACCCGCGATTCCGCTCACCACGATGGCGCCGAGGATCAGGACCTCGACCGCCGCCAACGCCCAGAGCGCCAGGACGATCCGGTGGAGCTTCTCACCGCGGCGCAGCAGCAGGAGGGTCATCACGATCCCGACGATGCCGTAGGCGCCGAGGAAGTCGCCGTAGTACAGCAGCGCGGCGTGCGCGAACCCGAAGGCGATGAGCCAGAGGTTGCGGCGCAACAGCACCGAGCGGACCTGGCGGGGCGTGGCGCCGGAGGCGTCCTGGCGCCGGGCGAGCTGGACCAGTCCGTAGCCGAACATCACGGCGAAGACCGGGTAGCCGCGTGCGTGGACGAGCTCGAAGAGAAGGAAATTGAGGCCGCGATCGATGCCTGCCGGCGTGGCGTCCAGGCCGGGCTCGCCGGCGAAGACGACCCCGGCGACGTTGGCCAGGGCGATGATCAGCAGCATCGCTCCCCGGGCAAGGTCCGGCGCGAGGGCGCGTTCGGCGCGGAGGACCGGCCCTCTCGATGTCCGTCGTGGTGCCGTGTCAACGCTCATGGTCGTCCCTCTCCCCGAAGCCCAACTTTAGTTTGCTTGAGAAAGTATCACAGGCATATTAATGCCGTCTGGCATGATGGGGCCTCATCTCCGTAGACGAACGAGGGGGCCATGACCAGCGAGGATTTGATCCCGGTCCGGCTGCGCAGACTCTGGGGCAGGTCCGAGTCCTCGCGCCTCGGGCGGCCGGCGGCCCTCGACGTCAACCGGATCGTCGGCGCGTCCGTGGAGATCGCCGACCGCGACGGGCTCGGCGGGGTGACCCTTCCCAAGGTCGCCAAGAGCCTCGGCTTCACCGGGATGTCGCTCTACCGGTACGTCGGATCCAAGGACGAACTCCTCGAACTGATGGCCGACGCCGCCCTGGGTCCGCCGCCGAACGTCCCCGTCGACGACTGGCGCCGCGGGCTGCGCAGCTGGGCCTTCGAGCACCGCGCGGTGTTCGACCGTCGGCCGTGGCTGACGCGCGTGCCCACCTCCGGGCCGCCGTCGGGGCCGAACCAGATCGCCTGGATGGAGGTCGGCCTTGCGGTCCTGTCCGGCACCCGCCTCGACTGGGCGCACAAGGTCGGCGTCCTGTCACTGATCAGCGGCTACGTCGTGCAGTTCGTGCGGCAGTACAACGACCTCGCCGAGGGCAGGGCCGAAGGCCAGGGGCAGGCCGACGCCGAGCGTGACTACGGCCCCGCGTTGGTACGGCTCGTCGAGCCCGAGCGCTTCCCGGAGACCGCCAGGCTGTTCTCCTCGACGCTGTTCGAGGCACCGCCGTCGGACACTCCCGATTCGGCGATCGCCGACGCGGACTTCACGCTCGGGCTGAATCTGATCCTCGACGGCGTCGCCGTCCGAATCGAACGCTCCTGAGGCGCACCGCTGAAGCCTCGCCGCCCGCCGCGATAAAGCCGGTGACGTCGACGGTCGCTCCGAGATAATGGCCGACGTGACGAAGGTCGAGGTCGTCGTCGCCCACCAGGAGCGCGCGACCCTACGCGTCGGCGACGTGTTCCTGAAGATCGACGCCGATCAGACGCGGACGGACGTCGAGGTGAAGGCGATGACCATGGCGCCGATCCCGACTCCGGAGGTCCTGTGGCGGAAACCGCCCGCGCTCGCGCTCGCCGCCCTCCGCGGCACGGCACTCGGCCGCCTCGGCGAGCCGTCGACCGCATCGCCGGCGGCGTGGGCCGCGGCGGGTGCCGCCGCACGCCTGTTGCACGACGCCCCGCTGCCGCCGTGGCCCGGTCGGAGCCTCGACGAGATCGCATCGCGGCTCGACGGCGAATGCGAGTGGCTCGTCGCGGACGGTGTCCTTCCCGCCGACCTGGTCACGCGCAACCGTCAGGTCGCCGAGGCCGCGCTCCGGCCGTGGACACCGGTGTTCACGCACGGCGATCTCCAGATCGCCCACGTGTTCGTCGACGGTGACGAGATCACCGGGGTGGTCGACTGGTCCGAGGCGAGCCAGGGCGATGCCCTGTACGACCTCGCCAGCCTGACGCTCGGACACGAGGAGCACCTTAGCGACGTCGTCGCTGGCTACGGCGCGGACGTCGACCTCGACGTGATCCGCGCGTGGTGGTCGTTGCGGAGCCTGCTGGCGGTCCGCTGGCTGGTCGAGCACGGCTTCGACCCGTTCTCGCCGGGCTGCGAGGTCGACGTGCTGAAAGCCGGGCCGTAACGCCGCACGGGCCGGTGGTTGACCACGCCAGAAACAGAGACCGCAGACGCTGTTGCCTGATCCCCGTTGTGTTGGGCGAGGATCACCGCTCGGGCCGTGGAGGAGCACCCGGAGGAGCGGCCGTGTGTCGTCGAGGCGGGCGAGGGGACGCCGTGCAGGTGACGCAACCCGCTGGCGGCCGACTCGTTGGTGCGACAAGGGGCGGACGGAGGCGGACGATGGCGGCGGGACGCGGTGCCGAACTGCTGCGCCCTCCCACGAGTGCGGGCCGCGCCACGTTCCTGGAGCTCTTCTTCGATCTGGCGTTCGTTGTGGCCCTCACCCGGGTTTCGCAACGATTCGCCGACGTCAGGAATGACACCGGCTGGGCGCTCGTCACGGGGTTCGGTCGTACCCTGCTGCTCTTCCTGGCGCTCTGGCTGATCTGGTCGCACACCACCTGGATCACCAGTCGCTACGAACCAGAGCGGTGGGTCATCCAGGCCGTAGTGGTCGGCACCATGTTCGCCGGCCTGGTCATGGCGGTAACGCTGCCGCGCGGCATGGAGGAGCGAGCCCTGCCGTTCGCGGCCGCCTATCTGACGGTGATGGTGGTGCGGCCGCTGGTGGTCGCCGCTGCGCTGCGTGGCCATCCGCGGCGGCTGGTGCCGTTCCGGCTTGCCGCATGGGCTGCGGCGAGCGCGCCGCTCTGGCTGGCCGGCGCGTTGGGCCCGGACCAACTTCGCCTGCCGCTGTGGGCCGCCGCCCTCGCCGTCGACTACCTCGCCTGGGCCATGGGCTGGCCACTGCCATGGCTCGGACCCGCAGCGGTGGGCGGCTGGCGGATCGCCGGGACGCATCTGGCCGACCGTCACCAGCAGATGTTTCTCATCGCACTCGGTGAGTCGATTCTGGTCATCGGCATGGTTTTCAGCGGCACGGACTACTCCGCGGAGCGGGCAGCCGCCTTCGGGATCGCGTTCCTCACCAGCGCGCTGCTCTGGCGAATCTACTTCCACCGCGCCGGTCTACTGCTGACCGACGCGTTGGGTCGGGCGCGGATGCCCGCGCGGCTGGGCACGGCGACGGAACGGACGCACTTGCTGATCGTGCTCAGCGTGCTCGTCACCTCGGTCGGCTACGAGCTGGTGATCGATCATCCGTACGGACCGTCGCGGCCCGGTTGGCTTCTGTTCGTGGTAGGCGGTCCGGTGCTGTTCCTCGTCGCCCGTATGCGGCTGGAGTACGAGATCTTCGGCCGGGTTCCCCGCTCCCAGATAATCGGCTTGGTGACCCTGCTGCTGTTCACGTCGGCGTTGGCCCGCTGGGTGCCGATGGTCGGGCTGAGCGTGGTGGCCGCGGTGCTGGCCCTGGTCGCGCTACTCGACGCGCTGCGGAGCCGGGGACGGCCGCTGGAGGTTACCGCCTCGCCGATCGGGCGGGAGACTTCCGGCGATCGCGACTCCGAGGCGTGACCGCGACTCAGTCGGAGTTGTACTAAGGGGTGGATTCGGTCGACTGCCGCTCGGCATTGATCCGAAGAAGTCCTTCGATCCCGCGGAGAAAGGTCTCGGCCACCAACGCGGGGTCGAAAAGGCATCCGGCTGCCATGGCGCCGTCGCGGAGCATGGCGAAGTGGCGCGCGGCCGGGTCTGCCGTCTCCTCGTGGACCTGTGCCAACAGCGTGGTGAGCGTGTCCAGGAACCATTGCCGGTGGGCGATGATTTCCTGGCGCACAGGATGGTCGGTGTCGGGATATTCCGCCGCGGCGTTGAGGAATGCGCATCCGCGGAACCCGGGGGACTGGACGCCCTGAGCGACCGAGCCAGCAATGGCCAGAAGGGTGTCGACCGGCGACGGGTTGGTGGCGATGGCCGCGTCGACCGTGCGGCGCTCCATCTGATGGACCTCACGCAGGTAGGCGAGGATGAGGTCTTCCTTGCTCGGGAAGTGCCGGTAGAAGGTGGCCCGGGTCACTTTCGCCTCGGCGATGATCCGGTCGACGCCGACGGAATGGATGCCCTCGGCGTAGAAGACCCTGGTTGCCGTGCTGAGGAGCCGATGTCGCGCCTCAGAGGGCCGGGTATCGGCTTGGCCGTGCGTCATACCACCATCCTAGCGGATAGAACGTTCGGTCTGGCTGAACTTCCCGCGTGTCCGAGGCCCTCCTCACTCCAGAGGTAGAACGTTCGGTCTTGACATCGGGTGGCGAGGCTGGCAGGGTTGCAGGACAGAACGTTCGTTCTCCCTAGCCGGCCTCGCGCCCGAGCAGGAGCGACACCTGGCGACGCAAGCCAGGCCCACACCCCAGGAGCCCAACCCCTCGCAGGCCGTCGACCTCCGCAGCATCCATCCCTGAAAGGATCATCGTGAGTTCCGTTGTTGCTTCGCCCGGTATCTCCTCGACCGCTTCCGCCCTACGGCGGCTGTACTTCATCCGCTTCGCGTTCGCCATCGTGTGGGCACTCGTGACGATCGCGACCGCCAAGGAGATCGGGCCGCTCACGGTGGCGCTCTTCGTGCTCTACCCACTGTTCGACGTGGGTGCCGCCATCTACGATGTGCGCTCGTCCCGGGCCACCGGCTCGCCGGCTCTGCTGTACGTGAACATCGCGGTCAGCCTGGCCGCGGCCCTCGGCATTGGTCTCGCCTCCGCGTCCGGCATTCCGGCGGTGCTGCGGGTCTGGGGTGCCTGGGCGGTTGTGGCCGGTCTGGTTCAGCTGATCGTCGGTGTCACCCGTCGCACGATGGGCGGGCAGTGGCCGATGATCATCAGCGGTGGCATCTCGGTGCTGGCCGGCGCGTCCTTCATCGCCGGTGCTTCCGCGGACAACCCGTCGCTGACCAACGCGGCTGGCTACGCCATCCCCGGCGCCATCTTCTTCCTCATCGCCGCATTCCGTCTCGGCCGCAGCGCGAGGGGCAACTGACATGACCCCCACCATCGAGTACGACGTCATCGTCATCGGGGCGGGCCCGGTCGGCAAGAACGTCGCCGACCGGGTCGTGCGGGGCGGCCTGACCGCCGCCATTGTCGAGCGGGAACTGGTCGGCGGGGAGTGCTCGTACTGGGCCTGCATGCCGACCAAGGCGTTGCTGCGCAGCGCGTCCGCGTTGCGGGCGGCGCGGCAGGTGCCGGGGGCGCGGGAGGCGGTGACGGGTGACCTGGACGTGGCGGCGGTGCTGGGTCGCCGGGACTCCTTCGCGTCGCAGTGGAAGGACGACGGCCAGGTGGCCTGGCTCGACTCGGCCGGGATCGCGCTACATCGCGGCCACGGGCGGATACGTTCGGCCCGGACCGTCGAGGTGACCGGTGCCGACGGTGTCACGACGAGGTTGACCGCGCGGCACGCGGTGGTCGTCGCGACCGGAAGCAGCGCTCTGCTGCCGGACATCCCGGGTCTGCGGGAGGCGGCGCCGTGGTCCAGCCGCGAGGCCGCCTCGGCCAGGGCGGTTCCTCGCCGACTCGCGGTGATCGGTGGTGGGGTGGTGGCCACCGAGATGGCGACGGCGTTCGCCGCCCTGGGGTCTTCGGTGACGGTACTGGCTCGTGACGGTGTGCTGCCGTCGGTGGAGCCGTTCGCCGGTGAGCTGGTCACGGAGTCGTTGCGAGAGGCCGGTGTCTCGGTACGTCTCGGCACGGAGGCCGCTTCCGTCAACCGCGACGACAGCGGAACCGTCCACATCGAGACCGCCGACGGCGCGCGGGTCGAGGCCGACGAGGTGCTGGTGGCGATCGGCCGCACGCCGAACACCCAGGACATCGGCCTCGACCGCATCGGGCTGGCGCCGGGTGCCTGGCTGGCGGTCGACGACACTCTGCGCGTCGTCGGCGGCGGGGAGTGGCTGTACGCCGCCGGTGATGTGAACCGGCGGGTGCTGCTGACCCATCAGGGCAAGTATCAGGCGCGCGCGGTGGGCGACGTGATCGTGGCCCGGGCAAAGGGGGAGAAGGTCGAGGACGGCCGGTGGGGCCGGCACGCGGCGACGGCCGATGAGCGTGCGGTGCCGCAGGTGATCTTCACCGACCCGGAGATCGCGTCGGTGGGGCTGACCGCGGCGGCGGCCGCGGCGGCCGGGCTGCGGATCCGGGTCGTGGACTACGACCTGAGTGCCGTTGCCGGATCCTCCCTGCACGCCGATGGCTACAAGGGTCACGCCCGGATGGTCGTGGACGAGGATCGGAAGGTGATCGTCGGCTTCACCCTCGCCGGTCCGGACGTCGCGGAACTGATCCACGCCGCGACGATCGCCGTCGTCGGCGAGGTCCCGCTGGACCGGCTGTGGCACGCAGTTCCGGCGTACCCGACGGTCAGCGAGGTTTGGCTGCGGCTGCTGGAAACATACGGCCGCTGACGGTGAACCAGGCGCTCGTCCCGTAGCGGTTCGTCCGCTCCGCGTCCCCGGTGGCGACCGTTCGACGGCGCGCGGAGCGGACCACCGCCTGGTTCCCGGGCGGGGGCGCGGTGCGAACTCGGTGCCGGTGGGCCGCCCGGCGGCTGCCATGAACAGCCACACGCTGACCGACCCGGCCCGGGTCAACCCTGTCACCGACGGCGTCGACCACACCGACGCCGGCGAGGGTGAGCGCCACCAAGCCTGGCCGGAGCCTGCGACGCGACGCCATCGACCCCGACGTTCAGCCAGGACCAGTGGCGTCGAGACACTCCGCCGGGCTGCCTACCGGGGCCAGCGGCGTCGGTAGGCGATGATCGCGAGGGTGGCCGCAGTGCCAGCGGCGGCGAGGACCGGTACAGGTCTTGCGCGCACCGAGCTCCCGATCCTGGTGGTCGCGGCGCGAGCGGAGGCAATCAAGGTCGACTCGGCCTTGCCGGTGGCCTGCGCACCGGCTTTCGCTGAGTCGCGTACCGACGAAGTGGCCTGTTGTGCTTTCTGCGCAACCGGCTTGGCGCGCTGAGAGGCCTTCTGGCTCATCGTCTGGGCCAGCTGCGTGGCCTTGGTCTTCGCCGACTGGCCGGCTTGGGTGACGCGCTGGCGGAGTCCTCCGGCGGTGGTGGTGGCCTTGGTGCGGGCACGGGCCTTGACGTCGGTCTTGGCGCTCAGGGCGGCTACGGTTTCCCCGAGTTCCGCGCGTGTCTGCTGGATGTCACGTCGGGTCTGATCCGGGTCGCCGCTTCCGGCTGGTGTACTCATGGCTGCCTCCGACTCGCTGCGCCGCGTATCGTCTCGGCGTCGGCTCGCACGCTGTCTCTGGTCGCTGTGGGTGTGGCAGGCATAGCCTCGCTGACCTGCTTCTTGCCGCGCCGGGCGGCGATGGCGGCGGCGATAGCCAGGATCACCGTGACGATCAGGGCGGCCACCGCGTCAGGCATGATCGCGGCCAGGGCCAGCACGATCGTGGCGACGGCGGTTCCCCCGGCGAAGAGGCCAAGCATGGCACCTCCACCGAGCAGTCCGGCGCCGACGCCCGCACGCTTGCCCTTGGCGGTCATCTCCGCCCGCGCCATCGTCAGCTCGTCGCGAACCAGCCGGGTGATCTGGTCGGTGGCGCGCTGCACCAACTCGGCGACCGGCGTCTCAGCAGACGCGGGGCCGGGGGCACCGCTAGGACGTTCTGGCATCGAAACTCTCATCTCTCTCACACAGTGACGTGGTCCGGGGCGCTGCCGGGGTCAACGGTGCTGCGCCGCGGTCCTGCTCGCAGGCCCCTGAGACGGGGCGTCGATACGACCGTCGAGCGACGCGGCGATGCCCTCGTCCAGGTGGCCGTCGCCCGTCGGGAAGCCGTCATCCTGCCGGCGGCGTCGCAGTGTGAACGTGCCCGCCGCTCCGGTCACCGCCCCAGCCGCGAAGGCAAGGATGAGTGCCTGCCGTACGGTGGATTTTCTCTTTCTCGCCATGACTACCCCCTGAACTAGACGTGACCTTATGGTGCTGATTGTCGGACTCGATCGCCGAGTCCATGTGTCTAATCGGCAGACGTGCATGGAGGTCAACACCCTCGGGTGTCGGCCGCCCTGATCTGTCGTTTCCGCACGTTGTGAGAGAACGGCTGTGCGGAGGACGGGACCCGTGCGGTGGTCGAGGGGGTCGGGGCCCTCCACCGGTGGGCCCTGAACTGTGGCCGGCTGGAATGGCGACGCAGCGGTGACCGTCCCCGTGCTCGGCGGCGACCGGCCCGAGTCTCGTAGGCTCTGACAGTGCAGAGCAGTCGAGGGCGGATCATGGCCGATATGTTGGGTGCGGCGGAGAACGCCTCGCCGGTCGAGGCGGTCGAGGCGGTCACCCGGGAACTTGGTGCGGCGCTGGGGGCGCGTAGCGTCGCGTTCCTGATCGCGGACCTCAGCGGTCGGGCGCTGGTCCGGTTGGCCCATGTGCCGTTCGACGGTGCCGGTGACGGACGCCGACACGGTGATGAGGTTGCCACGGTGATGCCGTTCGACGGCGGCCTCGCCGAGCAGGCGCTACGCAGCCAGACGGCGCAGGTTGTCGCGCAGCCTGACGGGTGGACGGTGTTGGCGCCGGTGACCGACCGTGGTGAGGCTATCGGCCTGCTCGAAATGACCCTGCCGGACGAGCCCTCCCCGCCGACGTTGCAGGAGATCGCCCGCACGGCGCACGTGCTGGCGTTCGTGGTGATTGCCAACCGGCGGTACACGGACCTGTTCGAGTGGGGACAACGCACGACCCCGTTCACCCTGTCCGGAGAGATCCAGCGCCGCCTGCTGCCCGGCTCGTTCACCTGCGAGGGTAATGCGTTCACCCTGTCCGGCTGGCTGGAGCCCGCAGCAAGCGTCGGCGGGGACACCTTCGACTACAGCCTTGCCCGGGACGTGTTGCATTTCAGCGTCACCGACGCGATGGGCCACGGGGTGGCCAGCGCGCTAACTGCCACCCTGGGAGTGGGTAGTCTGCGCAACAGCCGCCGCCGCGGGGTTGGTCTGATCGGGCAGGCCGAGTCCGCGAATGCCGAGGTGGCCGAAAACGCCGCCGTGCCCGGCAGTTACCTCACCGCGATCCTCGGCCGCCTCGACCTACGCACCGGGATATGCGCGCTGCTCAACGCCGGGCACGTGCCGCCGCTGCTGGTACGCGACGGGGACACCCGGACGCTGTCGTTACCGGCCAACTTTCCCCTGGGCATGTTCGCCGAAGCTGGTTACCGCGCCGGTGAGATCACGCTGCGACCAGGCGACCGTCTGGTGGTGACCACCGATGGCATGCGGGACCGCGGCGCCGCCAGCCTGGATCTACCGACCATGCTGCGATCGTTCGGCGGTCTGCACCCGCGCGAGGCTGTCCGGGCGTTGGCCGACGCCGTACTCGAGGTCAGCGGACCAACTCTGGCCGATGACGCCACCCTGTTCATCCTCGACTGGCACGGCGGACACGGCGAGGGCCGGCGTAGCAGCGCCGGCGCCGACCAGGCGCGTGCCAGCACCTCTGCCGCCTGACTGACTACCGGCCGGTCGCGCCGTCCGTGGACGGTACATCGGCTTCAGCGGCCTGCGCGCTGTCATACACGTCGATAACCTTGTCCACGGACGTGACCGTCAGGACGCTGCGCACGGCAGGCTGCGCCGCGGCGAGGCTCAACCTGCCGTCGACGTCACGCAACGCCTTGAACATGACCACCAGCGCGCCCAGCGCGCTGGAGTCCATGAACCCCACCCCGGCCAGATCCACCACTACCTGGCGGTCACCGGCGTCAATCAACTGTTGCAGACCTTCGCGCAACTGCGGGGACGTCGCCATGTCCAGTTCCCCGCGCACCTCGAGCACGGTGCAATCCCGGCCCGGCCGGACTGACAACAGCAGATCCACAACACGCCTCCAAGCCGATGATTCCCGCCTACCCTATTCTGCCGCCGGGCGAACTGCCGCGAGCCGCTCGGAGGCACTGGCGCGCTGTCGAGCAGGCCGCGTCGAAATATCCGGTGTGGGGGTGCCAGCGGGTGACGAGTGGGTATTGGTGGGCGATGACACCCACCTGGAAGCCCCACGAGGAGCACGGCACCCTGTCCGAGAAAGACGAGCGTGAGCTGCCGGAGAGCGTTTTCGCGTTTCCCGGCAAGCGCAAGGAACCGCTGACGGACGCGGCTCACGTCCGTAACGCCGTTGCCCGGTTCGACCAGGTGCAGGGCGTCGACGACGACGACCGTGATCTGGCGTTCCAGAACATCCTCGCCGCCGCGGAACACTACGGCGTCGACGTCGTGGAGACCGACTGGCACCAGCTGGGTCGGCGGCCCCACACGCCGAATCCCGCCCACTGAGCGGGCCTGGCCGACGAAGCGAACCATCCGGCTGCGCCGATCGGCCGGCCGGGCTCCTGGCTCGGAGTCGGGGTAGTAGTTTTCCTGTCATGAGTGACGACACCTTCCGCTCGGTGGAGATCGAGCGCACCAGCGTGGGGAACTACGTCGTGCGGAATGTCCGCGGCGGATCGATGTCGATGGGCGCGGGCGAGGACGCCAGCTTTACACCGGTGGAACTGCTGCTGGCCGCCATCGGCGGCTGCACTGCGATCGACGTGGACCACATCACCAGCCGCCGAGCCGAGCCGACCCGGTTCTCCGTCGACGTCACTGGTGACAAGATCCGGGACGAGGCCGGAGGAAATCGGATGCAGAACCTCCGGGTCGAATTCACCGTGACGTTCCCCCCGGGTGCGGACGGCGACAGGGCGCGCGAGGCGCTGCCCCGGTCGCTGCAGCAGTCGCACGATCGACTTTGCACCGTCTCCCGCACCGTCGAACTGGGTACTCCCGTCTCGGTCGTCGAAGTGACCGGATCCACCACGGACTGAGGTCTTCGGGCGTCGTCTGGCGCTGCGGCCGGCGACGGACGACACTGCGACGACGAGCACGGCAGCGATCGGTCGGTCCATGCCGGGAAGCCCTTGAAGCGTGACGGAACGCCCATCCCCGTGCAGGCGACGGAAGGCAGTGTCCCGTAGGTTGGTAACGCTCAAGCGCGTGATCCACAGATGCGGCTGGCAACGTCATCGGTGGTATCTCATCCTCCATTCCACGCGTCCGCGGTCGAGAGGCAGGCCACGACATGACAGCGGTATCAGGCCGACGGCCGGCTGCTCCGGATCCGGCCGTTGCCGGGCAGGCAGCGGAGGAGGATCTGCGGGCATTGTTCGGGCAGTCCACCGCCCTTTTCGCGTCGCTTGCGGGGCCGGCCCACCTGGTGGAGACGGCCAACCCGACGTTCTTTGCCAGCATCGGCGAGGAACGTTTTCGCACCGGCGTCGCGCTCGTGGACCTGATGCCCGAACTGGCCGGTCAAGACTTCATCGCTCTGCTGGATCAGGTCTACCGCACAAGTGAGCCCCAGACCGGCCGTGACGTCCGGGTCGTGCTGGGCGGTGGTCCGCACGCGCGCGAGACGTTCTTCGACTTCACCTGTGAGCCGCGTCGAGACGCCGACGGCGACGTGACCGGGATTCGAGTTCTCGGCGTGGAGACCACCCAGGTCAAGCATGCCCAACGGCTGATGGTCGAACACCGTGCCCTGCTGGAGCAGATCGCCCGCCAGGCACCCCTGACCGAGGTGCTCGACGGGATGGCCCGCTGTATCGAGAATCTCGCACCGCAGGAGGTGCTCGTCTCCGTTCTCCTCGCCGATCCTGACGGCCGGCACCTGCGCCACGGTGCCGCGCCGAGCCTGCCCGACTTCTACAACCAGGCCATCGACGGGATCGCCACCGGTGAAGGTGTCGGCTCCTGCGGCACCGCCGCTCACCGGCGGGAACCGGTCATCGTCACCGACATCACCACCGACCCGTTCTGGGACGACTTCCGGCACCTGGCCGACCAGGCCGGACTGGCCGCCTGCTGGTCCACCCCGATCCTGGCCCGCGACGGCGGCCTGCTGGGCACCTTCGCCATGTACCACCGCACCCCGCGGGTCCCACAGGACGCTGACCTCGCCCTCACCCGGGTCTTCGCCGGCACCGCGGCCCTGGCCATCGAACGGCACCACATCGAACAGGCGAAGGCGTCTGCCGAAGCCCGCGCCAAGTCAGCCCATGACGAGCTGGCCAAGGCGGTACGCGCGGAGCGGGAACTGCGCGCCGAAGCCGAGCAACGTGCCGCCGCCGCCGCGGAACTCGCTGCCCGGGTGCGTGCCGCCGCCGCCGCGCAGGCCGCCGTGCCGCACCCCGAGCGCTGCCAACTCGGTGGCCCCTCCGGCTGCACCGAAGCGGCCGAGATCAAGATCGCCGATTCGTGGGGTGACTCAGCGTGGGGCTGCTCCACGCACGTCGAGGAAGCCATCCTCAATGTGCGGTCAGTGTTCATCGCGAGCGAGGAACTCGGCGGCCTGGCGGCCTACCTCAACCGCTGACGTTCCCGGCCTGCCCCGGCCTCGGCAGCGGCCCCGGCTGGTCCCGGCCGTGGTATTCGCCCGGTCCGTCGGCTTCCGAGGGGTACGCGTTCCCGGTCCGTTCAGTCGGACCGTTCGGTGGTCCTGCTGTCCTCGCCGTACTCGCCTCGGATCGGTAGGTAATAGGCGGGCAGGAAGCCGGCGATGATGGCGACGCCCGCGATCGGCACGAACGCGCCGACGAGGATGCCGCAGCCGATCCAGACCAGCGCGAGCGCGAATCGGCGGCCGATGGCCCGGACGCCGAAGGGGCCGAGACTGGGGTCCAGCAGTTTGGCGCGGCGGAGATGGGCCCAGATGATGTTGAAAAGGGCTGCGGCCGTCCACAGTGTGCTGCCGTAGACGACGACCGCCGTCCGTAGCCCCTGCTCCGCGCGGAGCGCGTCGGCGAGTAGCGACGTGGAGAACGGCAGGAACGCGATGACCATCAAGAGCACCGTGTTGAGGAACAGAACCTCACGGTCGACGTGCCGGACGCGATCGAACATGACGTGATGGTTGACCCACACCTGCCCGATGAGCAGGAAGCTCAGCGCGTACGCCAGGTACGAAGGCCACAACGCCCCGAGGCCCCGCAGGAGATGCCCGAAGTCCTGCGGCGGTTGAATCTCCAGCACGAGGAGCGTCACGGCGATGGCGAAGACAGCGTCGCTGAAAGCCGCCAGTCGGCCCGGTTGACGCGTGAGCCGCGGAAAGTCGTGTTCGGGAGGCACGACCCAATCGTGCTATACGCGGGGTTCTGTCACGGTCGTCTGCCCCGTTCGGGCCGATTTGGGGAGGTGGACGCAGACCTCGCCACTCACCCGCCGCCCGACAGAGCGCACGACCCGCAACCCGGCCAGGCGCATCGGCGCAGACCGGCCGGGCTCCTGGCGGGGAGCCCGGCCGGTGCGGTCGCCGCCTCCGCAGAGCTGTCCGGCTCAGCGAGGCGAGGGGGCGCTGCGGAGGGTGAGGTACGGACGGCGCGACCGCTCTCCGCGCGGTGACCCGTCAGTTCTCAGCTCGGTAGACGGCCCCGCGTGGAGACGAAGTGGTACGACATGACGGCGAAACTGGGGTCACGGACCAGCCGCCGGAAGGCGCTCAGTTGGTTGGGCGACAGCCCCGCGGCGAGCAGGTCCGGCTCCAACTGGCGTGAGTTCGTCTCGTAGAGCGAGGTTCCGGTCGAACCGCCGGCCCAGCTCTGCGAGTGGGTGATGGTGTCCAGGTCGGTCAGGCCGGCGAGGGCCATCTCGGTGTGCACGTCCTGCGCCCACCCCAGGTCGGCGTCGTGGTCCTCCAGGACACCCATCATAGTTTCCATGACCTGCGCGAAGAGCTTCGCCGCGTCGTCCGTCGGTGCGGTCAGCACCCGCAGCGGCGTGGTGCAGTCGAACTCCTCGACCACGAGCCACCCGCCGGGAGCCAGCGCGCCGGTGAGCGTACGCAGGACCCGTCGTCGGTCGGGGAGGTGCAGCAGCACCAGCCGGGCGTGGATCACATCGAACGCGTCCCCGGGTGGCGGTTCGGTGCGGACGTCGTGCCGCCGTACGCGCAGGTTGCCCTCGGCCACGAGGTGTGTAGGGTCGATGTCCGTGGCCAGCACCTGACCGTCGTCGCCGACCGCGCGGGCGATCCGCCGAGCCATCGAGCCGCCACCCGCACCGACCTCCCAGCAGGTCGCTCCCGGTCGCAGCACCGGGCGGGCCAGACGGCGCATCGTGATCGGGTCCAGGAAGGACTCCAGCGCGTGCATCTGGGGAACGGCGTCCGGTGCACCGTTGTCGAACGTGTACGTGCCATCGCCGGTAGCGGCTGTCATCGGTGTCTACCTCTCCGAGAAGGGTCGGGTGACTACGGGGTGTCGGCCCAGAGCCGAGGCGCGGGCCGGTTGGTCGGGGGCGGTGGGACGGCGGCGGCGACGCTCAACATCGCCACCAGTGGTGCCGGATCGACGCGGGCCTCGACGGTCGGTCGGTCGTAGACCACCCGGCCGTACTCCAGGACCGCCACCCGGTCCGCGACGTCGATCGCGTGCTGGAGTTGCTGCTCCACGAGCAGCACGGTCAAGCCGTCGGCGGCGAGGGCACTGATGAGTTCGCGGACGCGCGCCGCCAGGTCGGGGGAGAGACCCTCACACGGCTCGTCGAGCAGCAGCACCCGCGGTTGGCCGAGGAGCGCGCGCGCTATCGCCAGCATCTGCTGCTCGCCGCCGGAGAGCTCGCAGCCGCGGTGTCTCAGCCGCACCGCCAGCCTCGGCAGCAGTTCGAGGATCCGGGCGACCGTCCAGCCCTCGCCGCCGGGAGTGGCGGCCCGCCACGGCGCGGCCGCCAGGACCAGGTGCTCGGCCACGGTCAGCCGGGAGAAGACCCGCCGGCCCTGCGGCACGAGACCGACCCCGGACTGGGCGATGCGGTGCGGTTGCCGGCCCGCCACGGGCACGCCGCCGATCTCGATGCGACCACTGGAGGCACGCACCAGCCCGGCGATCGTGTGCACGAGCGTGCTCTTGCCCGCCCCGTTGCGACCCACCACGCCTGGATGCTGCCCGGGCGTACCCGGAGGCTGACCTCGTGCAGCACGATCCCCCCGGCGTAGCCGGCACACAGGCGATCCACGGTCAGCATCAGGCCACCCCGTCGGCGTAGGCCTGCCGCACCAGCGGCGAGGTACGGATCTCGTCCGGCGTCCCGGCCGCCAAGGTCTGGCCGTCGCGGAGCACGGTGACCGTGTCGGCTAGGGCGTACACCAGGTCCAGTCGATGTTCGACCAGCAACACGGCGACCGCCCTGGGCAGCGCCCGCAGCAGCTCGACCAGGCGGCCGACCTCGGTGGCGGACAGCCCGGCCGCGGGCTCGTCGAGCAGCAGCAGGCGGGGACGACCGGCAAGGGCCATGGCGATCTCCAACTGGCGTCGTTGCCCGTGTGCGAGGTGCCCGGCGGGCACCGCCGCGACGTCGGCGAGGCCCATCTGCTCCAGCAGCGGGACCGCCCGACGTTGGGCGGTGCGCCGGCGTCCGCCCGGCCACCACCTGCGACGTGGGATGACCCGCGGCAACGCGGCCACCACGACGTTCTCCGTCGCGGTGAGCGTCGAGAAGACCGCTGGCCGTTGGTGTATCCGGTTGATGCCCCGTCGGGCCCGTGCCGCCGGTCCGAGCCGGCTGACGTCCCGTCCATCGAGCCGTACCGTGCCGCGCTGCGGCTTCCTGGCACCGGCGATCACGTTGAGAAGCGTCGTCTTGCCGGCTCCGTTGGGGCCGATCAGCGCGTGCCGCTGGCCGTCGTGAATGGTCAGGTCGACGCCGGCGAGCGCGGCGAGCGAGCCGTAGCGCACGTGGACATCCTGGGCGCTGAGCAGCGGATTCATGCGCGTAGCTCCGGTACCGTGGCGTGCTCACGGACGGCCGTCGCGTCCGGGGCGCTCGGTGGGCGCAGCCTGCCCCGTGCCCGGTTGACGCCGGAGGGCAGCAGGTAGACCGTCGCCACGAACAGTGCTCCCAGCACCAACGGCGCGTGGCCGGGCAGCACCCCGAACAGCCAGTCCCGCACGGCGATGACGAGCGCCGCGCCCACCAGGGCGCCGCCGACCGACGCGGTGCCCCCGATGACGACGCCGAGCAGCAGCAGCGCGGACGTGTCGAAGCCGAAGTCGGCGGGGGAGATGTACTGCTGAGCGACGACGAGCAGCGAGCCGGCCGCACCCGCTATCGCCCCGGCGGCGACGTGTGCGCCGGACACCTGCAGGGGCACCCGGTGCCCGCTGGCCCGCAGCCGCGTCTCGTCGTCGCGGCCGGCACGCAGCAGCAGCCCGGCCCGCGTACGCAGCAGCAACAACACAGCGCCGACCAGCGCGGCAGCGACCACCAGCGTGTACAGGTAACGCGCCTGATCGGTGGCGAGCACCGGCAGCCCCCAGAACGGGCGGACCGCGGGTATGCCGGCCAACCCGTCTGTGCCACCGGTCACCGACCGCCACCGACCGAGGATGGTCACGACGAGTTCACCGATCGCCAGAGTGATCATCAACACGATCACCCCCCGGGCGTGGACGACGAGCGGCACGGTCAGCGCGGCCAGCAGCGCCCCGGCGCCCGCCGCCACGACGACGTGCACGACGCCGACGTCGGAGATCCGACTGCCGAGCACCGCGCAGGCGTAGGCGCCCGCCGCGTACGGAGCGGTCTGGCCGAGGGTGGGCATACCCGCGACGCCGGTGAGCAGTGCCACGCTCACCCCGACCAGGGCCAGCGCCAGCGTCCGGGCGAGGATCGCCGTGGTGTAGTCGTCCACCATCCAGGGCGCCACGACCAGGCCCGCCAGGACGAGTGCCGCGACGGCGCCGCGGGCCCTCCGAATCACCTCGTCCCTCACGTCGCCCCCCACCTGGCGGCCAGGCCACGTGCCCGCACGGCCAGCACGGCCGCCATGGCGGCGAACAGCAGGAACGGTGCGGCGGACGGCAGCAACGCCACCCCCAGCGTCTGGATCT
The DNA here is from genome assembly GCF_016802865.1 of Micromonospora parastrephiae. Lineage (GTDB taxonomy): Bacteria > Actinomycetota > Actinomycetes > Mycobacteriales > Micromonosporaceae > Micromonospora > Micromonospora parastrephiae. The sequence goes on along the minus strand of NZ_JAEVHM010000027.1, from coordinate 27,745 downwards.
CGCCGATCGCGAGCGCGGCCAGCAGCGTGCCCGCCATGGACCCGAGACCACCGAGGACCACGACCACCAGGGACAACAACAGCACCGTGTCGGCGGTGTCCGTGCCGGGGCCGATGATCGGCGCGCCCAGGACCCCGGCCGCGCCCGCCAACGCACCGGCGGCGGCGAGCACACCAGCACGGATCCGGGCGGGGCTCACCCCCAGACAGGCGACCATCTCCGGGTCGTCGACGGCCGCCCGGACGAGCATCCCGGCCCTGGTGCGGCGCACCACGAGGTAGAGCGCGGCGGAGATCACCGCGGCGACGGCGATGAAGACGAGCCGGTACGCGGCGTACCGGTGACCGGCGACCACCACCGACCCGTCCAGGGCGGCCGGCACCCGGACCTGCGGATCGTCGGGCCCGAAGCCGGCGACGAGCAGGCTGCCGCCGGCCAGCGCCACCCCGAAGGTCAGCAGCGCCTGGGTCAGGTGGTTGCCGGCGGCGACCGGTGTGAGCAGGCCGGCCAGCAACACACCCGCCGCGGCGGCGGCCAGCACACCGACCGCCAGCGCCAGCGCCAGACTCGCCCAGCCGCCGTCGAGCAGCGCCGCCGCGGTGTATCCCCCGATCGCGTAGAGGGTGCCGTGCGCCAGGTTGAGAATGTTGGCGACGCCGAAACAGACGACCAGGCCCGAGGCGGCGACGAAGACGAGCAGCCCGTAGGCGACTCCGTCCAGCGCCGGGATCAGGTACGGGTCGATCCGGTTCGTGCCGACCGCCACCGCGATCACCGGCCGACGGTCGCGAGGTCACCCACGACGGTGTTGGACAGCGCCCGTCCGTCCTGGCGGACCTGGCGCAGGTACCACTTCTGCACGGGCGAGTGCGTGGTGCTGGAGAACTGCCAGGTTCCGCGCGGGCTGGCGATCTGGCCGAGCTTGCCGATGGCCGCGTTGATGGCCTCCGGAGTCGGGTCGCTGCCGGCGGCACCGATGGCCCGGTCCAGCACTGCCGCCGCGTCGTACGAGGCCAGCGCGTACGTGGTCGGGGAACCGTCGTGCTTGGCCTTCCACGCCGCCACGAAGGCGCGGTTCTCCGCGTTGTCGAGGTCCGGCGAGTAGTTGAGCACCGAGTAGATGTCCCGGGCGGCCTCGCCCTGCGCGTTGAGCACACCGCCCTCGGTGAGGAACCCGGCCGCGTACAGCGGGATGTCCTTGATCTCGGACTGCGCGTACTGCTTGACGAAGTCGACGGCGGCGCTGCCGGCGTAGAAGGTGTAGACGGCGGCCGCGCCCGAGGCCTTGATCCGCGCGAAGTACGGGGTGAAGTTGGTGGTGGCCGGGAAGGGGGTGAAGGTGGTCTTGCCGTCGGCATTGGCGAGCTTCCCGCCGATCTTTCCGAAGGCGTCGGTGAAGCCGCGCAGCTCGTCCCAGCCGCCCTGGTAGTCCGGGCCGATCGCGTACACGGAGCCCCGCACGTTGTCCCGGACGTGCTGGGCGATCGCCGCCCCGGGCTCGTCCGAGAGGTACGAGGTGTGCCAGACCCGGGAGACGTCCTTGAGTTCCGGCCGGCCGTTGGAGCCGACGAGGGGCACCTTGGTCTCGTTGAGCAGAGGGGTGACTCCGGCGACCGAGCCGCCACCGACGATGCCGGTGAGCGCGGACACCCGGTCCTGCTTGAGCAGTTTGGTCGCCGCCGGCACGGCGGTCTGGGCGCCGTTGCCCTCGTCCGCCACAACGAGGTCGACCTGTCGACCGCCGAGCTTGCCGTCGTGGGTGTCCAGGTAGAGCTGGAAGCCGTCGCGGATCTCCGTACCGACGGCCTGGTACGTCCCGGACAGCGATGCGAGCAGGCCGATCTTTATCGATCCGCTGGCACTCGTGCCGGGCCCTTCGTCGCCGCAGGCCGTGCTGACACCCAGCACGAGCGTGAGCAGTGTCGCGGTGAGGGCACGGCTGCGCCAAGGGGTGGTGAGAGACATGTGTTTTCTCCAGGGAAGGGAGGGGGCTCCGGCGTGGGGGCGCCGGGGGTCGTCAGCGGCTGCGGGCGAGTGCCGCGCGGGCCGCGGGGGTCAGGGCGTCCCCGATGCGATTGGCCAACTCGGTCATCTCGTACGAGACCTTGCCCACGTCGCACTCGGGCGCGGCGAGCACCAGCAACGAGGCGCCGTCGTTGAAGGCCATCGAGAACATGAACCCGCCCTCGAGCTGCGTGACGTTGGAGATCACCGCTCCGGCGTCGAAGAAGGCGGCCGCGCCCCGCAGCAGACTGACCAGGCCGCTGCCCGTCGCGGCGAGCTGGTCGGCCCGGTCCGGTGGCAGGTCGCGGGTGGCGGCCACCATCAGGCCGTCGCTGGATATCGCGATCGCATGGCTGACCTCGGTCGCGCGCGCCGCGAAGCTGTCCAGCAGCCAGCCGAGATCCTGTTGGTCACTCACACTTTCTCCTGTCGCGTCATTTGTTGCCGAGGTCGATCGGGGTGCGCCGTCGGGTCGCCACACCCCGGGCGTACGCGGCCATGGCGGTGGCCACCTGGGCGGGGTCGCGGTACTCCGACCGCTGTTGCTGCTGGGGCACCGTCACACCGCCGGGCACGAGGTGCCGTTGCGGCTGCCGTTTGGGCAGGCCGGACGTGGTGGTCGTGGTGACCTCCGGGGCCGTCGCCTCGGCCGCGGTGCGCCAGGCGTCGTCGGCCGGGCTGGACCACTCCCGGTCGTTCTGCCCCTCGACGACATCGGTGTGGAACCAGTGGTTGACCTGTTCGAAGATGAGCAGCTCCTCGGTGGGCGCGTCCCCCCGGTCCGGGGGTGGGGGAGTCGGTCGGAACACCGGCGCCGCGGGCAGGGTCGGGGGGCGTCCGGCGGTGGGTTCGGGTCGCGGCTGGTACGGCGGTGGCGGGTTGGCCGTCCGGGCCGCACGCCGCGACAGTCGTCCGGGGGCGAGCAGGTACTCCTCCGGCGGCAGGGACCGGATCATCGCGGCGGGCAGGGTCGCCTCGGCGAGGGTGCCCCGTCGGGGACCGCGTCGCAGTTGGACGGTGGCGCCCAACCGGGCCGCGAGCTGGCCCACGACGACCAGCCCCATCGCCCGTACGGCGGCGACGTCGATGGCCGGCGGGTGGGCCAGCAACTCGTTGAGCTGCTCCATCCGCTGCGGGGACAGCCCCACGCCCTCGTCGCTGATCTGGACGATGACGCGGTCACCCAGGCTCCGGCCGCTCACCCAGGTCTCGCTGTCCGGCGGCGAGTACGTCGTCGCGTTGTCCATGAGTTCGGCGAGCAGGTGCACGACCTCGTCGACGGTCTTCGCCGCGACGGCGACATCCCCGTCGATCATGCCGAGCCGGACCCGGGCGTAGTGCTCGATCTGGGACAGCGCCGCCTGGAGCACCTGTTGCAGCGGAACGTCGTGCTGGCGTACACGACCAACGCCGACGCCGCCGAGCACCAGCAGGCTCGCGTTGATCCGTCCCATCCGGGTCGCCAGGTTGTCCAGCGTGTACAGCTGGTGGAGCCGGTCGGGGTCGGTCTCGTCCCGCTCCACCAGGTCGACCTGGGCCAGGACGGCGTCGACGAGTCGCTGTTCGCGGCGGCTCAGGTGGATGAAGATGTCGGCGGTGTTGGCGCGCATGACGGCCTGCCCGGCGGCCGTCCGGACGGCGGCCTGGTGCACGGCGCTGAACGCCTGGCCCAGCTCGCCGATCTCGTCGTCGCTGGACGGTTCGAGGGCGGCGACGGACTGCTGGCGAGCCAGCTCGTCCGGGTCGACGGCGGCACCGCCCGGCTGTTGGAGTTGGGCCACCACGGCGGGGAGCTGTTTGAACGCGACGGCGTTGGCCGCGTCCCGCAGGCGCCGCAGTCGCCGGGTGATCTGTCGGGCGACGGCCCAGGTCACCAGCGCGGTCAGCACCAGTGCCAGGAGGACACCGGCCACCTCGGCCACCGCCCGGCGGCGTTGGTCGGTGTGCGCGGCCCGGACGTCGTCGAGCACCGCGGCGTCGACCCGCGCCCGCAGGTCGGACAGGCGGGCCGCACGCGCCTGCGTGGTGGACACCCAGGCGGCGGTCTCCAGCTGCAGTGTCGTCCCGGGCTGCGCGCGGGACACGTCGTCCTGCATCCGTTGCAGGGCGAGCGCCTCCTTGCCGGTGCCGGCCTGCTCCCACCAGGTGCTCCACTCGGGTGGGGCCAGGGCCAGGAAGGACAGGCTCGATTCGGTGTAACTCGTACGGGCCGCGGTGATGTCCTGCTGCATGGCGGGGGTGAGTTCGCCCGCCGCGACCGCGCGGAGCACGGCGACCTGCTGCTGGCCGATCGCCTCGGCCGTCTTCGACAGCGCCGCCGAAGCCCGGATCCCGTCGGCGAGTTGGGCGTTGACCACGCCGTGCGAGACGTTCTCCCGGAGGTTGATCAGGTCGGCGATCGCGATGCGGTAGCTGAAGGTCATCGCCGACACCGAGGCGTGCGCTGCGGTACGCACCTGGGTGCGCAGCGGGGCGAGGCCGTTCAGGGCGGCATCGATGCGGCGCAGGAGGGGCTGGTTGGCGTTGGCGTCGGCGGGCAGCCGGTCACGTTGCCGGCGGTAGCGGGCGGCGGCGTCGTCGGTGGCGGCCATCTCCGCGCCGAAGGCGTCCTGTTGCTCCGGTGCGGCGAAGGTGAGCAGGTCGGCAGCGGCGACGCGCTCGCGTTGCAGGCGGTAGGCCAGCTCACCGGCCTCGGCGCCGACCTGTGCCAGGATCCGCAGGTCGTTGGCGCGGCCCGTCTGGCGCCCGCTTTCGGTGAGCGCGAGACCGGCGAACCCGATCACGGCGACGAGCGGTGCCGCGACGATGAGGCGCATCCGGCCGGCTATCTTCCAGCCGCGCCGGCGGGTCGGGTAGGGTCGGGCCGCGTGGGACCTCGTGCTCGACGTCAAGATTGACTCCCACGACTCGTCGACGACGGTCTATCCGCACGTTGCCAAATGCAAGTCCCATTCGGCCGGAAGCCGCGCTCGTAGGCCAGACCTGGCCGTGGTACAAACTGCCCGTACCAGCATCTGTACCCAACGTCAGCGGCCGGTCACGCGGCGCGGGATCACCGGGTTCGTGAGGTTAGTGCTGGTCGTCGAGGGGGCCGATCGCCCGGCCCCGCCGTCGGTCGTCCGGGTCGGGTTGGCCACTGAGGACCTGGCCGATCAGCTCGCGCAACTCGTCGATGGCGTCCACCACCGCACCCGGGTCGCGCGCGTCGCGCCGACCACGCTGACGTGGCACCCGCCGATCCGGCTGCGCCGGGTCCGAGGAGCGCGGCCCGCGGCGCCCGTCGGCCGCCAACTGTTCGGCGGCGACCTGCGGCCACAGCGCCGCCAGCACGCCGTTGGTGTCGAGCACGTCGTCGCAGCGCACCGCGAACTCGAGACTGCCGAACCGGCGACCCGACTCCACCGCCGCGACCGTCTCCCGGCTGAACCGCACCAGATCCGCCAGTGCCCGCTGGGTCAGGCCCCGTCGGAGACGGCAGCTGCGCAGTTCCCAGCGGAACCGCTGACTGGCCGCGGAGTGAGCGGAGCTCGACGGGGATGTGTGCTCCATGCGCTCACCTTCGTGACAACCGGGAATCGGCAGCGGACACAGATCAAGATTGTCCGCTGCGCGTGGCATTCGTAGAGGGCAATTCTTAACCCAGGACGCTATGGGTGTGAAGACGTTGACCGACATGGATTGCCTGGCAAAGCGTGAAAGGTGTGCGCCGGACCGGGTGCGGGCGTCGCGGTGCAACGGGACGTGGTGCAGACCGCGCCGTCCGCCCCACCTGTGGGTCGTGTGCAGGCTACCTGGCTCGGCGCGCGCTCACTGCCCGGCGATGCGCGCCTCGGCCGCCGCCGCCTCTCGTGCCGACGGGACGGACACGGGCGCCATGATATCAATTATCGCGCTCAGCGTGTGGTGCGCGCGAAACGCAACATTGGGTTTGTATGAACGATGTTGCTCGGGCGTCAGCCGTAGGCCGGGAATGGCTGCGGCGAGCCGGGTGAGCGCGATCGTGGCCTCAAGTCGCGCCAATCCCGCCCCGATGCAGAAATGTGGACCGTGGCCGAACGACAGGTGATCCCCGACATCGGAACGGTGCGGGTCGAACCGGTCCGGATGCGTGAAGACCGCCGGGTCCCGGTTGGCCGCTCCGATCAACAGCAGGCAACGCGCCCCCGCCGGAATGGTGACCTCTCCCAGGGTGACGTCCCGGCGGGTCACCCGGAGCCACCCGTCGATGGCGGGCGCGAACCGGAGCGTCTCGGCCACGAACGCGGGGACGATCCGCGGATCCGCGGCCATCGCCGACCACCGCTGCGGAGTGGACAGTGCCTGGTCGAGGGCGTGAGCCAGCAGCCCGGCGGTCGTTTCGTGGCCGGCGACCAGGAGGTTGAAGGCCAAACTCGCCACCTCGGGCACCGTCAGCACCGCGTCGTCGTCGTCGCGGTAGGTCAGGGCCCGGCTGATGAAGTCGTCGGCCCGGTGACCACTGTCCACCCGCTGACGCACGAGCTCCTGGCAGTAGCGCCAGAACTCCAGCAGGCCCTGCGCCAGGCGGACCTGCTCGGCCGGGTCCGGTTGCCCCCAGATGAGAGCGATCTGACCGTCCGCCCACCGTCGGATCCGCGCGATGTCGGCGTCGGGTACTCCGAGGATGTCCAGGACGACCAGCAGGGGAAGCTCGGTGGCGAAGTTCGCGACGAGGTCGACCTGATCGCCCTGGCGGGCGACCAGCCGGGACACCAGCTGGTCGACCCGACGGCGGACGATCTCGCCGTACTCGGCCTCGACCCGGTCGGGGGTGTTCGCGAAGGTGGCCCGCAGTGCCCGACGGGTGCGGGGGTGCACCGGCGGGTCCGCGGCGGCCGTCGTGGGCGGCGCGTCGATCTGCATGACCACGCCCATCGCCTCCGGGCAGATTTCGTACACCGGAGCCAGGGTGAGGGCGTTGGTGAACGTCGCGGCGTCGGCGAGGCCGCGCCGGACGTACTCGTGCCTGCTGATCAACCACAGGCCCAGATCCTCGGCGTAGTGCACCCCGGCGGGATCGTCCAGAATGCGTCGCCACACGCTGGCCGGATCGGTGAGATAGGCCCCGGTGAACGGATTCAACCGCATGGAACGCCTCCTGATGCGCGCGGCGAGAAATCGGCAGCGCCCCCATTCAGCGAACCGCGTCAGTCGGGCCGATAATGGCGCGCATCTGCCTGCTACTCATCACGGTGCGCTGACCAGCTGCACAAGTCAAGATTGGCCGAAGTCTATTTATGGAATGTCAGAATTGCGTGGTGCAACGGACGGGTCATTCCCGGCCGGATGCAAGTTGCGAGCCGGTTCTTGCCTGAGTCAGCCCAGTGGAGCAGGTCGGATTTGTGCGCCTTAAAGCCGGAGCCGAGCGCCATGCCGCTCATGGTGCGCCGCGGCGCTGCGGCCGGGCGAGCGGAGTCGGCCCCGATCGGGCCGGCCACGATGGGCGGTGAAGAAAGCAGGTCGCCGCATTTCCCTCATGACCGGGAAACGACACCCGCGACAGCAGGTGACGCTGGATCGGGTCGCGGTCCGGATGGCAGGAGCGCGGGTCGGCGTCGCCTGGTTCCGGGTGGCGTGCCGTGGCGCCGAATCGCCGTCGCGTTTCCGCCCCGGCGAAAGGAAGGTGAGGTTGTTCGTCGGTCCGGTGGTCGGCCTGGTCACACCGAGCCGACGAACTGGCTGACGTGGTAGGCGGTGCTGCGGCCGTCGGGCGTACGGGTCCATTTCGAGACCATCAGGTGCAGATCGTTGGCGTCGCGACTCGACCAGGGATGAATGAACCCGCCGTACAGGCCAGGCTCCTGCCAGCTCGTGACCTGGACTTTCTCCGCTGTCCACACCTGGTCCGGCCCGGGAGCGGTCCGGGTGACCAGACAGCCGGTCTGGCAGTTCAGGTACGACATCACCCAGGTGCCGTCACCCAGCCGGCGTACGGACGGCTCGCCGAAGCGGCCCGTCAGGATGGGTGTGCAGGGCCGCCCCCAGCCCCAGTCCGTGCCGTTCCAGCCCCACCCCTCATACGATTCCGGGTGGAAGAGGCGGTCCCACCGGACGCGACGCAGCATCATCGGGCCGTTCTGACGCCCTGCTCGTACGGAGAAGACGTAGACGTGGTCACCGGCTCGCTGCATGGTCCACATCTGGAACGGGTCGCTGTTGTCCGGGCTGTTCCACCACTTCAGGGGCGTACGGACGAAGTCGTTGCCGTTGTCGGTGTAGGCCAGCCCCGCGTAGCGCGACTTCCAGTGTGGTCCCGCCGGGCCGGCGGAGTTCCAGTTCTCGATGCTCATGTACGAGATGAGCTGTCGGCCGGTCTCGGGGAAGCTGATGCCGTCGTTGGGGATGACGGTCACCTCGGGAAGGCCGTCGATGCCGATGCCGTGGTGGCCGTTGTGCATCAACTCCGGAGCGCGACCGTTGCCCGCGACCCGTGCCGCGCTGTCGAAGACCACTCCGCCCGCCGCGCGCGGGTGGATGGCGGAGCGCAACATGACCGGCGACCGCCAGTCGTTGGGCAGAGGTGGGCCCTCCGGCCACGGGGTGTCGAAGGTGTCACCGAAGAGGTAGCCGGTCGACCCGTTCTCCAGCACGTAGGGGATGCCCAAATCGGTGCCGGCGACCCGCCACCGGCTGTTGGTGTCGAGGTCCGCGCCGGTCAACCGCTTCTTCCACGTCGCCGCCTGGGCGGGGCCGGCCGCGGTCAGGGCGGCGCCGAGGGCGCTGGCCGCACCAACGGCGGCGACGTGACCGATGAACGAGCGGCGACGCATACCCATGGTCGGCTCTCCCGGGCGGGCGGTTGGAGGTCGATTACCGGCGAGTTAACCTGCGGCCGTGGTCGATGTCAATAGCTGTCTGTTCATGGCTGCGCAATGAAGGAAATCTTCGAGCCCCATTGACGTTGGTCATCGTCTTGATGGCACGCTCGGCCCTCGACACCGCGGCTAGAGGGAGGTACGCGAAGCCACCAAGCTGATTCCCCGACCTCGCGAGGAGCACCGTGAGACGTACTCTGCTGGCGCCCGAGCCCAGCTCGACGAGGCCGCCCGTGCCCATGCCATCGCCGGCGACCGCGGGGTCCGGCCAGGCCGGAACCCCCGCGGTCGTCAGATGGCCCGCGACGACCCTGTCGCGGGCTCGGACCGATCAGGGTGCCCAGGGGGCGGCGATGTTCCAGGTGCTGTCGGCGGCCCACAGGGTTGGCGTGTTGTACGCGTCGCCGCCAGCGCCGTTGCTGAGCCAGACCTCCGAGTTGTAGTGCCGCAGGTACCTACCCCGGAAGTTGTACGACTCCAGCGACACCCCTGTGCCGGTCAGTCCCACGCGTGCACACCAGGTGGCGTCGGCGCGGGTCAGCGTGGAGCCGTCGTTCGGCGAGTTGCGTACCCGCGAGTCCAGGTGCCGCAGGTACTGCCCGGGGAAGTTGACCGACTCGAACGAGTAGCAGTTGGCGTCGGCCAGGCCAGGCCGGATGGTGTACGTCGCATCGTTCTTGAGCAGGCTCGGACTGCCGGCGTCGATCACCTCGGTGTAGGCCAGGCTGTCCCGGTGCCGCAGGTAGCGGTTGGTGTGGCCGGGCGTGGTCACCTGCAACGACCGCCGGGCGTTGACCGGGAGCGCGACGGGCGCCGAGCTGCCGATGGACTTCGAGGCGTTGATCAATGCGGTGTTGGCGGCGCGGACCCGCGCCTGATCCATTTTGATCACCTGCCGGTCGTAGGTGAGGAAGCCGTTCAGCTCGCCCTCCAGGTCGGTGATCTCGGTGTAGATCGAGGCGCTGAGACCCTTGCCGAGCATCAGGTTCTGGGTGCCCTGAACCAGCCCCACGTACCGGTCCGTGAGCGCGCTCGAACTGGCCTGCCACTCGTAGGCGAAGAAGCTGCCGTTCGGGCTGTACTCGTGGCCCGGCGTGTGCAGGCCCAGGCCGCCGAACTCACCGAGCACCGCGATCCGGCTGCTCGACGGTGTGGGCGAGTCCGGTCCGAGGTAGACGTGCCAGTCGTCGATGTCACCGTTGCCGGGGTTGCCGAGGGACTGGCAGCAGTTGTGGCCGCTGTGCGGGTTGACCAGACGTGTCGGGTCCTGGTTCTTGATGTTCTGCGCGACCCGGCGGGTGTCGGCGAGGGACCGTTCGCCCCAGCCCTCGTTGTAGGGCGTGTACGCGATCACGGCGGGTGAGCTGCGGTGCTCGTCGACGATCTCGCGTGCCTCGGTCTCGAACTGCGCCTGCTGGGCGTCGGTGGGGTTGATGTCCTGCGCGGTCAGCGACGGGATGTCCTGCCAGACCAGCAGGCCGAGCCGGTCCGCGTGGTAGAACCAGCGCTGTGGTTCGACCTTGATGTGCTTGCGCACCATGTTGAAGCCCAGGTCCTTGTGCTTCTGCAGGTCGAAGGCGAGGGCGGCGTCGGTCGGCGCGGTGTAGAGCCCGTCCGGCCAGAAACCCTGGTCGAGGGTGCCGACCTGGAAAACGAACTGGCCGTTGAGCTTGGGGCGCAGCACGCCGTTCACCAGGCCGGTGGTGATCTCCCGCATGCCGAAGTAGTGCAGGGTTCGGTCCACCGTGGCGTTCCCGGCGTTGCGGAGGGTGACCCGGAGGTTGTAGAGGAACGGGTCGTCGGGTGACCAGCGGCGCGCGTTGGGCACCGGCACGCTGAAGTCGGTGAAGCCGCCGGTGGCCGACCCGACGACGGTACTTCCGTTCAGCGCCTCGGCGAGTACGGTGTGGCCGCTCACGTCGCCCCGGGTGAAGACCCGGACCCGCAGGGTGTTGTTGCTCAGGTTCGGGTAGACGTCGACGCTGCTGATGGAGGCGGTGGGCACCGGCTCCATCCACACCGTCTGCCAGATCCCCGAGCTGGGGGTGTAGAAGATCCCGCCGGGTGTCTTGGTCTGCTTGCCGATGGCGGGCAGGCTGCCGTTCTGTCGGGTGTCGGTGGGGTCCCAGACCTTGACGACGATCTCGTTGGTCCCGGCGGTGAGCTGAGGGGTCACGTCGAAGGTGAACGCGTCGTAGCCACCGGTGTGCGCACCGACCCGTACACCGTTGACCCAGACGGTGCTCTGCCAGTCGACGGCGCCGAAGTGCAGCAGGGTCCGTCGACCCGACCAGTTCGCCGGGACGGTGACGGTACGCCGGTAGAACAGGTAGTTGCGGTTGTCGTTGGCGGCCCGTTGGATGCCGGAGAGGGCGCTCTCCACCGGGAAGGGCACGTTGACGCGCTCGGGCAGGTCGGTGCCGAACTGTGGGGCGTCGTCGGTGGCCGACTGGCGGAGCTGCCACTCGCCGTTGAGATTGAGCCAGTCCGGCCGGGTCATCTGGGGTCGTGGGTACTCGGGCAGGGGTGTGCCGACCAGTGCCTGGCTGGTCCAGGGGGTGGTCAGTGGCGGCGTCTTGGCCGGTGCGGCGTGTGCCGCCGGGGCTGGCGCGGCGAGAACGCCGACGACCAGGGCGAGGATGAGCAGCAGCGGCAGGGCGGGGCGGATGGGGTCCTGACGTGTCATGCCGTCTCCGGAGGGCGAGTCGCCGCGGGCGGTACTGCCAAGCCCGAAGCGCGTGGGTGGTGGGCATCGGGGTGGTCACTGACGAGGGACGGGCGTCATCGACGGATGTCGGTGGGATCTCCAGGTGCCAACCGTCAGCGGGCATATTGACATCCATCATCGCCTGTATAACGTTATAGAGCCGCGCCGGGCGTCCCGTCAATCCTTGTTCGTGAATGTCCTGCCGGCTTGTCAGTCGGATTCGTGGAGGGTCGGCGGATGGGCGTCAGCCTGAAGGACATAGCCGAACGCGCCGGCGTGTCGCTGGCCACGGTCTCGAACGTGGTCAACGGGTACCGACCGGTGGGGGAGCGGACCCGGCAGCGCGTGCAGCAGGCGGTCGACGAACTCGGGTACAGCCCCAACCTCAGCGCACGGCACCTCCGTCGGGGGCGCACCGGCCTGATCGCCCTGGCCATCCCGGAACTGAACAATCCCTACTTCGCCGAACTCGCCGAGATCGCCATCACCGAGGCCGCCGGGCTCGGCTACACGCTCGTCATGGAAAACACCGCCGCGGATCGGGGGGCCGAGTTGGCGCTCCTCGGCGGCTCCCGGCGGAACACCATCGACGGCCTGATCCTCAGTCCGGTGCGGATCGGTCGGCAGGAGGTGCTGTCCCGGACCGCCGACACTCCGCTCGTGCTGATCGGCGAGGGCGTCTACGACGTGCCGCACGATCACATCGCCATCGACAACGTGGCCGCGAGCCACGCGGCGATCCAGCATCTCGTGGCGATCGGCCGCCACCGGATAGCGTTCATCGGCGCGACGCCGGGCGGCGACCGGCAGTCGGCGCACCTGCGTGTACGCGGCTACCGGGAGGCCCTGGCCGCCGCCGGCCTGCCGTACCGTTCACGGCTGGTCGCCCGCACCGACGCGTTCGGCCGGCTCGACGGGAAGCGGGCCATGCGTGACCTGCTCGCCCTCGGGGACCCACCGGACGCGGTGTTCGGCTACAACGACCTGGTCGCCATCGGCGCGCTGCGGGCGTTGGCCGAGGCCGGTCACCGGGTGCCGGAGGACGTCGCGGTGGTCGGGATCGACGACATCGAGGAGGGCCGGTTCAGTACGCCGACCCTCACCACGATCGCACCGGACAAGGGGGAGATCGCCCGCCTCGCGGTGCGCCGCCTCATCGCCCGTATCGAAGGCGCGGAGGTCGCGGGGCCGCTGACCGTGCAGACGCCGTTCCGGCTCATCCGGCGGGAAAGCACCGGCACGCCGGGCGGGTGACGACCGGTCGCCCGGAAGGCCCGCCCGGCCTGCCTCTCAACACCACGTCAGCGTCGAGTTGACCCGCGTGACGTTGCTGATCGTGTTGTTCGCCCCACCGCAGGGATTCTGGGTGATGTTGGTGCCGCTGACGGTCAGATTCTGGAACCGGATGCCCGAGGAGATCGGGAACTCGGTCCGCGACGCGATCCTCACCTCGCCGCCGCCCGTCACCGTCCCGGACACCCCGGCGATGACGACGTTGTAGCAGTTCTCCACCAGGATCGCGTTGTTCCCCGTGTTCGAGATCGTCACCCGGTCGATGACCGCGCCACCGGACTCGGACACGCAGAAGATCCCCCGGCCACCCCCGGACGCGATCACGTTTCCGACCCGGATGTTGGTCGGATACGAGCTGCCCACCCGGCCGTTGCGGTTGGCCATCCGGAACGCCGCGTACCCGGTTCCGGTCCCGGCGCCCTGCGCGTCGACCGTGCCGACCGTGGCGTTGATCGTGTCGTTGAGCAGTAGACCGGAGTCCCGGGTGTTCCGCGCCGTGACCGTGCCGATCGTCAGACCGTCCACGCCGTACGTCTCCACCCCGTGTGTACCGCTCCCCGACACGTACACGTTGTCGATGCGGATGTTGCGCACCTTGACCGTTCGATCTCCACCGTGGTTGTCGATGCGGATGCCCAGACCGGCGGAGAGCCGCATGTCGATCTGCCCGAGGGTCAGGTTGTTCACGTTCCGCATGAAGATCCCGTACAACGGCGAACCGGTCAGCGTGAGGTTCTGCACCTCGACGTCGGTGGTTCCCCGCGAGTACACCGGTGCCTGGTCGCCCGAGCCCGAGCCGGTCACGTTGATCGTGCCGCACACCGCCAGGGTCGTGTACGACGGCAGTGACAACCGCGAGCCCGCGCTCATCGACCCGGAGCCACGCACCACCACGCGCTGCTTCGACGTACGACCCGCGGACAGCGAGTTGACCGCCGCCTGCATCGCCGACAGCATGTCCGAACCCGAGTAGACCGTCGACGAGCCATTGCGGGCCGTCCAGGTGCTCCCGCTCAGTACGGCCTCGGCGTTGCTCGACCCGCTGCCACAGCCGGTGGCCGGTGGCGTGCTGCCACCACCTACCGCGACCAGCTGCCACTGTTGGTTCGCCCCGTTGAGGTCGGCGTACTGACTGATCCGGCCGCCGTCGGCCGTGGACCGCTCCCAGACCTCGAGTGCCTTGGCGGAGTGGCGGTTGATCAGGCGGACGTGGCCACCGTCCGAGTCGAGAACCTGGAACTGCTGGTTGGTGGCGTTGAGATCGGACCACTGGCGGTACTCGGCGCCGTCGGCGGCGTTCCACTCCCAGAGGTCGACGACCTTGCCGCTGTGCCGAGCCTTGAGGCGGTAGTAACCGCCACCGGAGGAGACGAACTGGAACTGTTGCCACTCACCGTCGTTGCGGGACCACTGCTGGATCACCGCGCCGTCGGCCGTCGAGGTGTCCCGAACGTCGAGGACCTTGCCGCTGTGTCGGTTGACCAGGACGTAGTAGGCGCCGGTGTCGATGCTCGCCGCCATCGCCGACGGTGTGCCGACCAGGGTGACGCCGGCCGCGCCGAGCAACGCAGTGATCATGGCCAGCACCAGGCCGACGCGCCCAGCTCGGTGGATCGGCTCGCCGCTGGACGGCCTTCTCGTGGTGGTGTGCGGCATCGGTCCTCCTGGCTGGATCGGGGGATGTGGTTCCGGCGACCCGTATCGGTGTCGGAAACGGCGGTCACCTGAGCTGTGGGGGCTATTCCAGGTGGAAGGTGGCGGAGTCACGCTCGGCGCTCGAACTCACCGCTTCCACGTAGAGCAGCCCGTCGCGGTGGCGCACGTATCGGCCCGGGAAGTTCTGTGCCTCCAGGGAGAGCCCGGCGCTGGCCGCCAGGCCGGATCGGCGTTGGAAGCTCGCGTCGCCGCCGAAGAGGGACGAGCCGTCGTTCTTCTCGACGTACAGGGCAAAGCCACGGTGACGCAGGTAGTAGCCCGGGAAGTTGGTCGACTCCAGCGACACCGTTCCGCCGCTGGCGAGGCCGCTGACGACGCGGAACTGCGAGTCGGCCAGGTTGGTCACGTTCGGCTCGATGCGGGCCCGGTAGTCGTAGTGCCGGATGTAGCTGCTGGCCTGATCATGAGAACGCAGCCGAACCGGTGTGGCCCCGTCGGGCACCGGGATGCCGAAGTTCGGGGTGCCGTCGGCGTTCCAGTACAGCTTCTGGAGCCTGGTCCGCCGGTTTGGATCATTGAGTGGATCCCCGCTGATGTCGCGGTAGTTCCGGTCGTGATAGACGAGGATGTCGCTCTGTCCGTCCTCTGAGACGGTGAACGAGTTGTGGCCGGGGCCGTACTGGCCGGTTGCCGCGTTGCTCGCGAACACCGGGTTGGGGCTCTTGCTCCAGGAGGCGGCGTCGAGCAGGTTCGCGGTGGCGGACGCGCTCAGCATCCCGAGGCAGTAGTTGGCGTCCGTGGCGCTGGCCGAGTAGGTCAGGAAGATGCGGCCGTTGCGTTGGATCACCGCCGGTCCCTCGGCAACCCGGTAGCCACGGGTCTCCCAGTCGTACGTCGGCACGACGAGCCGGGTCACCGTTCCGGTGATCTGCCAGGGGTTGGCGCCCATCCGGGCGAGGTAGACGTTGGAGTTGTTGGAGATCCCCGGCTCCTGCTGTGCCCAGGTCAGGTAGCGCACACCGTTGGCGACGAAGGTCGAGGCGTCCAGGCTGAAGGTGTCCCAGGGTGTCGTGATCCGGCCGCGTTCGGTCCACGACCCGGTCAGCGGGTTCGCGCTGGCGTTCTCCAGCACGTACATCCGGATTCGCCACACGTCATCGGTCCGGCCGGCGGCGAAGTAGATGTACCACCGGTTGTTGATGAAATGGATCTCCGGTGCCCAGATGTGGGCGCCCATCTCTCCACTGGTGTGCCGGTACCAGACCGTCGTTTCCGTCGCCGTCGCCAGCCCCTGCAGGGTGGTCGCACGTCGCAGTACGATCCGGTCGTACTGCGGCACCGTCGCGGTCATGTAGTAGTAGCCGTCGGTGTGCCTGACGATGTGCGGGTCGGCCCGCTGGTTCACCAGCGGGTTGGTGTAGGTGACCGCCGGCGCGGCGTGCGCCGGCCCGGCCAGTGGCAGGCCGGCCGACACGGCGAGCACCGCCAACACCGCGGCCAGAACCGATCGTAGGCGTCGGGGGGCACGCACCGGGTTGACGGCTCGGTGGGTAGCCGGATCGGCTGGGTGGAGTGGCAGCGGCATCTGTCCTCCGGGAGGTTCGTGGGCGACCGTTGATCAGCACAGGTGAAGCCAGCCGGCGGCGTCGTAGCCGATCCGCTTGATGCCGAACGGCGGCTTCTCGCCGGGCAAGGAGCGCGAGCGACCGAGATATGACGATGGCGTTGCACCCTGGTAACGGTCTCAGTGTTGGCGCTAACATCGATGGATGTCAAGGTGACGGCGACAGGGTCAGTTCCGACGCCGGGCTGATGTCGGCGTGTGCAGGTCGACGACGCGCCCCGTCCGGCAAGGACGGGGCGCATCTCGTGTCAGTCGACTGCGCACCGGAAACCGCTCGGCTCTCGTCGGCCGCCGGCTCCGGGGGAGCAGCCACCTCGATACGGGGCGACCGATCCGGCGGAAGATGGGCGAGGTCGGCGATCACGACAACGTCCACCTCCCCGTCGATCATCGTCTGCTCGACTGTCTCCCACGGTGCCCGGATGATCCCGTTCAATCGGTAGGCGTGTCGGCGAAGGTGCGTGAGACACGCCGCGACGGCGGGCTCCGACGGCTCGATGTCGGCGGGAATCCAGATGACGGCTATCTCCATGACCTCTCCTGATCAACGTCGTGGACGCGATGGGTGATCAGGAGTTGCCGTGGCGGCGGAGGGCCCCGCTCCACGGGCCGGCTGGCAGCGCGCATGTCGGTGGCGGCGACAGCACGCCCTCGCCACAGCGGCGAGATCGGCGGTGGTCCTTCGATTGTTGACGTCGCCGCATCGACACCGCTGGTGCCGGCGCCCGCAGGTGCGGACGTCAGTGCCCGCACGAGCGCCGGTAGCCCCGGCGCGGGGACGGGCGGGAGGGCTGGGCGTGGGCGTGGGGCGTGGGCGTGGGCGTGGTGACAGTGGTCCGCGCCGCCCGCGTTCGAGCCAACGCTTGACCGTCGGCAGCGCCGCGCGGGACGGCGTGGGACACCGCCGCTGTCATGGAGTCCGCCGGTGACGGAGGCGACGGCATCGGGGTACGGCGTGCGGTCGCGGAAGCCGGGGCGGACGGGACGGGTGTGGCGGGTGCTGAGGTCGACCGGCGTCCATGGGGCGGCCGAGTCGGTACGGCGACGGGAGGCTTGACCGACGGCCGCGGCAGAGCGGTGGCCGATGGCAGAGGAACAGTCGAGGGCAGAGGAACAGTCGAGGGCAGAGGCCGGGGGACCGTCTGCGGCGTCCCGATCACGTCGGGCAACAGTGTCTCGATGACCTTCGGGGAAGTGGCAGCTCGCACCGGCTGGAGACTGGTTGGCGGCGGCGGGTCGGCGCTGGCGGGTTCAGCGCCCAGGGCTGCGCCGAACGCAGCCGCCCCGAGCGCCACCGCCGGCAGGCAGGTGTCCAGCCGCATCAGACGGAAGCTGGCGGTCGTGTCGTCAGGCGTGCCGATTCACCACGTTGGCGCCGCTGGCCGAGCACCTGCTCATCGCACCATGCCGTCCCACCCATGCGCGGATTCTTGCCCCCGGGGACCTCGGGCTACACCTTCCATCGATATCTCCGCGGGCGCGAGACAGTCGCCGGGGCTCACCCTGACCCTTCCGAACGCCGACCCCACGAGAGGTGCCGTCACCTGACTGATGCCGGTCACCCGCCGTCGAACGGGTCGAGCAGCAAGGCGGCCGGCCTCCGCGTTGACGGGCGGAAGGGCCGGCGGGCACCGACAATGGTAAGAGTGGCGCCCGCCTTCGTCCTGCACCACCACCGCAAACCACGACCGCACTATGACCTGCGGCTCGAGGAGGGCGGTGTGCTGCGCTCCTGGGCGGTCCCTCGCGGCCTGCCGGACAGCCCCGGCGACAACCGGCTCGCGATCGCGGTGCCCGACCACCACCTCGATCACCTCACCTACGAAGACGCCGACAAGTCGATCGTCGACATCGGCACGTGGGAGGAGCATGACCGCACCGACCGCCGGATGCTGTTCACGTTGCACGGCCGCACCCGCCGCCGGCGATACGCGCTCATCCGCACCGGCGAGGGGTGGCTGCTCCACCTGACGAAGGAGCAGCCACCGGACGAGCGCGGATGACAGAAGCGTTCCCTCACACCGGCGCGGGAGCGCCTTCGGCGCCGAACCACCTCGTCAACGCGATGGTGAGCGTCTGCTGATCCTCGCCGACCCACGCGACGTGCCCGTCCGGCCGAAGCAGCACCGCCGGCACGTCCAGTTCCTCGCTTGCGTCGACGACGTGGTCGACCCGATCGGCCCAGCCGTCCACCGAGAGCCGCCCCGTCTGATCGAGCAGCAGCCCGCTGCCGGTCCGCATCAGCTCGTACAGGCGCCCGTGCTTCAGCTGGACGTCGCGCAGCCGCCGCCCGAGCAGGTCATGGCCCTCCCCGAGGTCGTACCGGATGCTGATCGCGGTGATTTTCTCGATCAGGAACCGGTTGACGTCGTCGATGTCCATCAGCTGCGCCAACAGCCGCCGAACCGCCTGCGGTCCGGGCTCGTTGGTCGTCAGCTGCATCTGCGCACGGGTGTTGTTCAGCACGTCGGCGGCCACCGGATGCCGCTCGGACTCGTAGCTGTCCAGCAGGTCGTCCGGCGCCCAGCCGTTGATGGCCGCCGCCAGCTTCCAACCCAGGTTGAACGAGTCCTGGATCCCGAGGTTGAGCCCCTGTCCACCCATCGGCGGGTGGACGTGTGCGGCGTCTCCGGCCAGAAACACCCGTCCCACCCGGTAGCGCTCGGCCTGGCGGGTCGCGTCGCCGAAGCGCGACAGCCAGCGGGGGGAGTGCACGCCGAAGTCGGTGCCGGCGTACGCGCGCAGCTGCTTCTTGAACTCCTCGAGCGTCGGCGGCGCCGAACGGTCTTCGACCACGCCATCCGCTGGCACGACCGCCCGGAACACCCCCGGCGTGCCCGACGGCCCGATCCCGAATCGCTTCTCGGTCTTGCGCACCTCGGTCATCACTTCGGTGATGTCGTCCGGGGAGGCCGTCACCTCCATTTCGCCCAGCAGGGTGTCGATTCTCGACGGCTCGCCGGGGAATCCGACCCCGAGCAGTTTCCGAACCGTGCTCCGCCCACCGTCGCAACCGACGACGAACCGTGCCCGCAACGGCGTCGCAGCTCCATCTCCGAGGTGGACCGTCACGCCGTCGCCATCCTGCTCCAGCCCGACCACCGCCCGGCCGCGCCGGATTTCCGCTCCGACTTCGGCCGCGTGCTCGGCAAGCAGCCGGTCGGTGAGCGTCTGCGGAATGCCGAGCACGTATCCGTGGGCGGTGTCGAGCCCGGTGGGAGCGGGCTTTTCGATGCCCGCGAAGAATCCTCGGACGTCACCGGGACGGATCGGGTACTGCTTGCCGTTTTCCAGAAACCGCTCCAACAGCCCTCGCTGGTCCATCACCTCGATACTGCGCACGTGCAGCCCGAGCGACCGCACGAACGGCGGCAGCTCGGCCTCCTTTTCCAGCACGAGCACGTTGACGCGCCGCAGACGCAATTCGCTTGCCAGCATCATGCCGGTCGGCCCGCCGCCGACGATGATCACATCGAACATGCATCCCCCATTGGCCTGCCCATTCTTGGGCTCGGCCGACGATTGTGCGCCACGGCCGGGGTCTTGCCGCAAGCCCGGGGGTGCGGTAAATGTTAATAGTGGCAAGGAGTTCTCCTCCTTGCCTTTCTTGTTTTCGGGCCTGGCGCCCGCAGCCGAGTAGGCCTCGACCGCGTTGTCGTCGGGGTCGACGGGTGCTCAACGGATCGTGTCGGAGTAGACCTCGACGTCGTAGAGCAGCTGTACGTTCCGACGGCCGTTCGTGATGCCGACGAAGATCGGGTCGCCGGCCGGGGTGTGACCCTGGCGCCACACCTGCTCCCGGGCCGCTTCCCGCGATTCGTGATGGGCTCTGCCCTCCTGATGCAGTTGCAGAACGCGACGAGCGGTGATCCGGTCGCTGTCGAGGTGAACTCGCAGCAGAGGCATGGGGGATCTCCTTGCCGACCGTCAAGTACGACTCTAGGTGTTCAATCAGCTTACCCACGTTAAGTCGCCTGTCCAGTGGACTAGAGTGGCTCCATGACCACCGCAGAGCCTGGTGTGCCAACGTCGGCCGGGAGACGGGACAGCCGCACCCCGCCGCCGGTATGGCTACGTGCGGAACCGTCGCGGACACGGCGGAAGCCACCGTTGACCCTTGAGCGCATTGTGGACGCGGCGGTGGCTCTGCTGGACGAGCTCGGCGTCGAGGGCCTGACGATGCGCTGCCTCGCCCAGCAGCTCGACGTGACAGCGACCGCTCTGTACTGGCACGTGAAGACGAAGGATGACGTGCTGGACCTGGCCGTTGACCGAATCTTCGGTGACGTGCCGATCCCGAACGTGAGCGACAGCTGGTTGGAGGACACCCGCGTTCTTGCCCGAGCCTGGCGCGGCGCCATGTTGCGCCATCCCTGGGCACCGAGTCTGGTCGGACGCCCGATGCTCGGGCCCAACGTTCTCGCCCGTACCGAGTTCCTGCAATCGGCGCTGGTGCGAGGTGGATGTCATGGACGTCAGCTCGCGGTCGCCACGCGGATGCTGGCCAATTACGTCATCGGCGCCTCGCTCACCGAAGCCACGTGGCACCGGAGCGCCGATCCTCACGCCAGGGCCGCAGCCCGCGACCATATCGCCGCGAGCGCCAACGCCTATCCGACCCTCAACGCCTCTGGCCATCTCGATGACACCCGATGGAACGACGACCTGCTGTTCGAGGAGGGCCTCAACGGCATCCTCCTGGCAGCAGCACGGACCGGGACGCCGGAATGACCCTGTGGTCAGATCCGCGTCCGGAACGGGGCAAGGGTGGCACGAATCTGGTCGCCCGCACCCCAGTCGTCGTCGAACTGGGCCAGCACGGCGAGGTGTTGCCGCAGCTGAACAATCGGCATGCGAGCCCGCCAGCCGTCATCAAGCGAGGTCAGCTCCGCGTAGACCTCGAAGAACCGTCGCGCCTCGGGCGGGGGCGAGGTGGACCACACATGGGCGAGGTCGACCTCGGCCCACATGTAGGACACGGCCGGGTCGATCAGCGCGGGCTGTCCGTCCGGGGTGGCCAGGATGTTCTGTGCCCACAGGTCGCCGTGTGTCAGGCATGCCGGCCGCTGCGGCAGCAGGTCGGGTAGCCGGTGACACAGCCGCTCCAACGCGGCCCGGTCTGCGGCGTCAAGTGCCGCCTCGACGCGGGGCTGCCCCAGCCACCGAAGCAGCCGGTGCTGTGCGAAGAATGCGAACCCGTCGTCCGCCCAGGTGTTGATCTGCCGGCGGCGGCCCAACCAGTTGTCGTGGTGCCATCCAAAGCGAGGATGGGTCGTGCTCGTGTGCATGCGGGCGAGCGCGTGCGCGAACTGCTCCCAGAAGACCTCGCTGTGTGGCCGGGGCCGCAGCACGGACAACACGAGCAGTTCGCGGTCCGCCAGGATCACCTCGGGTGTCGCCACGCCGCCGAGCTCGCGCAGAGCGGCCAGCCCTTCGGCCTCCGCGAGGAAGACGTCGTCGCCCGGCGCGTCGGCGAAGGCCTTGACGAACACCGACGGCGCGTCCCGGCGGGTGGCTATGCCGGCGAGCGCCGCGACACCGCCCGTCGCCGGCTCCACCGTGACGACCTCGCGCATCCCGGCTTCGAGCAGGCGGTCCAGCAGGAACGTCGTCGAGCGCGTCACGACGGACTCCTCTGGTCCCGCGTGCTGGTGGTGATCTCGTCGGCCTGTCGCCGAGGACGCAGGCCGACGAAGCCGTCACCGTATCAGCGGCGGGTGGACCTATCGACAATCTTCGCGATCGCTTCGAACGGGTCGTGCTGGCCGATCTCCTTCGCCATGATCCCGGCCTGTGCGCGGTAGCTCGGATCGTGCAGCACCGTCTGCACCGCGGCGCGCAAGTCGGTCACCTCCGGGTTGCTGGTGCGCAGGTTGACGCCGGTGCCGCTCCACTCGACGCGGGCGGCCACCTCCGGCTTGTCCTCGCTGGCACCGGCGACCACGAGCGGCACCCCGTAGTACAGGGCGGTCTGCACCCCTCCGTAGCCGCCGTTGGTGACCAGTGCGCTGGCGTGCGGCAGCAGCCGGTCGAACGGCACGAAGCCGGCCAGCCGTACGTTGTGCGGCACGTCGGGCAGGGCCTGTCGTACCAGGTCCGGCCCGTCCTCGCGTACGGTGGCGGCCACCACCAGGACATCGAGATCGGCGAGGGCGCGCACCGTGGGGATGACCAGTTCGTTCAGATCGGTGTTGGCGACGGTCCCCTGGGTGACGACCACCACCGGCCGACCGGACGACAGCTCGGGCCACCATGCCGGCTCTACGAAGTCGCTACTGGTTGCTGGAGGCAGCGCACCGATGAACTGAAGGTGCTCCGGGAGGTCGCTGCGGGGGTACTCGAAGCTGGGCACGGTCAGCTGCAGGTAGTGGTCCGTACGGCGGAAAGGCGCGTCGAAGAGGTAACCGGACATCGTCACGCCCAAGGACTCGAGCGTCGCCTCGCCGAATTTCTGCAGCTCGGCAAAGGCCTGGCGTACCCCGGCATTCATCGCTCGGTTGCGGGCGCGTGCCTCCTCGCCCGGCGCGGGCAACATGCCGGGGCCGAACGCGGGAGTGTCCTCACTCTGGATCAGCAGAGGGACAGAACCCAGCGTCACGAGCGTCGGACGATCCTCCGGCGCCGCGGAGAGGCCGAGCACCGGTATCGACCAGAACCCCAGCTCGCCGATCACCACGTCAGCGGGGAACGTCGCCAGCAGCGCCCGTAAGCCCCGCACCTGCGCGGGCAGCTGGCCGAGGAAGAAGTTCTCGAAATCGAACGACAACTGGGCCGGTCCTGGTGGCAGCGTGGCCCGCACCGGAAAGAGAGCGTCCAACCTCCGGTCGTCGAGGTCTGCTTCCGGCGGCAGTGCCCGGAAGCGCGCGCCGATCGCCAAGGCGCGTTCCTCGAACCGCGACCCGGTGTACACGACCACCTCGTGCCCACGCCGGACCAGGTCCGCCGCGACCGTGAGGACCGGGCTCACATGTCCCTGAAAGGGGGTCGCTCCCACAATTACCTTGGCCACTCGACTGTCCTCATTTCGAAAAATCTGGTGTGACGACCACAGCCCGGCGCACGGGCACTTCCCGGGCCACGTGGGCGTGTGCGAGCCCCGCCCGCGCGGGCGTCCCTCATTCGTCCACGACCCGGATGATCGTCTTGCCGGGTGTGCGGCGGCGGCGGGCGAACGCGGACGCCGTTTCGGACAGCGGTCGCTCGGCGCCGACGATGGGGTTGAGCCGTCCGCTCCGGACGCGCTGGGCGAGGTCGGCCAGCCGGGCGCTGTCAGGCTCGACGACGAAGAAGATGGCTCGCCCGTCCTTGGGCTGCACGGTAGGTGGAGTGGCGATGGTGACGAGGGTACCGCCCGGGCGTACCAGTTCCGTCGACCGCTCCAGGATGTCGCCGCCGATGACGTCGAACACCACGTCCACCTCGCCGACGTCCCGCAGATCGTCGGCGTCCAAATCGAGGAAGGTCTGCGCGCCGAGGTCGAGCGCGACAGCACGGTCGTCGGCTCGACCGGTACCGATCACCCGGGCGCCCACCTCGCCTGCGAGTTGAACGGCGATCGAGCCGACGCCGCCCGCCGCGCCGTGAATGAGGACGGTCTGGCCGGTCCTGAGATGGGCGTGGTCGAAGAGCCCCTGCCAGGCGGTGAGTCCGGAAATGGGCAGCGCGGCGGCCACGGTGTGGTCGATGTCGGCCGCGAGGGGGGCGAGGTTGCGGGCCTCCACCGCGGTGTACTCGGCCAGCGATCCGTTGCGAGCCCAGTCGGTCAGCCCGAACACCCGCTGGCCCACGCTGAGGCCGGTGGTCCCGTAGCCGAGCTCGGCCACCACCCCGGACACCTCGTGGCCGGGAATGCTGGGTGTCCGGTCTCGACCGGCGCGGTCGGACCACGTAGCGGGCCAGTCGAGCTCTCCGGGAGTGAAGCCCGCGGCGTGCACCCGCACGATGACGTCGTTCTCCGCAGCGTGCGGGTAGGGCATGTCGGTCAAGGTGAGCCCGCTGACACCCGCGTCGCGGTCTCGCACGACGATCGCTCGCATCAGCTCGGCCAGGGCGAACCGACGACGCGCTCGACCGTCGTCACGCGCTGGAAGCCGGGGATGAAATGTTCGAGGATGTCGGAGTTCACGGTGCCGTTCGTGGTCTCCGGGCGGTTCTTCAACCCCTCGACACTGGCTCGCAGAAAATCGTTCTTGAAATCCCCTCGTGGATGGGCAGCCAGGATCTCGCCCAGCTGATCGCTGTCGAGTTCGTCCAGGCCGAGGCCGATCACGTCGGTCAGGACGCCGAGGTGCGCGGTCGCGATTTCCGGGCCCATCCGGTTGGGGATGCCCGGCGTGGTGTGCAGCGCGATCGCCGTCCAGACAGTCTCGGCGGCGGCCGTGGAGAAATCCCGGTCCAGGAGGAACTTGCGCGCATGGTCGGCGCCATCGACTTCGAAGCGCTGCTCGACGTCGGAAAAGGGAGTCAGGAGGCCGCTGTCGTGGAACATGGCCGCCAGGTAGAGCAGCTCCGGGTCCGGTCGCACGTCAAGCTTGCGGGCGTGGATCAGGCCGAAGAGGAAGACCCGCCGGGAGTGGTGGTAAATGGGGGAGTTAACCGTCTCCTGGATGTGTCTGGTCGCTTCGGCGACCGCCGCTGTCTCAGGAATCTCCAACCCCGCGATGAGCTCTGACATGATCTATGGCCTTCCGGAAAGGTGTGCGGATCGGTGTTCCACGCCCATGCTGCCTACTGATCCTCGTACGGTGCCGCCTTGGTCAGGCCACGTTTCCCTCAGATCCGGACAGGGTGCCGCGTGTCACCATCCCTCAGGCGTCGGCATCAGCCGATGATCACGGGAAGTTCGTTTACCTGCAACAGTCGTCATGTGAGTAACGCCCCGACCCCCGATCCCCTTCACCTCCGGTATGGCGTGCTACCAATAAACGGTGTCCACGCCCCCTGTGAACGCTGGCCCGCACAGCGTCGCGATCCTGGTTTACGACGGAGTGACCTTGCTGGACGTTGCCGGTCCCGCAGAGGTGTTCAAGGAGGCGAACCGGTTCGGCGCCGACTACCGGATCATGCTGCTCTCCCCGAACGGGGCGGACGTCACGTCGAACCTCGGGGTTCGCCTGTCGATCGACGGCGCGGCTTCGTCGGGGCCGGCTGTCGACACGTTCCTGGTGGCCGGGTCGGGTCTCTATCCGCGCGCCCGCGTCCCCGCCGACCTGGCGGACGCCGCACGGGTACCGGCGGCTGTGGCCGGCCGGGTCGCGTCGATCTGCACCGGGGCGTTCGTCCTCGCCGCGGCTGGCGTCCTCGACGGCAAGCGCGCGACCACGCACTGGCAGGTCGCGCACGAGCTTGCCGCCCAGTATCCGACGTCCCGCGTCGAGCCGGACGCGATCTATGTTCGCGACGGCACCACGTACACCTCGGCGGGGGTGACGGCCGGTATCGACCTGGCGCTCGCTCTCGTCGAAGAGGACCACGGGCCCGACCTGGCACGCGACGTCGCCCGCGCCCTGGTGGTGTACATGCAGCGGGCAGGCGGACAGTCCCAGTTCTCGGCGCCGCTGCAAGGACCGCCACCCCGCTCGCCGGCTCTCCGCAAATTCACCGACCTGGTGACGGCGAACCCCCGGGCGGACCACTCGGTCGGTGAACTCGCGAAACATCTCAACGTGAGCAACCGGCACCTCACCCGGCTCTTCCACGACGAACTGTCCACGACGCCGGCCCGCTATGTGGAGAACATTCGGTTCGACATGGCCCGGGCGCTGCTCGACCAGGGGCACACCGCAACGCAGGCGGCGACCCTCGCCGGGTTCCCCAGCTACGAAAGCATGCGACGGGTCTTCGCCAGGAAGCTGTCGACCAGCCCCGCCGCCTACCAACGCCGATTCAGCACGACCCGCCGCGCCAACACGGGCGGATCTCAAGCGACGTCATGACCGGCGAGTTCCGCCGGTGCTCCGTCTGCCTCGCCGCGGTGGGGGCCGGGGTCCGAGGGGATCGAAACGGCGTTGCCGCGCTGGCACACTTGCGGACATGGTCGACTGGTACACGCAGGTCGAAGCGGGTAATGACGTCATCCGGATCGCGGAACCGCACGTCAACGAACTGGTGTCGGCGAACTTCTGGTGGTTGCGCGGCAACGATCGTGACCTCGTGGTCGACGCCGGGCTCGGTGTCGTCGCCCTGCGGGAGGCGATTCCGGCCTTGTTCGAGCGCGATCCGATGGTCCTGCTCACCCACGCGCACCTGGACCATGTCGGTGGGGCGCCTGAGTTCGCTGACCGGGCCGCCCACCCCGCCGAGGCGGAGCTCTTGGCGGCGGGTGTACCGGCGAGCCTGTACGGCGCGGAGCTCTACGACAAACTTGGGATCGACGCAGCGGGAGAGCGTGTCCCGCAACTGATGATCGACGTTCTCCCCGGTCCCGACTACGACCCGGCTACCTACCGCGTCGAACCCATGACCCTGAACCGCCTGCTCGACGACGGCGACCGAATCGACCTGGGCGGGCGGGTACTGACTGTGCTGCACCTTCCCGGCCACACACCGGGAAGCATCGCCCTGCTGGAGGAGCGCACCGGGACGCTGTATTCCGGCGACATCATCTACGACGGTGCCTTGATCGACAACCTGCCGAACTCCGACGTGGCTGCCTACCGGCGAAGCATGGAGTTCCTCGCCGACCTCGACGTGTCCGTCGTCCATCCCGGCCACGGGCACAGCTTCGACCGGACACGCCTTCGCCAGTTGGCCGAGACCTACCTGCGCAGGACAGCTTAGGTTCGCCTGAGGTTTCGAGAGCCGTGGTCTGACCGCGGGGCGTTCGTGAGCTGCACGAATCGACGATCGCCCCCGCCTGTCCGTGTGAGCGATAACAAGGCCAGTGCCCGTACGGCGACCGCGTCGAGGCGGTGCGGCTCGTGGGCCGGTCAGCCCTGATGTCGACGGCTGGTGGGCTCGGCTCGCCCCGAGGCGAACGATGTGCACCCGGGGATCGGTGTGGCCGGTTCGTTACGTCTTGACGAACAGCATGTTATCGCTCACTCTCGATATAGAGGACGACACCTGTGGCTCACCGGGCGAGCCCGCTGGTGGCACCTCGGATCACGGCGTCCCTCTGGGCATGCGGACGCCGCCTCAGGGCTCAGCAGTTGCCGGCGACAGCCTGCCGGGCTGCCGGCGCGGGTGCGAGGTGGCCAGGATGACCGTCCCGGATTCCTCGACCGACCGAGCGCCGGCCGTTGCGAACAACGTGTCCTGAGTGAAGTGGCACATCATCACCACCACCGATGCAACCACTGAGAAGGAACGACATGAAACCCAAGAAAGCTCTGCTAGCGACGGCGACCCTCGCCGTCGCACTGACCGCGGGTATGACGGTGGCGTTGGCCCCCATGGCCAGTGCCGGAACGACCCTGAAGGCAGCCGCGGCCGAGAAGGGCCGCTACTTCGGCGCCGCCGTTGCGACCGGCAAACTCTCCGACAGCCAGTACGTCGGCATCCTCAACAGCGAGTTCAACAGCGTCGTCCCCGAGAACGAGATGAAGTGGGATGCCACCGAGCCGCAGCAGGGGCGGTTCAGCTACACCGGTGGTGATCGTCTGGTGAGTCACGCCCGGGCCAATGGTA
>NZ_JAEVHM010000269.1 GCF_016802865.1 Micromonospora parastrephiae | reverse complement strand
GGTGATCCGCCGCGCCGATGTGGAGGCGGCGCTGGCCGCGCCCGCCGCCCGACTCGCCGCCGTGCCGGACCCGCACGTGGCGCCGGCCCCGGCCGGGGACGGCGACGTGATCGTCCCGCTCACCGGCGTGCGCAAGGTGATCGCCGACAAGCTGTCCCGCAGCCGGCGGGAGATCCCCGAGGTGACCATCTGGGTGGACGTGGACGCCACCGGGCTGCTGGAGACCCGGGCGGCGATCAACGCCGCGACCCCCGACGCGCCGGTGAGCATCCTGGCGCTGCTGGCCCGGATCTGCCTCAGCGGTCTGCGCCGGTTCCCCCAGCTCAACTCGCGGGTCGACACCGAGGCGCAGCGGATCGTCCAGTCCGCCGGCGTGCACCTGGGCATCGCCGCGCAGACCGACCGGGGTCTGCTGGTGCCGGTGTTGCGCGACGCCCAGCGGCTCACCACCGCCGAGCTGGCCGCCGAACTGGCGGCGACCACCGCCGCGGCGCGCGCGGGCAGCCTGCCGCCGGCCCGGCTCACCGGCGGCACGTTCACGCTGAACAACTACGGCGTGTTCGGCGTCGACGGCTCCACGCCGATCATCAACCACCCGGAGGCGGCACTGCTCGGGGTCGGGCGGATCGTGGACAAGCCGTGGGTCGTCGACGGGCAGCTCGCGGTGCGCAAGGTGACCCAGCTCAGCCTCACCTTCGACCATCGGGTCTGCGACGGCGGCGTGGCCGGTGGATTCCTGCGGCACGTCGCCGACTGCGTGGAACGCCCGGCGCTGCTGATCGCCGCCGTCTGAGGGCGTACCCCGCCCCGACGCTGCCTCCGTGCGGCGCCGGGGCCGGCGCGCATCCAGGGTTTCCCGTACGCGTCATCGGGAAGTCGGCCCCGCCGGACCGTAACCGCGTCGAAGGGAGCCGGCCCGTGGCCAACGAGGTGCTACTCGACTCGGTCCGGGTACGGCGGCCCGCCTCGGCCGGCGCGCCGCTCTACTGCGACGCGCTGGAGTACGGCCTGACCGGTGACGGCGCGACCAACGACCAGCCGGCGCTGGCCGCCCTCGTGGACCGTCTCGGCACCGGGTACGCCTCGGACGGGCGGGCCCGGGTCATCTACTGCCCGCCGGGCATTTACTCGATCCGCGACGCCGGCACCGTGTGGCGCAGCGGCGTGTCGCTGATCGGGGCCGGTCCGGCGGCGACCCGGTTCATGCTCAGCAACGAGGGCAACCGGGCCGACCCGACCCCGCTGGCCTTCTGGACGACCGTGCAGCACGGCGCCGACCGGGACCGGCACATCGCCGACTGCACGTTCGCCGACTTCCAGATCGACGGCTCGGGCGTGGCGATGGCCGAGTACAACTACCTGGCCAAGGGTCTCGGCCTGCAGTACGTGGTGCGCGGCGTGTTCCGCAACCTCTACATCCACCACACCGCCGCCACCGGGCTGGGCTGCGACTTCCTCCAGGACTCGCTGATCGACGGCGTCGTGGTGGTCGGCTGTGGCCGGCTGGACAACGGCGAGCAGATGGGCGGCGCGGGCATCGGCGTCGGCATCGGCGGCTGGGGCACGGTGGAACGGTTGACCATCGCCAACTGCACCGCCCTGGCCAACGGCACCAACGGCATCTTCCTGGAGCTGCAGAAGGACTACTGGGCGCCGCCGCGCGGCTTCCGCATCGTCGGCTGCCACAGTCAGGGCAACCGGTTCGGCATCTCCGACTGGGGCGCCGACGGTCTGATCGTGTCCGCCTGCACGATGACCGGCAACCTGGAGACCGGCTTCGACGTGTCGGCGCAGGGCACCTCCTCGGTGGCCGGCCGGGGTGGGCTGCTCACCGACTGCGTCATCGACGGGAACATGCGCGACGGGGTCAGCATCGGCAACAGCCCCGGCCCGTACACCGTCCGGGGCAACCGGATCAGCGGCAACGGGCGGCACGGCTATCACGCGCTCGACCTCGGGCGCGGTTACCAGGGCCCGATCCGGGACGTGGTGATCGAGAGCAACGAGTTCTGGGGCAACGGCCTCGACGCGGTCCGGATCGACCACCAGATGACCGACGCGGTGCTGCTCAACAACCGGATCCGCAACAACGGGCGGCAGTACGCGAGGGCCGCCGGCGGGACGGGCGATGCCGTCCGCTACGGCGAGCGGTGCCTGGTGGACCGGTCGGCCAACTGGCCGCACGACGGGCACCGGGGCAAGGTCCTGCGGGTCGGACGATCCGTTGCCATGGTGGCCTCCAACACCGGCGACGAACTCACCCTCGCCCCGGTCCGCCCGGACGGCTTCAGCGCGTGGAGCGGTGACGTGCCGCCGCCGGGATGCGCGTACGACCTGCCCGCCGCCCCGGAGCGGCGGGCTGGCATCACCATCGACGCGCCGTTCGACTCGGCCACCGTCCGCGGCAACCGGATCTGGGACAACCACGAGTCCCGGACCCAGACCCACGGACTGTGGATCACCGAGCGCGGCAGCTGCGTGGACTGCCGGGTCGAGGACAACGACCTCGCCGGCAACGCCGAGGACGGGTTACGGCTGGACACGCCGCCGGTGGGCGGACGCTGGCGCGACAACCACGTCGACAGCGACTGGAGCTGACCGACAGGCGGCGGCGGCCGGAATTGCTCCGGCCGCCGCCACTGTCTCAGCGCACCGGTCAGCCGGCCAGGCCAGCCACCGGGGTCGGGTCCAGCACCACCGTGGCCGAGGCGGACTGCGGCGGAACACCCGGCTCGGTCGGCGCGTCGGTGTACTCCGCGACGAAGACCGCCGTCAGGTTGTCCGCACCGCTGTGCCCACCGTCCACGAAGGTGGGGATGGTCCCGGAGCAACCCGTCGAGGTGGAGAGCGGGTGCCCGTGCTCGTCATGGCCGAGCACGTAGGTGACCTTCACCCGGGAGCAGTCCACCGGCAGGTCGTCGGTGACCTTCACCTCGTACGCGACCGTCTGCCCGAACTGGAAGGGCTGCCCGGCCACCGGGGCGACGAACTCGATGATCGGCGCGGTCGGCCCGACCACCAGCGGCAGGGTCGCCGAGGCGGAGCGTCCGGTGCGGTCGGTCACCTTCAACGTCGGGGTGTACGAGCCGTTCTCCGGGAACGTCCACGTCGGGTTCGGGTCGGTGCTGTCCACCGAACCGTCCGCGTCGAAGTCCCACGCGTAGCTCAGCTTGTCACCGTCCGGGTCGGTCGTGCCGGCGCTGGAGAACTTGACGGTCAACGGGGCCTGCCCAACGGTCGGGGTGCCACTGACCTTCGGGATCGGCGTCCGGTTGCCCCGGACGAAGTCGATCCGGGACAGCTGCGCGTCCGGGTTCTCGGCGAAGTAGCCGTCGCCGTACTCCAGGACGTAGAGCGCGCCGTCCGGGCCGAACTCCATGTCCATCGGGTTGTCCACCACCAGCGACGGCGCCACCGGGCGGATGTCCTGCACGTCCCCGTCCTCGTCGAGGCGGAACTCCTTGATGTAGTCGCGGGTCCACTCGTAGAACAGCGGCACCCCGTCGTAGTAGGCCGGCCAGCGGGTACGCGACGTGCTGGTTCCGTCGTACTCGTACGCCGGGCCGCCCATCGGGGCGATGCCGCCGGTGCCCAGCTGCGGGAACTCGGCCGAGGGGGCCGCCGCGTACCAGACCTCCGGCTGCTCGACCGGCGGCAGCACGCGCTTGCCGGTGTTGTGCGGTGAGTCGTTGACCGGGCGCTTGCAGTTGAACTTCGCGCCGGACTCGCCGGTGGCGAAGTCGTAGTCGCGGTAGGCGATCGTCGGTGTCACGCAGTACGGCCAGCCGTAGTTCGCCGGCTTGTCGACGCGCATCCACCGGCCGTGTCCGGCCGGGCCGCGCTCCGGGTTCGGGTTCGAGGCGTCCGGCGAGTAGTCGCCGACGTACACGTTGTCGGTGCGCCGGTCGACGGCGAACCGGAACGCGTTGCGCAGCCCCATCACGTAGATCTCCGGGCGGGTCTGCGCCGTGCCCGGCTTGAACAGGTTGCCGGCCGGCACCGTGTAACCACCACCGGCCTTCACCTTGATGCGCAGCAGCTTGCCGCGCAGGTCGTTGGTGTTGGCCGCGGTCCGCTGGGCGTCGAACGCCGGGTTGCGGTCGGCCCGCTCGTCGATCGGGACGTAGCCGTCGGAGGCGAACGGGTTGGTGTCGTCACCGGTCGACAGGTACAGGTTGCCCTTGCTGTCGAAGTCGATCTGGCCGCCGACGTGGCAGCAGATGCCCCGGTCGGTGGGCACGTCGATGATCTGCTGCTCGCTGGCGAGGTTCAGCTTCATCCCGTCCAGCTTGAACCGGGACAGCCGCAGCGCGCCCTTGAACCGCTGCCAGTCCGCCTCCGTGCCGGTCTCCGGCGCGTCCCCCTCGTTGACGCCGGGAGTCGCCGGGTCGTCCACCGGCGTGTTCATCGGCGGCGAGTAGTACAGGTAGACCCACTTGTTCTGGGCGAAGTCCGGGTCGATGGCGACCCCCTGCAGCCCTTCCTCGTCGTGCTCGTACACGGGGATGTCGGCGGCGAGGGTGTTCAGCCCGGTGCGCGGGTCGTGGATGCGGACCTCGCCGGTGCGGGAGGTGTGCAGCACCCGCAGGTCGGGCAGGACGGCGAGGCTCATCGGCTCGCCCGGGAAGTCGTTCAGTGTCACCTTCTGGAAGCTGCTGTCCGGCGGCGCGGCCGGTGCGGCGGCCGCGGCTGACGGTGGTACGACCAGACCGGCCGTCACCAGCAGCAGGGCGGACACGAATGCGGTTCTGTTCATCAAATGGTCCCCCGAGGTGCTTTCAGTACCGGAGTGAAGCGAGATAGTCGAAGCCGACCCGGGCGGTGTCCAGGGCGTCGGCGGGGGAGCGTGGCGGGCTGCCTGCGTCGTCGCGCTCCACGATGTATTCCTCGATGCCGGCCTCGCGCTCGTGGGCGAAGATCCGACCGAAGTCGATGACGCCGTCGCCGAGGTCGGCGAAACCGCCCTCGACGTCGAGGTCCTTGACGTGCACCTGGCGGATCCGGCCACGGTTGGCCCGGATCACGTCGACCGGGTCGTGCGCGCCCCGCCAGGCCCAGTAGAGGTCGAGTTCGAAGTGGACCAGCCGGGAATCGGTCTGCCCGGTCAGAATCTCGAAGCCGGTCGAGCCGTCGGTCAACGGCACGAACTCCAGTTGGTGGTTGTGGTAGCCGAAGTCGAGCCCGGCGCGTTCGGCCATCCGGCCGGCCTTGT
This sequence comes from Micromonospora parastrephiae, assembly GCF_016802865.1. GTDB lineage: Bacteria > Actinomycetota > Actinomycetes > Mycobacteriales > Micromonosporaceae > Micromonospora > Micromonospora parastrephiae. Next base: position 440 of record NZ_JAEVHM010000269.1, on the reverse strand, counting down.
TCAGGTCGCGCGCCAGGGCCCGGTAGACGTTGGGGTCCCGGATCGCCTGGCCGCTCGCGTCCCGACCGAAGTACGGGTGGACGATCTTCTTGCACCCCACGACGTTCGCGTCGGCGAGGGCTTGTTCCCAGGTGGCGGCGTCGAACGGCTGCGGGATGCCGGTGTGCCCGGAGGTGGCGCGCAGCCCGGCCTCGTCGAGCGCCGCCCGGAACTGCGCGGCGGTGCGTCCGACGAAACCGGCGTGCTCCACTCGCCGGTAGCCGATCCGGCGCAGGGCGTCCAGGGTGCCGGGCAGGTCGGCGGCGAGTTGATCGCGCAGCGTGTAGAGCTGGATGCTGATCCGGTCCACCGGTACCCGGCGACGACCGCCGGACTGCCCGCTCTGCTCGCTGGGCGCGGCGGCAGCCGGGCTCGCGAGCAGGCCGGCGGTGCCGACCGCG
>NZ_JAEVHM010000268.1 GCF_016802865.1 Micromonospora parastrephiae | reverse complement strand
GTCGCGGCCGGCATCCTCACCCTGGCCGTGATCGGCGCGCTCGGCCGGATCGTGTCGGTGGCGCTGCCCGGCCGGTCGCTGCTGCTGATCGCGGCGGTCATCACGGTCACCGGGCTGGCTGTGCGCGCCGTTCCCGAGGCCGCCCGGCGCGGCCCACAGATCGCCTCGGCGGTGGCGCTCACCGTCAGCGGGCTGGTGGTCGCCGGGGGCGCGCTGCGCGCCGGGGTGGCGCCGGTCCGGGCGGCACTTCCCGCCTGGGCCGCCGACCTGGAGCGTTACCCGGCCGAACTGGCCGCCGCGGTCGGCCCCACCACCTGGCAGCTCGCCGCCGCAGCGTTCCTGCTCACCATCGCCGCGGTGCTGGCCCTGCCGCCGGAGATCCGCCGTGAGTTCGCGGTCGCCGGCGCGGCGCTGACCGCGCTCGCCGTACCGGCCTCGTTCGGTCTCGGTTGGGCCTCCGCGCCCTGGCCGATGGTCGTCACCGCGGTCGGCATCGGGGTGATCGGCCTCTCGGCGCGTACCAGCCGGGGCGCTCTGGCGCACGGCGTCGGCGCCGCCGTGGTGGGCCTGTTCGGAGCGGGCGCCAGCCTCGCGCGGCCGACGCTCACCGCCGCGGTCCTGCTCACCCTCTTCGTGGCCGGCGCGCTGGTAGCGCTGGCACCGCGTGTCCGGCTCGCCTCCGACGCCGCCAACACGGTCACCGCCTGGGCCGCCGGCGGTGCCGCCTTCGCGCTGCCCGGCGCGGTGGCCGCGTTCGTGGCCTCCACCGTGCCGGTCGACCCGACCCCCACCCCGGCCAGCCTCCGCGAGGCGACCGTCCCGGTGCTGGCGGCGAGCTTCCTGGCGGTCTGCGTGACCCTCGGGTACGCCGCCGTCGTGCAGGTCTCCCAGCGACGCATTCCCGCGCCGCTGTCGGTCGGCACCGGGCTCGGCGCGCTGGTGGTCACCGCCGCGGCCTTCGGCGCACCCGGCGCGACCGTCGCCGACGCGTGGGTCGGCGCGCTGCTGCTGGTCGCCGCCGTGCTGCTGTTCCTGGCTCCGTCGATCGACGCCGGCCGCCGCTCCGACCTCACCCTGGACGGCTCGGACCTGGCCGCGGCGGCGGTGACCACCGCGCTGATCGCGACGCTGGTACGCATCGCCGCGGTACTCACCCCGGGCGGGCAGTTGGCGGTGGCCGCCGGGCTCGTGCTCGTGGTCGCCGTGGGCGCCCGCGCCATGCCCGAGGAGTGGCGGCGCGGGCCGATCCTCGGCATCGCCGTCGGGGGCGTACTCATCGGTGTGCTCGCCGGATGGACGGCGCTGCGCGGCGGGGTGGGCGTGCTGGCGACCCCCGGCCCGATCTGGGACGGCAACCTGAGCGGCTGGCCGGCCGCGCCGACCGGCGGCTCCACCTGGCAGGCCCCGGTCGCGCTGGCGCTGCTGGCCGTCGCCGCCGGCATCCTGCTCCCGCCGCCCTGGCGGTGGGACGTGTCCGGCGCGGCGGTGGTGCTCGCCACGATCGGCGCGCCGGCCGCGTTCGACCTGCCGTGGTGGTCTCCGGTCCTGGTCGGCGGAATGGTCGCCACCGTCTTCGGGATGGCCTCGGTGGCCACCGAGGAGGCCCGCGCCGCGCTGTCCCGGGCCACCGTCGCCGGGGTGGTGGCGCTGCACGCGGCCGGTGCCGGTCTGGTCCGGCCGTGGACCACCGCTCTGGCGCTGGGCAGCATCGCGCTGATCGGCGTGGTGGTGGCCACGCTGGCCCGGGTACTGGCCGGGCCGCAGGTGACCGACATCGAGACCGAGGGCATGCCACCGCACCTGGTGCAGATCGGCGGGGCGGCGACCGGCGCCGCGCTGCTGGCCCTCCCCGGCGCGCTCGCGGCACTGGCCGCCGAGTTCGACCACTCCGCGCAGGTGGTCCTCACCGCCGCGCTGGCCGCCACCAGCCTCGGCCTGGCCGCCGTGGCCGCGGTGCGGCGACACGTCCCGCAGTACCTGCCCTGGGTCAGCGTGGCCGTGGTCGGCGGGGCCACCATCAGCGCGCTCGCGGCGATCCCCACCGGTCTCGCCGCAGGCGTCTACGCGGCAGCCGCCGCCCTGCTCGGCGTACTCGCCGAGTTGATCCGGGCCGCGACCGTGCCACCGACCGGCTCGGCCCATCCGGTCCGCCGGTGGACGGTGCTGCTCAACGGCGCGCTGCGACGGTTGCCCGACGACCCGGAGCATCGGCGGTGGCGGGTCAGCCCGTCCGCCGGTGCGCTGGCCGCGGCGGCCCTGCCGACCGTCCTGGCGCTCGTCTCGATCGCGCCCGCCCTGATCACCGCCCTCGTCGAGCCACACCGGACGCTGACCCGGATCTGGCAGGGACCTCCACCGGAGCTGCTCACCCCGCCCCCGAACGTGGTCAACCCGACCCACGTGCTGACCGCGCTGCTGCTCACCGCCACCGCGGCGCTGGCCGCCACCGGCTTCAGTGGCGGTCGACGGTCCCGGGCGGTTCCGGTGGTGCTGCCCGGCGCCGCCGTCACGCTGCTGATCGCGCCCCTCGCGCTGGGCAGGGGCTGGCCGGCGAGCACCGTCGCCGCGCTCTCCGTCTTCACCATCGCGATGCTCGGTCTCGCGCTGACCCCGCCGCCGCCGATGGTCGACCCGGCCCGCTCGCTGCGGCTGGCTCGGGTGCTGGTGTTCGCCATCGGGTTGGCCGCCGGCAGCGCCGGGCTGGCCGGCAGCCTGGCCACCCGGGACATGACCCTGTTCACCCTCGGCAGCGCGGTCGGAGTGGGCGCGGTGGCGGCGTTCTACGGCACCACCCAGCGGGCGCGCATCCTCGGCTGGCTCTTCGCATCACTGATGGCGCAGCTCTTCGTGCTCACCGCCGGTCTGGTCGCCGGGCTGGCCGCCGTCTGGTCCGCGTTCGGGGTGCTCGCGGTCGGAGCGGCCCTTCAGGTGTTCGCCGCGACCCTGCCCCGCCTGCGCCGTCCCGAAGCGCAGCGCGAGGCCTCCACCGTGGAGTGGAGCGGGTACGCGGCGGCGCTGATCGCCCTCGCCCTCGCCTTCGACTCGCCGCGGCACATCGCCGCCCTGCTGGCCGCGTGGGGCGCGGTCCTCGGGGTTGCGGCCACCCGACCCGGCCGCCGGCCGGTGGAACGCCGGATCCTGTTCTGGGCGGTGGTCGCCTGCGAGATCACCGCCTGGTGGATCCTGATGCGGGTCGCCGACGTGGCCTTGCCCGAGGCCTACACGCTGCCGTTCGCCGCGTTGGCCCTGCTGGTCGGCGTACTGGAGCTGCGCCACCGACCGGACCTGAGCAGCTGGGTGGCGTACGGGCCGGCGCTGGTCGCCGCCTTCGTGCCGACCCTGGCGATCGTGCTGGCCACCGAGTCCAGCACGTTGCGGCAGATGCTCCTGCTGCTCGGCGCCGTCGCAGTGTTGATCTTCGGCTCGTCCAGCCGGCAGCAGGCACCGGTGATCGTCGGCGCGTCGGTCACCGCGATCGCCGCCATCCACGCCCTGTTCAGTCTCGGCCCGTGGCTGGCGCTGATCCCGGTGGGCATCCTGCTGCTGGTGCTCGGCGCCAGCAACGAACGCCGCCGCCGCGCCCAGGATCGCCTACAGACGGCCCTGCGCGGCATGAGATGAGTCGGAGGGTCACTGCGGCGTGGGTGAGTGGGGACGCTGAGCGTGCCGGGCTCGTGGGCCCGCTGCGGCCCTGCCCGGGCTAGCTCAGGGTGGCGTGGAGGGCGGCTTCCTTGGTCGCCACCAGCTTCTCCAGGTCCTGCTGGTAGGTCGCCATGCGGGCGCGCAGCCCCTCGTCGTGGGCACCGAGGATCCGTACGGCGAGCAGGCCGGCGTTGCGGGCGTTACCGATCGACACCGTGGCCACCGGCACACCGGCCGGCATCTGCACGATCGACAGCAGCGAGTCCATGCCGTCGAGGTGCTTCAGCGGCACCGGCACACCGATCACCGGCAGCGGGGTCACCGAGGCGACCATGCCGGGCAGGGCGGCGGCTCCGCCCGCACCGGCGATGATCACCTTGAGGCCCCGGTCGGCGGCGTCGCGGCCGTACTCGATCATCGCCACCGGAGTCCGGTGTGCCGAGATCACCCGGACCTCGTACGACACCCCGAAGTCGTCCAGCACCTCCGCCGCCGCCCGCATGGTCGGCCAGTCCGAGTCGCTGCCCATGATCAGGCCGACGGTGCTCACTCCGGTTCCTCCTTGGTTCGCTGCCGCGTGGCCCGCGGGGGTCACTCGTGCCCCTCGCGCAGCCAGCGCACGGCGCGGGCCGCCCGCGCCCGTACGTCGTCCAGGTCGTCGCCGAGCACCGTGACGTGCCCGACCTTGCGGCCGGGTCGCACCTGCTTGCCGTAGAGGTGCACCTTGGCGCCCGGCTCGGCGGCGAAGAGGTGGTGCAGCCGCTCGTCGATCGACATTCCGCCCGGCTCGCCGCCGAGCACGTTCGCCATCACGACCACCGGCGCGGTCAGCGAGGTGTCGCCCATCGGGTAGTCCAGGACCGCCCGCAGGTGCTGCTCGAACTGGGAGGTCCGGGCGCCCTCGATGGTCCAGTGCCCGGAGTTGTGCGGGCGCATCGCCAGCTCGTTGACCACGATCGCCGGACGGCCGGCCGCGTCGCGCACCTCGAACAGCTCCACGGCGAGCAGGCCGATCACGCCGAGCGCGGTGGCCAGGTCGATCGCGAGTTGCTGGGCGGTCACCGCCAGTTCCTCGTCCAGGCCGGGCGCCGGGGCGAGCACCTCCACGTTGATGCCGTCGCGCTGCACCGTCTCGACGACCGGGTACGCGGCGACCTGACCGAACGGCGAACGAGCCACCTGCACGGCCAGCTCCCGGCGCAGCGGGACCCGCTCCTCGACGATCAGCCGGGTGCCGCCAGCGAGCAGCGTGGTCGCCAGCTCGGTGGCCTGGGCGGCGTCGTCGACCATCCAGACGCCCCGGCCGTCGTAGCCACCCCGGGCCGCCTTGAGCACCACCGGCCAGCCGACCTGCGTGCCGAAATCGACCAGGTCGGCCGGCTCGCTGACCGGCCGCCACGCGGGGTTCGGTGCGCCCAGCTCGGTCAGGCGCTCCCGCATGACCTGCTTGTCCTGGGCGTACAGCAGTGCGTCCGCAGGCGGGTAGAGGGTCACGCCCTCCGCCGCGAGCGTGCGGATGTGCTCGTTGGGCACGTGCTCGTGGTCGAAGGTGACCACGTCGCAGCTCTTCGCGAAGGTGCGCAGCGCGGCAAGGTCGGTGTGATCGCCGTACTGGACGTCGGCGGCGACCAGCGCCGCGCCGTCGTCGGGGGCGGCCGCGAGCACACGCAGTGACTGGCCGAGGGCGATCGCGGCCTGGTGGGTCATCCGGGCCAACTGGCCGCCACCCACCATGCCGACAACGGGTAGACCGGTACGGGAATCCATAGCGCGGCCAGCCTATCCGGGCCAGCGACGTGGCCACCCGGAGGGCCGGCGACCCCGGTCCGGGAGACGCTGGACAGGCCGCCCGGCGCGGCGTGACAGCGGCTACCCGGCGCTACCGAGTTCCGCGACCAGCTCCTCGACCGAGGTGACCGGCCGCTGGCAGACGAAACCCCGGCAGACGTACGCGGCGGGCCGCCCGTCGACCAACGGTCGGCCGGCGAGCAGCGGCACGCCGGGCTGGTCCGGCAGCCGGCGACCACCACCGCGCCGGGCGGGGCGTGCC
>NZ_JAEVHM010000267.1 GCF_016802865.1 Micromonospora parastrephiae | reverse complement strand
GTTACGGTGCGGCGAAGCGCCACTGGGCTGCGTCGGACACCGGGTGGTAGCCGAGGGTCTGGTAGATGTGATTGCTGGTGGGGTTCGACAGGTCGGTGTAGAGGGCGCACGTCGTCGCGCCGGCGTTCAGGGCATGCCGGCTCGCGTGCGCTACGCAGCCGCTCGCGAAGCCGCGCCCGCGCTGCTCGGGCGGCGTGTAGACACCGCTGACCCGGGCCACGCCGGCGACCGGTCGACTCAACCAGGCCGTCGAGACCGGCGTACCGGCCCGCTCCCAGAGCCAGAGCAGGTCGCCGTGCGGCAGCCGGGCGTCGACCTGCCCGGACAGGTCCACGGGTGGCCGGTCGGGCGTGGTCTCCGCGGCGAACGCGGCCGCCCAGGCGACCAACAGGTCGCGGTCCGCGGCGGTCGCCGGTCGGGCGTGTCCGGGTACGCCGGTCGGCGGCCGGACCGCGTCCAGTTGAAAGATCCGCTGCGCGGTTCCGGGTACGGCCATCAGGTTGGCGCGTTCGGCGTACCGCCGCGCGAACTCCACCACGGCCGGAACCGGGCCGTGCACCTCGGCCAGTGGCGGCGCCGCCCGGACGACGTACTCGGCGAGCGTTCGCGCGGCCGCGACCGGCACCGCGCCGAGGAGCGGCCCGCGCGGCGGGGTCCACACCACCGCACCCACCGTCGCGCCGCCGTCGACCACCCGCACGAACCGCTCGTCCCCGGAGAGTGGCACGTCCCCGGAGAGCCGATCGGCGACAAGCGTGAGCAGTACGTTGTGCAGGACGGGCTCGCGGCGCAGCCAGTCGCCCGCCGTGACGGCGAAGGTCGCGAGATCCTCGACGAGACAGCGCATGCCCGGCAGTCTGCGCAGCCGGTAGGTGTCACGGCAACCGGAATAACCCACCAGGCCGGTCGGGAATGCGTGGTGGGTGGACGAAGTTGGGAACGAGCATGACAACTGTGGGACTGATCGGCAGCGGCAACATCGGCGGCACCGTGGCCCGGCTGGCGGTGGACGCCGGCTACGACGTGGTGCTGAGCAACTCGCGAGGCCCGGAAACCCTCACCGACCTGGTCGACGCCCTCGGCGAGCACGCCAGCGCCGGCACTGCGCAGGACGCGGCGCGGGTCGGCGACCTCGTGGTGGTCAGCGTGCCGCTGAGGGCGTACCGCGCGGTGCCCGTGGAGCCGCTGGCCGGCAAGGTCGTCATCGACACCAACAACTACTACCCGCAGCGCGACGGCAACCTGCCGGAGCTGGACTCGGGCGAGACCACCAGCAGCGAACTGCTCCAGCGGCACCTGCCGGAGTCGCGGGTGGTCAAGGTCTTCAACAACATCTACTACAAGGGCCTGGCCGCGCTCCCCCGGCCGTCCGACGCCGCCGACCGGAGCGCTCTCGCGATCGCCGGTGACGACGCCGCCGCGAAGGCCGAGGTGACGGCCTTCCTGGACCGGATCGGCTACGACGCGGTCGATGTCGGCCCGCTCGCCGACGGGTGGCGCTACCAGCCGGACACCCCGGCGTACGGCACGCTCTACTCCGCCACACCGACCGACTGGGAGCACCCGGCACCGGCCGACGCCGAGAAGCTGCGCGCCGCCCTGGCCGCCGCCACCCGCTGAGTGCCCCGCCGCCCTCCGGCGACCGCCTACCGGACGGCCGTGCGGAGGGCGGCGGCCAGCTCGTCGTCGTAGCTGGCGATGCGCTGGCCGTCCGAGGCGTACGCCACGAGCCGACCCTGGGCCATGGTCGCGGAGCGGAACGAGAACGTCCGCGTACCCGGGTAGGGGGCGAGCAGCGGAATGGCCCGGGGCGCGCCGCCCGGGGCGGAGTAGTACTCCAGGCGGGTCACCCGGGGGGAGACCACCCCGTTGACCCGTACCTTGGTCTTCTCGGCACGGGTGCCGAAGGTGACCGGCGCGTCGGTGGCGTAGGCGGCGCACTCGGCCGGGCCTCGGCAGACGAAGAAGTACCGAGGGTTGACCACATCGTCGAGGGTGTACGCCTTGAAGGTCGGGTCGGCCCCGGCCGGCAGCGGCTGCACGGCGAAGAACGCCAACGCCACCGTGGCCGTGACGCCCACCCGCAACCAGGCACGCCCGGCGGCCGGTCGTCTGCTCGTGCGCTGGGCGGCGACGGCGACACCGCCGAAGCCGAACAGACACAGCAGGCACACGCCGACGGCGCGGGCGTTCTCGAACAGGAACTGCACGCCCGGCCGCGTCGAGATCGGGCTGAGGACCGCGCCCAACGAGACGACCATGGCGGCGAGCAGCGCCGCTCCGGCGGCCCGCTGGGTGACGCCGGACGCGCCGATCAGCAGCATCGCGGCGAGCACCGGCCACACCTGGTGGTGGGTCCAGGACACCGGGGACGCGGCCACGGTGGCGCAGCCGACCAGCACCGCGGCGTGCCCGGGGCGGCCCTGCCGCGTCAACTGCCCGGCCCGTAGCAGCGCCGCCGCGCAGATCAGCGCCACCAGGCCCGCCCAGAGCAGGGGCAGCGACGCCTCGTCGACCCCGACGCGCAGCAGCATCCCGTGCAGGGACTGGTTGCCCAGCGAGGCGAGGTTGCCGATCCGGGAGGTCTGCCGCACGGCCTCGGTCCAGTACGTCCAGCTCTCCCCGGGCAGCACGATCGCGGCGACCCCGGCGCAGGCCACGAACGTCGCGGCGGCCCGGCCGGCGTCGCGATAACGCCCGACGGCGAGGAAGTAGACCACGAACAGCAGCGGGGTCAGTTTGATCGCCGCGGCCATCCCGACCAGCGTTCCACGTAGTCGGGGTGGGAGGACGCCCATCCCGTCGAGCAGGGCCATCAGCACGATGAAGATGCTGACCTGGCCGAAGCGCAGGTTGCTCTGCACCGGCGCGGAGAGCATCAGCACCGTGGCGGCCACCGCCACGACGAGCGGCCGCCGGGAGCGTCGGGTGGTCAGCGCGACACCGACCGTCCCGGCGATGGCGATGACCGCCGCGCACGTCGCCACCAGCCAGAGCCCCTGCACCATTCCCTCGCTGACGGCGGTGATCGGCCCCAGCACGAGGGCGGCGAACGGCGGATAGGTGAACGGGCCCCCGTTCTCCGCCACGTACCCGTACAGCGGCTTGCCGGCGTGCAGATCGGACAGTGCGCCGTAGTAGATGTGCAGGTCGGAGAGGTGGTCCGGACGGACCAGCACGAGCACACAGGACACCAGCGCGACGACGACGAAGGCCGCCCATGCCAGCGCCACCCGGCGATCCCGCATCGACCGAGAATAGGCGAACACCAGGGCCCGCGGTGGCCCCGTCAGCCCGTGGGATCGGGCGTGGAGCCGCCGGACACGCGAGCCATCCGGTACGCCAACTCCGCGCGCAGCCGGTGGACGTCCGGCGTGGCGGCGACCAGGGACACGTGGATCTCGTGCGGTCGCCGGGCCCGGACCTTGTCCCACATGCCCAGCCGGCCCCACTCCCAGCGGTCCAGGACCGGTCGGGTCCGGCCCGGATCGGCGATGTCGACGACCAGGATCGGGCTGATCCGGCCCTGGATTTCGGCTCGGGCCACGTCGGGCCAATCGATCTGTACCGGCGCTCCGCCGGGCAGGGTCAGTTCGACAAAGTCGCGGGTCAACCGCAGTGGCAGACCGCCCTGACGACGCAGTTGCGCGGCGGAGCCCACGGCCCCCAGCAGGAGTATCGGCCCGTGCGGGAACAGGTCGTACCAGGGCTCGCCGAACGCGACGCCGACCAGCGCGAAGGCCGGCAGGATCACCAGCCCCGCGTAGGCCACCCGGGTCAGAAAGCGCCGGCGGGACCGCCGGAAACAGATCTCACCCGCATCGACGCCCGTCGCCATGGCCCCTCAGTAACCTCCGGCCGACGAGCGCAAACGCGGCGTGCGGCACTGATGTCTGCCCTCGGGAGAACGGGCACGGCGGAACGGGCGCGGGTCCCTAGCATCGACGGATGGGAGCCACGAGCACGCCGGCGTACGACGCCCACGCGGACTGGTACGAGGAGTTCATCTCCGGCGGCGGCGACTATCTGCGGCGGGTGCACGCGACGGTGGCGGATCTGCTCGGCACGGGTGCGGGCCGCTGCCTCGACATCTGCTGTGGCACCGGCGCGCACGCGTCCGTTCCGGCGCGTCTGGGCTGGACGCCGGTGGGCGTGGATGTGTCCGGCGGGCAGTTGCGGCATGCGCGCGGACGGTTGCCGGTAATCCAGGGCGATGCCACCGTATTGCCGATCGCCGACGCGTCCCTGCCGGCTGCGATGTGTGTGCTGGCCAGCACCGACGTGCCCGACTATCCGGCAGTACTGGGCGAGGTCGCACGGGTGCTGCGCCCCGGCGGGCGGTTCGTGCACGTGGGTGTGCATCCCTGCTTCGTGGGCGCGTTCGCCGACTGGGGTCGGCACCCGGACGTCGTGGTCGACGAGCGGTACGCCGATCGGGCCCGCAGCTTCGACAGCTGGAACACGGGTGGCGTACGGGTGCGGGTCGGCGCCTGGCACCTGCCGCTCGCCGACCAGCTCAACGCGACCATGGCCGCTGGTCTCCGGTTGGTCCGGGTCGTCGAGGCAGGGCCGGGCGGAGTGCCGGACCTGTTCGGCTTCCTCGCCGTCCGATAGCGACACCCGCCGCGGCGACCGGGACGGCGGCGAAGAAACACCGTTTCGGCAACTTGCGTCGCAGTCCTGTAAACGGGACTCTGTTCCCTGGGTTGCCGCTTGCTCACCGAACGTGCCCCCGGAGGCGACATGCACACGCTTCGTACCGTGCCCCGCCGGCTGTTGGCCGGCGCTGGCGCGCTCCTGCTCGGCACCGCCCTCGCCGCCACCGGCACGCCGGCCAGTGCCGGGGCCGGCGCGGACACCGTCGGATACGTCCGACTCGCCCATCTCTCCCCCGACACTCCGGCGGTGGACGTCTACCTGGCCGCGCCGGACGCCTCTAAGCCGCAGGTCTTTCCGGGCGTCGGTTACGGCGTGGTCTCCGACTACCTGTCGTTGCCTCCCGGCCGCTACGCGGTGGCCATGCGCGAGGCCGCGCCCCCGCCACCGACCCTCCGGTGCTCACCACCGAGGTGGCCGTGACCAGCGGCGACGCCTACACGGTCGCCGGTGTCGGCCGGCACGCCGACCTCGGCCTGCGGGTGCTCGACGACGACCTCAGCGCCCCGAGCAACGGCCGCGCCAAGGTGCGTGTCGTGCAGGCGTCGGTGCGGACTCCGGTGCTCGACGTGGCGGCGGCCGACGGCCGATGATCGCCAACGGGGTGCAGTTCGCCACCACGACCGAGTACCAGCAGGTCGAACCGGGCAGTTGGCGTCTGCGACTGACCGGCGCGGGCGGCCCGAGCACCGAGGCCGAGGTGCGACTCGCCGGCGGCGCGGTCTACTCGCTGCTGGTGCTCGACTCCAAGCAGGGCGGGCTCACCGCCGAGCTGCGCCGCGACGCCGAGGGCGGCATCGTCGTCCCGGCCGGCGGGGTGGACACCGGCGCCGGTGGCACGGCCGGGACCGGGCTGGACGCGTACCCCCTGGTGGCCGGCGGGTTGGCCACGGCCGCCGCCGCGGTGGCCCTGCTGCTCTGGCGTCGGCGGCGACGCACCACCTGGTGAGCGCCGGGCCGGACCTGTCAACCGTAGGGTCGCCTGGACGGCGATGGCGACAGCGCCGTCTTCCGTCACGGTTTCGACATTGGTGAGC
>NZ_JAEVHM010000266.1 GCF_016802865.1 Micromonospora parastrephiae | reverse complement strand
CCCGGGCCGACCGGCTGTTCCCCGACGGCCGACGTACGGCCGCGCGGGTGGGCGGAGCTGACGCAGCGGGACGCGCCCCCGCGCTCCGCCGCCGCCCCCCACGGGGCGGAGCGCGGGGACCCCCCGTCCCGGCTACTGCAGAAACGCCCCGAGGGGCGAGAGCAGCAACCGGCCGAGCGCCGCGGCGTTGTCGTCCAACCGCGTGCGCTCACACTCGCGGGCGTCCGGATCGTGCCGGCACCGCCAGATCTTCTGCGCGTTGCGCCAGGCGACATCGCGGGTGTACTCGACCAGTTCCCCCTGGTACCAGTCGTCGATGTCGCCGTTGAGCATGTCGATGAGCAGCTGCCACCGCTCCAGGTAACCCCGGCGCAGGCCGGGGATCTTGTCGGCGAAGATGTTGTTGATCTCGAGGTAGTCGTGGTGCTGGTCGCTGCCGTCGACCGGTTCCGACTCCAGATGGTCGAACGTGGTCACCAAGGCGAACGGCAGGTCGAAGTTGATGTGCGCGTTGACACCCGCCGCCGCCGAGGGCAACGGGCGGGCGTCCGGCCCGCGCATCCGCTCGAACAGGCACGACCACGCCTTCGGGGTGCCGGGGCTGGAGTCGGTCCACATCCGCATCGCGTCGAAATAACGCGCCGCGAACTCGACGTCCAGCCGGGAGAGGAACACCGGGTCGACGAAGCGGTCGTCGTACAGGCCGTCCAGCACACTGCTGGTGATGGTCAGGTAGAGCTTGTTGAAGTCGGCCAGCGGGCAGCTCGCCTCCAACGGAGGCAGCCGCACCAGCATGTCCTGGAGTTTGGTGAGGTGATCGACCACGGCCGGCACGTCCGCGGGATGGTCGGCGAGCAGGTCGACGATGTCCCGGTGCACGGGCCCCCAGACCGGTTCGGTCATCTCTCCTCCAGGTGGTCCGCGGCACCCCCGTGCCGCCGTCGACGGGACTCAGCCTTTCAGCCGACACCGAGCGCCGGATCAGTAGAACGACGTATCCCGGCGCGCACAGGCGTCCGTTGACCGACCGGTCGGTCAGCCGCGCCGGTTGCGCAGCTGGATCGCGCTGGCCTGCACACGGGTACGGACCTGCAACTTGTCGAAGATGTGCGAGACGTGCACGCCGATGGTCCGCTCGCTGATGAACAGCCGCTGACCGATCTCCTTGTTGGTCAACCCCTCGGCGACCAGGGCGAGCACCTCCCGCTCCCGCGCGGTGAGCGCCGCCAACTCGTCGTCGGCCGCCTCGCCCGACGCGGCGCCACGGCTGGTGTCGGCCTGGTCGCGTTCCTCCAGCGACACCCGGGCCCGCCCGGCCAGCTCCCGGATCTCCGAGGTCAGCGGCACCGCGCCCAACCCCTGCGCCACCTGGTACGCGGCACGCAGCAGCTTGCCCGCGGTGGCCACCCGGCTGCGCCGCGCCAGCAACGCCTCGGCCTGCCGCAGCCGCGAGTACGCCGCCGGATAGGGGTGGTTACGCCGGTCCCACTCGGCGACCGAGGCCGCCCACAACTCGGGGTCGCTGCCGTCGAGGCGGCTCACCTCGGCGGCGCACAGTGCCAGGAAGGCGTCCACCACCGAGCGCACCGGGCCGGCGGCGGACGCGCTCTTGCGAGCCACCCGCTCGGCCACGTCGCGCAGCCGACGCACCGCCGTCGGGTCCACCGCCACGGTACGGCTGGCGTGCGCCTCGGCCTCGGCGCGCAGACCGTGCCAGACCAGCGCGGACAGGATCGTCACGTCGTCGGAACGGCTCTCGGTCAGGCCCCGCTGCACCGCCTGCCGCGCCACGTCGTGCCGGCCCTCCCACATGGCCAGTCCCGCGCGCAGGGTGAGCAGCGGAATGACGTGCCGCGCCCCGCCGCCGGCGAGCAACGTCGCCACCGCGTCGAGGTCCCGGCTGGCGGCGTCGATGTCGCCGTAGCCCACCGAGAGCCGGCACCGGGCCAGCAGCAGCTCGACGGCGTCCGCACCGGACGGTCGGTGCCGCAACGCGGCGGCCACCACCTTCTCCGCCTCCGCCCACTGGCCCACCCGGAACAGCCCGTTGATGGCGATGGCCAGCAACCGGGTTTCCCAGGTCCGGCCCAACCCCAGTTCGGCCACCCGCTCGGCGCCGCGACGGGCCACCACCACACCCTCTTCGAGGATGTTCAGCGGCCCGGTCAGCAGCTCCGCGAGGTGCAGGTACGCGCAGGCCACGTCCTCGGGCTGGCCGGCGCGCTCGGCGGTGTCGAGGGCGTCGCGCATCACCGCCAGCCCGGCGTCCGGGTCCTCCAGGCAGGCGTCGCTGAAGCCCAGCGCCGAGCTGGCCAGCACCACCTCGGTGGCGGAGTCCTCCGCGTCGGCGGCCAACGCCAACGCCTCCCGGGCCCGCTGGCCGGCGTCGGCGTAGCGGCCCAGGTGCAGCAGCAACTCGGCCAGCCGGGCGGCGGCGGTGGCCCGGTCGCGCGGGGAGCAGTCCGCCGCCTCCAGGGCCCGCTGGTACTCCTCCTCGGCCAAGGCCGAACGCCCGGCGGCGGCCAGGTAGCGGGCACGGCGGATGTGCAGCACGCAGCTCGGCTCGCCGCCACGCACGGCGACCAGCTCCTCCAGCAGGGCCAGCGCTCGGGCGTGCTCCCCACAGTGGTGGGCCGCCTCGGCCGCGTTGCCGAGCAGCTCGACCCGGTCCACGGCCAGCGAACCGGAGTCGCCGGCCAGCTGCAACGCCGCCGACCAGTGCCGGTGCGCCTCGGCGTAACCGTGCAGCCGCTCGGCTTCCTGCGCCGCGGCCACCGCCGCCGGCAACGCCCGGGCCGGCTCGCCGGCCAGCCGCCAGTGGTGCGCCAGCCGGGCCTGGTGCAACTCGCCTGGCGCCGCGGTCAACGCCTCGGCGTAGCGGCGGTGCAGCCCGGAGCGTTCGGCCGGCAGCAGCTCGTGCGCGAGCACCTCGGCGACGAGGCGGTGCCGCAGCCGGTAGCCGTCGTCGGCGCCCACCAGCAGGCGGTGCGCCACCGCGGCGCGGGCGGCCTCGATCAGCTCGTTCTCCGGCAGCCGGAGCACCTCGGCCAGCAACCAGTGCTGCACCGGCTCCACCCCGGCGGCCACCGCGTGCACCACCGCGTGCGCGTGCTGGGGAAGCGCGTCGACCCGGTCGAGGAAGATCTCCCGCAACGTCTCGGACAGCCCGTCCCGGCCGTCGCGCAGGTCGCGGGCCAACTCCTCGATGACGAACGGGTTGCCGCCGCTACGCTGCCACACCTGCTCGGCGGCCTCCGCGGAAAGGGCCCGGCCGACCACGGCCGCGGCGAGTTCCGCGGTGTCGGCGCGGTCCAGTGGGGCCAGGTCGAGCACCCGCACCGTCCGCAACCGACGCAGCTCGGTGAGCACCCGGCGCAGCGGATGCGCGCCCTGCAACGACTCGGCGCGTACCGCGGCCAGCACCGACAGCTGGAGGTCGCCCAGGCCGGCGAGCAGGTAGAGCAGCAACTGCCGGGTGCTGCGGTCGACCCACTGGAGGTCGTCGAGGATCAGCACCAACGGCCGACCCTCGGCGATCAGGTGCAGCCCTCGGGAGACCCGCTCCAGCAGCGCACCCGCGCCGTCCGGGCCGGCGGTCTCTTCGGCGAACATCTGCAGAAGCCCCCGCACCGCCGAGGACGTGCGGGCCTGCGAGGCGGACAGGTCGGCGTCGAAGCGGCGCAGCGCCTGCAGCAGCGGGTGCAGCGGTGAGGCGTCGCCGATGTCCAGGCAACTGCCGGTCAGCACCAGCGCGCCCTGGTCACGCAGCCGGTCGCCGATCTCACCGAGCAACCGGGTCTTGCCCACACCACTCTCGCCGGTCAGGAAGACGGCGGCGGTCTGCCCGTGCGCGACGTCACCGAGCAGCGCGGACCGAACCGTCTGCACCAGCTCGGTTCGACCCACGAGCGGTGCGGTGTCCACATCGCTGGCCATGGAACGCAGCCTAATCACACGCCCCCGTAACGTTCTACGGCCATCTGCCGCTTGTGGTACTCCTCGCGTCGACATTGCGACTAAAGGTTGCGAGTGGCCGACATACGTCGTTCTGCCGATCCCCTGTCGGCCCAGGAATGCCAATCTCCGATGGTCGTCAGCCATCAGCGCAGGGAGAGGCCGGTGCGTAATCCATGACCACCACCATCGCCGACGCGCAGCGGACCGCGAACCAACACTGGCCGGTGCCGGAGGAGCGACGCACGGTAACCGTGCTCTTCGCCGACATCGTCGGCTCCACCGCGCTGGTGGACCGACTGGACCCGGAGGACGTGCGGGAGCTGCAACAGGCCTACTTCGACACCGTCGCCGCCGTGCTGCACCGTTGGCACGGGGTGGTCGAGAAGTACGTCGGCGACGCGGTCATGGCACTGTTCGGCGCCCGGCACTCCGACGGCTTCGACGCGTACCGGGCGGTGCGCGCGGGACTGGAGATCCAGGCCGCCCTGGACCGCCGGCCGATGGTCGGAGACAGCAGGCTGCGTGTACGCGTCGGTGTCGCCACCGGCGAGGTCGTCGTCGACCTGGGCGGCGCCGTCAGCGGCGGCCATGGCGTGGCCAGCGGCGCGGTGATCACCACCGCGGCCCGCCTGCAGGAGTACGCGCCACCCGGCGCCGTCGCGCTCTGCGCGACCACCGCCCGGGCCACCGCCGGGCTGATCGCCCAGCGCCCGCTGGCTCCGGTGCCGGTCGCCGGCCGGGTGCCGCCGATGCCGGTCTGGCACGCGGTCGGCCCGGTACGTGCGGGCGCCGACCGGCACGACGGCCCGCTGATCGGCCGCCGCCGCGAGCTGGCCGCCATCACCGACCAGTTGAGCTGGGCGATCCGCGAGCACCGACCGCGCTGGATGTCGCTGGTCGGGCCGACCGGCAGCGGCCGCAGCCGGCTGCTGCACGAGCTGACCCGGGCACTGCACACCGTGGACGGTCTCGCGGTGCGCTGGTGCGTGGTGAGCTGCCCGCCGTACCCGGATCAGGTGTTGGCGCCGGTCGCGGAGCTGCTGCGCGGCCTCGCCGGGATCCGCCACGGCGACGGCCCGGCGCTGGTCCGCGACCGGCTGGTCACCGCCCTGACGCCGCTGCTCTCGCCGACCGGGGTCGCGGAGGCGGTTCCGGCGTTGCAGCGGTTGCTGGCCACCCCGGACGGCTCGATCGAGGCGCTGGCCGGCGCGGCGATCTGCCGGGACGCCCTGCTGCGCCTGGCCGCCGTCCGGCCGCTGATCGTCGCGGTGGACGACGTGGACCGGGCCGCGCCCGAGGTGAGCCGCTTCCTGCACGCGCTGTTCACCGCTGCCACCACGCGGGGGTTGCCGCTGGCCGTGCTCACCGTGCACCAGCCGCAGTGGGCCGACACCCGCCCCGGCCCCGCCTGGCTGGTGCCGATCCGACCGCTGGCCACCGTGCAGTCCGGACGGCTGCTGCGCCACCTGCTGGCCCGGGCCGGGCAGCCGGTGGCCCTGGTCGACCGGCTGCTGCCACTGGTGGGCGGCCGACCGGGGCACGCGGCCGCGTACGTGGCGTCGGTCGCGGCGGGCGCGGACCCGGTGGCGCTCCCCGAGGCGGTACGCCGGGCCGTGAGCGCGGAGGTGGACCACCTCGACGGCGAGCGGCGGGCGGTGCTGATGGCCGCCGCGACCCTGGGCGGTGGGTTCTGCGCGGCGACGCTGGACCGGGCGCTCGGCTGGACGCCGGGACGGTCCGCCTC
>NZ_JAEVHM010000265.1 GCF_016802865.1 Micromonospora parastrephiae | reverse complement strand
CACCCGGCCCGGTCAGGACGATCAGCGTGTCGCCGAGCCGGTCCTGCCGCAGCCGGGTGGTGGCCGCGCGCAGAGCGTCACCGTCGTCGGAGAGTTCGGCGGCGGCGAGCCGGTCCAACGGCCCGAGTGCCGCCCCCGCGTCGGCCTCCTCGTCCGAGCGCTGGCCACGCTCCGACGACGCCGGTTCCCCGGCAACCAGCAACAACAGCACCGGCAGGTCGGCGCCGTGCGCGGCGGTGACGACCGACGCCGCCGCCTCGCAGGCCGACTCGAACGACTCCGCCACACCGTTCACCCGCTGCGGGTGCGCGACCGCCCGGTTGTCCAGCAGGACGACCAGACGCGGCAGGCTGGTGTCCACGTTCTCCCGCACCATCAACTCACCGACCCGGGCGCTGGTGCGCCAGTGCACGCGGCGCAACTCGTCGCCCACCACGTACTCCCGCAACGAGTCGAAGGTGATCGACCCGTGCGGCACCCCGTCCACCCGGCCGTCGAGGCTGCGCCCCGCGCCGGTCGGCACCGCCGTCAGCGGATGAACCCGCGGGTGCACCCACACCGGTGCCGTCGCGCCGTACGGGCGGGCCAGCGCCACCAACCCCAACGGGTCACGCCGCGTCACCCGCAGCGGCCCGACCGGCACCACCCCGCGACGGTGGGTCGGCACCTCGTAGCGGACCTCGGTGTCCCGGCCGGGCCGCACGCGCAGCAGCGGCACTGGCACCGTCCGCTCGCCGCACCGGTCCTCGGCCAGCAGGTTCGCCGACCGTAGCCGCCCGGTGTTGCGGACGGTCAACGTCATGCTCGCCGGCTCGCCCCGTGCCACCCGGTCCGGTTCGGCCCGCCGCGTCACCGTCAGCCGGGGCCGCCAGGCCGCGACCAGCGCCGCGTAACCCACCGCCGCGCCGGCCGCCGCGCCGATCAGCGTCAACTCGGGGTACGCGAACCGGAAACCCACCCCCAACAGGACGACGGCGGCGACGAGCAGCCCGACCCCGCGGGCGGTGATCCCCATAGCGCTGCTGCCGGTCAGCCCTGCACCGGAGCCGGCTGCCCCGACGGCAGCGGCACCGGCACCGAGGCGATGGCCTGGCGCAGCACCTCCGCGGCGGTCACCCCGCGCACCTGGGCGTCGGGGGTGAGCAGCAGCCGGTGCGCGAACACCGACTCGGCGAGCGCCTTCAGATCCTCCGGCATGATCCAGCCCCGCCCGTCGATCAGCGCGTACGCGCACGCGGCACGGGTCAGCGCGATGACGCCTCGGGGACTGACCCCGACCCGCACCTGCGGATGGGTGCGGGTGGCGGCGGCCATCCGGACCGCGTACGCGTAGAGCGGCTCGGCGATGTGCACCCGACGGGCCATCCGGACCATCTCCCCGATGGTCGCCGTGTCGGTGACCGGGGCGAGCGCCTCGGGGGACCGCACGGTCGCGCCGCGCAGCACCTCCACCTCGACCGCCTCGTCCGGGTAGCCGACGGAGAGCTTCACCAGGAACCGGTCCAACTGCGCCTCGGGCAGCCGGTAGGTGCCGTCCATCTCCACCGGGTTCTGCGTGGCCACCACCAGGAACGGCGACGGCACCGGGTGCCGGACACCGTCCACGGTGACCGTGCGCTCCTCCATCACCTCCAGCAGCGCCGACTGGGTCTTCGGCGACGCCCGGTTGATCTCGTCGGCGATGACGATGTTGGCGAAGACCGGCCCGGGGTGGAACTCGAAGTCCCTGCTCGCCTGGTTGAAGATCGTCACACCGGACACGTCCGAGGGGAGCAGGTCGGGCGTGAACTGGATCCGCCGCCACTGACCCTTCACGGTGGCCGCGACGGCCCGCGCGAGGGTCGTCTTACCGACCCCGGGCACGTCCTCCAGCAGCACGTGACCCTGCGCGAAGAGCGCCGTCAACGCCAGCCGCACCACCTGCGGTTTGCCGAGCACCACCGCGTTGACGTTCTCGGCCAGCCGGGCGGCCAGGGCGGCGAAGCCCTGGACCTCCGGCTGGGTGAGCGGCTCGTGGGTGTTCACGGTCGGCGGTGCTCCTTGGCTGGTGGTTCAGCAGGTGGGCAGGACGTTGATGTTGTCGCCGCCCTCCAGGTTGAGCCAGGCCCAGGGAATGTAGTTCTTCCCCTTGTAGTTGACCTGCACCCACCAGGTGCTGCGTTTGTCGTTGTTGTAGATGTAGGCAAAGACCTCTTCGCCCGACTTCTTGCAGTACGCCTGCAGCCGGTGGCCGTTCGGCACCCAGCCAGCCTGCTGGTCGTTGTCCTGGCGGGTGACCTTGAAGATCTCGTTGCCGTTGCGGTCGCCGGGAATCTCCCGGGTGCAGTAGCTCGCCTCCGGCCCCGACGCCCCGTTGCGGCAGGTTGCGATGCCGTAGAGCGCGTCCGTTGCCTGCGCCCTCGTCGCGGTGCCCTTACCGGCGGCGTTGCTCGCCGTCACCGTGAACGTGTACTTCGTGCCCGGCGTCAGCCCCGACATCGTGATGCTGGAGCACGCCCCGGCCTTCGCCGGCTCACCCGGCGTGCTCAGCGAGCAGGTGGCCCTGCCACCGCCCGCGTCCACCGTGAACGTCACCGTCGCCGACGTGGCGGTCGCCGACGAGCCGGTCACCGTGACCCGCGGCTCCGCGACCGTACGCGCCGTCGCGGTGGCCTCCGGCCCGGGCCCCGCCTCGTTGACCGCCTTCACCTTCACCGCGACGTTCTGGCCGTTGCCCAGACCGGTCACGGTGGCGCGGGTGTCGGTCGTCTCGCTGACCCGCCCGCCGACGTCCACCAGGTACTTCGTCACCGGCCGGCCGTTCGCCTCGGCCGGCGCCCACAGCACCGTGACCGCGCCCGGCTGGTCGGCGACCGTGCCGGCGCGCAGGTCGAGCGGCTTACCCGGCGCGGCGAACGGCACCACCGTGTTGCTCACCGGTGAGGCCGCCGAGCCGGCGCCCTTGTCGTTGACCGCCACCACCGTGAACGCGTACTGGGTGCCGAACTCCAGCTCCCCGGCGGGCACCACCAGCTCCGTCTTCGTCGACTCGCCGGCGGGGGCGTTCGTGCCCGCCGAACTAGCGGTCACCGCGTACTTCGCGATCTTGTTGCCCTGCCCGTTCGCCGCCGGCCACTTCACGAGGACGGTGCCGTCCGGCCGCGCCTGCGCGGTGATGCTGGCCGGCGGATCGGGCACGGCGGCGGTCGGGGTCACCGGATTGCTGCTGCGTGCGGGACCCTCGCCCTTGGCGTTCACGGCGTGCACCGCGAACCGGTACGTCTCGCCGTTGGTCAGGCCCTTGACCTCCACCGCACGCTGGTTGGCGCCCACCTCCAGGCGCTGGCCGGCGCCCTCCACCACGTACTTCATGATCTCGGCGCCGTTCGCGGCGGCCGGCCGCCAGCTCACCCGGGCCTGGGCGTTGCCGGCGGCCGCGGTGACGCTGCGCGGCGCGCTCGGCTTGCCCACCCGGGGCTTCTTCGGCGGGGGCGGCGGGGGAACCGGCGGCGGGTCACCGCCGAGCACGTCGTTGGCGTATTTGTCGACCTCGCGCACCTGGTGCTTGTCGTCCACCACCCGGGCCGTCGCCGCGTCGGGGGAGTTGATGAACAGGTGGTTCTCCCGTACCTCCAGCTCCAACGGCCCGTTGGCCCGGCCGCGGATGGTGTCGACCAGCTGGCCGCCGGCGTCGAAGGAGTAGATCGTGCCGGTCGCCTCGTCGGCGCAGTAGAACCGGTCGGCCCAGGCCACCGCCGCGCTGAGCCCGTCACCGCTGCCCGGCACCGTGAACGCCCGCTCCTCCCCACCGTCACCCACCACCAGCACCCGCCGCTCGGCGGTCACGGTGACCGGAACGCGCGACCCGCTGGTGCGAGCGGGCAGTGCCGCCGGCCCGGACAGCGTCAACGGCGTCGGGCGCACCTCGCCGCGCTGCACCCGTACCAGCTTCCCGGCCGTACGGTCGAGCACCGCCACCCCGTCGTCCAGGGTGGAGACGACCAACTCGTGGCTGGCCTCCGCGACGTCGTACGTCTCGACGCGTTCCGGGCTGAGCCCGCCACCCGCGGGCGCGCCCGAGGCCGGCGCGGACGGCAGCTTCGCCGGGCTCACCGCCGACACGGTGCCCTCGCTGGGCACCGCGATCCACAGTCGCCCCTCGCCATCGAACGTGCCACCGGCGATACCCGGGGGGTAGTGCACCGGTTCGCCGACCGGCACCAGCGAACGCGGATCGAGCTGCCGGACGATGCCCTGCACGGCGTCGACGACGAACGCCGCGTCCTCGTGCAGAGCCACGCTCACACCGAGGCCGGGGGTGGTCGGGGTGGTAGCGGTCAGCTGCAGGGTGGCCAGGTCCAGCGAACTGACCTGCCCGGTCTGCAGGTCACGCAGGATCAGCAGCCGATCGGTCTGGGTGACCTGCATCGGGTGCCGACGCGCGCCGGCGACCTCGGTGCGGGTGTCGACCCGCGCGGTGACCCCGTTGACCCGGGCCAGCTCGCTCCGCGCCGCGCTCCACAGCCAGGAACTCGCGTCGTAGTTGGCCACCGCGTTGTCCGCCGCCCCCAACCCGAGGACGGTCAGCCCCATGGCGGCCAGCAGCGCGGTCACCGTGCCGACGGTCACCAGCCCGCCGCGCAGCCGGGACCGGGAGCGGGGGGCGTCGGTCCGCATGGCGTCGTCGATGCTGGCCACAGCCGGCTGCCTCCCCTGAGTCGTGGCAGGTGGCGCGCCTCGCGGCGACCCTCCCCTGAGCCGGGTGCCATCATATGGCCCGGCCGGCTACGGGGGAACCCGCACCGTCACCCCTGTGGATACCCAGCGTGTGCGTTGTGGACGTCCAGCTCAGCTGGGCCGGCGGCGGTCAGGTCGGCGGAGTGGCCCGTTCCCGCGCCGTGCAGACCTGCCCCGAGGTGGCGAAGCTGTCGGTGAAGTAGACCGCCAAGACCGTGAAGCAGTAGTCCACCCGCGTGCTCAACCCGTTGACCGTGTAACTGGTCCGGCCCGGGTCCACCGTGGCCATCACCCCCAACGCCTGCCCGGCCCGACCGCCGGCCACCATGAACGGCACCGTCCCGCCGGACGGGTCCGTCCAGGTCAACGTGATCGTGACCGAGTCGTCGCGCAACTTCAGGTCCCCGGGAGGCGGCCCGGCCGCCGTCGGCGCCGCCGTCGTCGCGGCCGCGGGTCCGGTCGGGGGCGGGTCGTCGCGGGTCAACACCACCGCACCCAGACCGGTCAGAGCCACCGCGGCAACCCCGCTCGCCACGACCGCGCCGATCAGCGTCGCCCGGTTCCGGCCCGTCGACCCGCCGCCCTCATCGGCGTACGCGGGCCGGTACGGCTCCGGACCCAGCTGGTACGGCTGACCCGGATACGGCTGCTGGACGGGGTAGGGGTGCTGGTCGGGCACCCGGGGCCCCGCCACGGGCGGCGGCGTTCGGACCAGCGCCGGGTTGTCGTCCCCGGGCGGGACGGTGCTCACCGGCTGGACGGCCGGGATCACCACCGTCGCGTCAGACATCGCGACGTCGGTCAGGTGAGGTGGTGCCACCGCCCCGCCTCCGACGTCCGGCCCGCCCCCGTCCAGCGGGGACGGTCCCACTCGATCGACGATCGCCGAGGGCTGCTCCTGAGGCGAGGGGCCGCCGCCGCTCCATGACGGTGCGGTCAGTCCCCACGGCGGTACGGGCGGCGCGTTCACCGGCGGCGCGGAGACGGGGTGGCGGTACGGCGGCCCGGAGACGGGTCCGTAACCGGGCGGCGCGGACACGGGCTGCCCATGCCCCGGTGGTCCGGAGACGGGGTACGGGTGCGCGGGTGGCCCGGAGACGGGGTACGGGTGGGCCGGTGGTGCCGAAAC
>NZ_JAEVHM010000264.1 GCF_016802865.1 Micromonospora parastrephiae | reverse complement strand
GGGCCGGGGCTGGGCGGGCCGGCCGACGCCGGTGCCCCCTGCGGCTGGGCGGCGGTCGCACCGGAGAGCCCGGCCGGGCCGGTGCCCACGTTGCCGCCCCCGCCGAAGAAGAGGCCGGCCCAGCCCTTCTTGAACACGCCCTCGGTCGGCGCCGCGCCGGTGCTCTCCGGCAGGAACGCCCGGGACAGGTCATTCCACGTGATCATGGGGACGATCGCGTCCACGCGGCGGTCCTGGGCGCCAGCAGCAACGCCAGCCCACCGCCGTACGAGCCGCCGACCACGCCGACCTTCGGGTCGCCGGCGGCGTCGGTGCGCACCTCCGGGCGGGCGGCCAACCAGTCCAGCAGCCGCTCGGCGTCGCGCACCTCGTGGTCCGGACTGTCCAGGTGGATCTCGCCACCGCTGCGGCCGAAACCCCGTGCGGTCCAGGTCAGCACCGCGTAGCCGCGCCCGGCGAACTCCTCCGCGTCCGAACGAACCGACTCCTTGGTGCCGCCGAACCCGTGCGCCAACAGCACCGCCGGCACCTTCCGCCCCGACGACGCGTCAGCCGGCAGGTACAAGGTGGTGTCCAGGTCCACCGGCTGGTCGCCGGCCGGTCCGGACCGGACGGTGAGCATCGCGCTCTCGGTGCGTACGCCCGGTCCCTGCGGCCACACCGCCCAGGTCACGACAGCCGCCAGCAGCACGACGACCACCGTTGCGGCGATCGCGCGGCGGCGGGTGGGCAGGGCACGCCGGATCCACGCGGCCGGCGACGGCGATCTCATGCGGCACACGGTACGGGCCGCAGCCTGAGCGTTGCCTGAGATCCGCCGTACGTCCGTCCGGTTGCCCCGATCGGCGATACGGCCCCGTGCGACCGCGCATCGTCGGACGCGACCCAGTGAGTTGAGTTCGCATCCCGTGAATTCCGATCTTCCGCGGATATCCCCCTCGATCCCTTCATGTCACACCTGTCGACGGGACGCAGCGTGCGGGCATCGAGGACGAACGGTGACATCGCTCGTACTGACGCAAAGCCGACTCGCCGACGACGGCTCGGGCCACGGAGGTTCGGTTAGTTTTCCGGTCCGGTGCACGGGACTCATCGGTGAAACCCCACACCGCGCCGCCCCCAGCCCGACGCCGGAGGAGACACACCATGGCAGTCCCCGCACCGCGGGCCCGTCGACGGCCCTCCACACTGGGCCGACTGCTACCGCTGCTGCTCATCGCGGCGCTGCTGGCGCCGGTGGGTCTGCTCCTGACCCAGACCTGGCAGCACACCGGCGACGACCGGGACCTGGCCGCCCGGGAACGACTCGGCGTGCGGTACCTGCGCGCCCTCGGCCCGGTCACCGACGCGCTGGTGGACGCCCAGTCCGCCGCGGTCAGCGGTCGCCCCGCCTCCGGTGAGGCGCTCGCCCGGGCGGTCGAGGAGGCCGCCGCGGTGGACGCCCGGATCGGCGTCGTGCTGCGCAGCCAGGAACGCTGGGCCGGGCTGCGAGCCAAGCTGGAGGCGCTGCGTGACCGCAGTCCCGCCGATGCGAGCGCCGCCTTCACCGCGTACAACGAGGTCACCGACCTGCTGTTGGCCCTGCACCGCAAGGTCCGGGAGAGTTCCGGGCTGGTACGCGACCCCGCCGCCGACTCGTTCTTCCTCCAGGACAGCGCGGGCCAGGAACTGCCCGAGGCGGTGGTCGCCGCCGGCCGGCTCGCCGACCTGGGCACGCTCGTCGCCCGCCGACCGGCCGCCGAGCAGCCCCGCGGTCTCATCGAACTCACCGCGCTGCGGGTGTCCGCCCTGGCCCCCGCCTCCGACCTGGTCGACAACCTGAGGTCCGCGGTGGACAGCTCGGAGAGCACCGACCTGGGCGCCAACGTGCTGACCCCGCTGGACAACTACCAGCGTGCCGTGGAGGCCCTGGGCGCGTACTCCGTGCCGGCCGGTGGAACCACCGCGGTGGATCCGGGCCGGCTCGGTGCCGCCGGGCTCAACGCGCACACCGCCGCCCGGCAGCTCCAGCCGGTCATCCTCGCCGAGCTGGACGCCCTGCTGGTCGAGCGGATCGACGGTCTGGACCGGGACCGCTGGCTGACCACGGGCGCGGCGGCGGTGTTCGTGCTGCTGTCCGGCTGGCTGGCCGCGCTGCTGATCACCGCCGACCGCCGTGCGCGCCGCCGGGCCACCACGCCCGCCGCCGGCGCGGGAAGTCCCGACGAATCGACGGCGGCGGACGCCTGGCAGCCACCGATCGGTGCGGGTCGACCGAGCGACCAGCGGGCGCTGCAACCGGTCGGCGCCGCCGGCGAACCGGAAGCCACGCAGTGGGGGCCGTTCGATGCTGCTCGGTAGGCTCCGGATCCGCGGCAAGCTCGCGTTGCTCGTGGTGATCCCACTGCTCAGCATGGTCGGCCTCGCCGTTCCCGTGGTGCTCGAACGGGTGGCCGCGGCGCAGCGCGCCGGCGACATCACCGACCGGGTACGCCTCGCCAGCCGGGTCGGCAGCCTCGTCCAGGACCTCCAGCAGGAACGCATTCTCTCCGTCGGCTTCCTGCTCGGCCGGGTCGAACGCGCCGAGGTGATCCGCAAGTCCGCCGACGTGGACGACCGGGTGGCCGACCTACGGGCCGCGGGCGGCGAGGCGCTGACCGATCGGGTCGACCGCGCCCTGGACGGGGTGTCCAGCCTCGTCGACCTGCGCACGGCCGTGCTGGCCCGGGTCGCCGACCCAGGTCAGGTGATGGACGCGTTCGGCCCGGTCAACATGGGGATGATCGATTCGCTGCGGTTGGTGGTCGGCGTGGACACCGACACGTTGCCCGGCCGCCAGGTGCTCGCGCTCGACGGGCTGCTCCGCGCCGACGAGGGCCTGGGCGCCTGCGCCACCCTCAGCGTGCTGGTCAAGGCGATCGGCACCCCGGACACCACCGCCGGCTACGTGGCGTGCATCGCCGCCCTCCAGGTCAACAGCCTGCGCTTCCGCAGCCTGATCACGTCCGAGCAGCTCAAGGTGGCCCGGCTCAACGACGCGGCGGTGGCCGCGCGTACCAGCCCCGACTTCCTGGTCACCAGCGCGCGGAACCCGGCCGGCGCGGTCCGCGACGTGCCGATGGACGCGCTCTTCCCGGCCGTCCGCACGATGATCCGACTGGGCCAGTTCGTCGAGAAGAAGCTTGTCGCCGACGTACTCGCCGAGGTCACCGCCGAGCAGCGGCGGGCGCTGACCGCGGCGTACCTGGTCGGTGGCGCGGCGACGCTGATCCTGGCGCTGGTGGTGCTGCTCAGCGCGGCGGTCGCGCGAACGGTGGCCCGGCCGCTGTCCCAGCTCACCCGGTCCGCCGACCGGGTCGCCCGGGTCGCCGAGGCGGAGCTGGTGCGGGTCACCGACGATGAGACGGAGAGCGCGCAGTCGATCCGGTTGGAGCCGGTGGACATTCGGGCCAACGACGAGATCGGCGACCTGGCCCGGGCCTTCGACCGGGTGCAGAGCACCGCGGCCCGGCTCGTCGAACGGCAGGTCGCCGGTCGGCGCAACGTGGCGCAGATGTTCGGCCACGTCGGGCGGCGCACCCAGAACCTGGTGGGCCGGCAGATCGCGCTCATCGACCGGCTGGAGCAGCAGGAGGCCGACCCGGGCCGGCTGGAACACCTGTACCGGCTCGACCACATCTCCAGCCGGCTGCGGCGCAACGCCGGCAGCCTGGTGGTGCTCTCCGGCTCGGCCGGGGCGGACGCGCACACCGCGCCGGTACCGCTGGCCGACGTCGTCCGGCTGGCGCTGGGCGAGATCGAGGACTACACCCGGGTGGAGGTGCGGGTGCCGGCGGGCGTCTCGGCCGCGCCGGCGGTGGTCGGCGACCTCGTCCTGGCGCTGGCCGAGCTGATGGAGAACGCCACCGTCTTCTCCCCGCCGCACACCCGGGTGCTGGTGACCGGTGAGGCGTCCGGGCTCGGCGCCCGGATCACCGTGGTGGACCACGGCATCGGCATGTCCGAACAACGGCTGACCGAGGAGAACGCCCGACTGACCCGGCGGGAACGGCTCGACCTGGCGCCGACCGAGGTGCTCGGCCTCTTCGTGGTGGGCCGGTTGGCCCGCCGTCACGGCTGGGAGGTGAACCTGGCGGCCACCCCCGGCGGCGGGGTCACCGCCCAGGTGGAGATCCCGTCGGTGTCGCTGGTGCTGCGCCGCGCGGACCAGGCCGGCGCCGACGTGGCCCGGGTCGCGGTGCCCGACCGGCGTACGGCGGCGGTCCCCGACCCCGATCGCGGTGCGCGAACGCTCGCGGCGGCGGCCACCGCTGCCGCCCACCTCGACTCGGACCTGCTCAGCCGCGCGACCCGCAGCCTGGAAGCCGGCCCGTCCTGGGACGCGTTCGGCACCAGCACCGATCAGCCGGAGCCCACCGTGCCGGCGCCGCCGCGCCCGGAACCCTCGGGCGCGCCGAAAAACCCCCAAATCCGACAGCGGGTCCCCGGGGCGAGCCTGCCCGCCACCGCCGCGCCGGCGGGGCCGGTGGACGCCACCGCCGCCGACCCGGCAGCCGCCCGCGCGCTCGTCGAGGCCTTCCAGTCCGGCGTACGCCGGGCCGAGCGGAGCGCGCCGACGGCTCCCGGCCGGCCCCTGCTGAGCCGACGGGTGCCGGGGGCGAACCTCACCGTCACCCCGCCCTGCCCGCCGGCCAGCACACACCTCGGCGACCCGACCGAGGTCCGCCAGCTCATCACCGAGTTCGAGGCGGGCGTCGCCCGCGCTCTCCGCGAAGTCAGCCCAGACCGCCGGAACGAAGAAGGATCATCACGGTGACCAGCCCCTTCCTGCACGACAACGTCGACCAGAACCAGACCGGTGCCGCCGGGGATCTCAGCCCGGAGGCGCGCACCTTCAACTGGCTGCTGGACTCCTTCACCTCCAGCACGGCCGGGGTCCTGGAGGCGATCGCGGTCTCCTCCGACGGGCTGCTGATGGCCATGTCGGCGATCAAGGACCGGTCCAACGCGGAGCGCCTGGCCGCCGTGGTCTCCGGCATGACCAGCCTCGCCGGCGGCGCGGCCAGCTGGTACGCGCTCGGCGGCCTGAACCGGGTGATCGTCGACATGGCGACGGCTACCTGTTGATCAGTGCGATCAGCAGCGGTTCGGTGCTCGGCGTGGTCGCCGACCGGTCGGCCAACCTCGGCACCGTCGCATACGAGATGACGCTCTTCGCCGGGCGGGCCGGAAACGCCCTCACCCCACGGTTGATCGTCGAACTGAAGAACGCCGTCCAACAATGACCCCGGACGTCGCCGGCGAGGAACCGGACCCGGAACCCGGGACACGGATCCGCCCGTACCTGCGTACGCCTCCGCCCGGGGAAGCCGCGCCGGCGGCCGAGCAGTCCGGGCAGGGTGATGGTCGGCCGGCCGCCCCCCGGCCGTTCGTGCTCACCTCCGGACGGGTGACCGGCGTCGACCCGGCGATCGGTCTGGAGACGCAGGTGACCGTCCGCACCGAGAGCGGCTGGTGGACCGGCGCCCAGGATGTGGTGCTGGCGCCGCAACACCACGCGATCATCGCGCTCTGCGCCGATCCGATCTCGGTGGCCGAGCTGTCGGCCCGGACCCGGCTGCACTTCGGCGTGACCCGGGTCCTCGTCGGCGACCTGCGGGCCGCCGGGCACCTGGACGTGCACGTGACCGACTCCGACGAAGCGTACGACCCCGACCTCATCCTGCGAGTGATTGATGGACTCCGTGCGATCTCCTGAATGGCCGGTCGCCCCGCTGGGCGGTCTCGCCGGCAACAGCGCCACCGCCCGCTACGGCGCGTCGCCGGGCACCGGCCCGGTGCTCGGGCGCACCGGGCCGCCGGCCGCCGCGCCGCCGCC
>NZ_JAEVHM010000263.1 GCF_016802865.1 Micromonospora parastrephiae | reverse complement strand
CCCGGGCGCCTGCGCCCCCTCCCCCCCGGACACAGCTGCGCCCCCCCGAACGTCCTTGAACGTCCGTAGAACGTCCAGGGGTGCGGGCGTGCGCGAGACGCCGGCGGCTGCCGCTCCGGCCGGGCCGCCCCCCTCCAGATGCGACAAGCACCGCACGGACCCGGATCCCGGCCCGTGCCGGGCGTGCGGCGACGCCCGCAAGGCTCGGGAGGCGTACGACCGCGACCAGGCCGACGCCGCATCCCGAGCCCAATCCGAGAAGGCACGCGACCAGGCCGCCGCCCGCCGCGTCGCCATCGACAACTGCCAGCTCTGCGATGCCTCCGGCTACCGCGACGGCCGGCTGTGCGCCCACGACCCCACCGTCATCGACCGATCCCGTCGCGGCGCCGCAGCCGCGGCCGCCGCCATCCGCCGGCCTGGTGCCGCCGATCTGACTTGGAGCAACCCCGCGTGAAATTCGTTTTGCTCATTTTTTCCGGCGGTGTCGGCGTTCCGGTCGCCGTCCTGCTCATCGCCCGCGCCCTGGTCGAGCGGCACGCAGACCAGCACGGCGCCGCGATCCGCGCCGCTGGCGACCTGCCGAGCCGCCGCGAGGCCGCCCAGCGCCCTGCCCGTCCGAAGGAGATGGCCCGATGACCGCCCCCGCCATCAACGGCACCCGCTACCCGCAGCCCGTTGACGCGCTCCTGCCCGCCGCCCGCAAGCTCGACCTTCCGGACGGGCACCGGTTCCCGTCCCGCAACCGGCTGATGCGCGAGTTCCGCATCGGCGCGCCGAAGGCCGACGAGCTGCTGGTACTGCTGCGCGCCGAGGCCGTCGACGAGCCGGCCCGTGACCCGTGGGACTACGCCGAACCGATCGGCCCGGACCCGCTGGCGGCTCCCGTCGTGCCCGAGTCCGTGCCGCCGGTCGAACCGGACCCGACGCCCGCACCGCCGGCCCCGGCCGCCGGGCCGGCCGAGCAGGTCGCGCCGGTCGGTCACCCGGGCACGCAGGTTGACTCCCGCCCGTCCGGGCGGCCGAGCCGCAGTGCGCGTCGGGCCGCGCGGACGCAGGCCGCCCACGACGCGCTGATGCAGGGTCAGACCCGGCGGGTACGCGAGTGGACCGCCAAGGCGGCCGAGGCGCGGCAGCTCCGACGGCTGCTGATGAACCCGGACATCCAGGCGGTCCGGCTGATGCGCCAGCGAGCACGGTGGACGGCGATGGCGTGGTCGGCGCTGCTATTCGCACTGGCCTTCACGATGGTCAACGTCCAGCGGTTCGCCGCCGGGCACGCCGAGGCGTGGACGCCGACGTGGCTGGTCGCCTGGCTCGTCGACCCGGCGTTCTCGACCCTGCTCGTCGGCCTGCTCATCGCTCGGGGGCAGCTGTCGGCGGTCGGCCGCAGCGTCCACCAGCGCACCGTCCGCCGGGTGGAGTACGCGTTGCTAGCCAGCACCGCGGCGATGAACGTGATGCCGACCCTGGCCGAGGGGTACCCGGGCGGGTGGCGGGAGCAGGTCATGCAGGTGTTGCTGCACCTGCTGATCCCTGGGTTGGCGTTCGCGTCGGCGATGGTCATCACGCTGATTCAGGACCACTTCGCGGCCGCGATCGCGGCGATCACCGAGGGCGAGGACGCCCGATGAGGCGTGGACCCGGCCTGTTCCTGGCCATGGCGATCATGTGCGCCGGCCTGGCCGTGATCGTAGGCGGCTGGTCGCGAGTGGCGTGCGTCTGCTCGGCGGTGACCTGCCTGTGCGCCTGGCTCAAGCCCTGCCCCACCAGCCGGAAGCCCGCACCTGCCCCGATCAACCGGGACGTGGTGCGAAACCTGCTCAAGCTCGGCATGGCCGAGACCGACGCCGCTGAGCGCGACATCGACAGCCTTGAGTTCGACGCCGCCAAGGTCAAGTTCGAGCGGGCGCTCCGTGCGGCTACTCCAGCCGACCAGGCCGCCGCCTACGAAGCCCTCAAGCGGCACGGCTACTGACGACCCACCACAAGCGCGGGGCCTGGCCACACCTTCCACAGCCCGGCCGGGCCCCGCATCCCCGTGAAGGGAGGAACCAGCATGGCAGACACCGTCCGCATCGTGGAGCTGGAAAAGCTGCTGCGCCGCCGTAAACACCGAGTGCTGCGCCTGACGTACCGCTATCTGTCCGGCCGGCCGTTGTCCGGCCGTGACGGCTACCCGTACCGCCGCCGCGGCGCCGGTCGGCTCGCCGGCTGGCAGCGGCAGGTGTACCGCCTTGGTGTGCCCGCCACGGCCGGCGCGGTGGCCGTGTTTCCCGACCAGGCGCTCACCGCCGCCGCAGCCATCGCGGTCGGCGCGGCGTGGCGGGGCCGCCGGCGGCTGGTGCAGCGCCGCTTCCACCGCGAGTACATCGCCCCGACCCTCGCCGCGATCACCCCGCCGCTCGGCCTGCAGACCGGCGTACGGCTGCACGTCGACCCGTCACTGGGCAACCTCACCCCCCGGCTCGCGAAGCCGCTGTCGCCCGCTGAGGAAGCCGCACGCGCCTGGTACGGGCAGCACGTCGAACCGGTCCTGCGGTGGCTCCCCGAACGCGCTCAGCGTGGCCTGTGGGCGCTGCAGCGGCGGGCCCGGCCGGTCACGTCCCGGCTGGAGGTGTTCCGCCGCCCAGGCGAAGAGGTGGGGCCGCGCATCGAGCTGCTGATCGACACCCCGTACGTGACGAAGGAGCAGCGGCAGCTGGTGTCGTCGATCGTCGGCAGCAAGATCCCCGTCGCGGACCTTGTCGAGGCGTGGCATCAGGTCGGCCCTCGGGTCCGGGCCCGGTGGACGGTCCGCAAGCGTCCGCCGGCGATCGTCGGTCACGACCAGGTCCTCGCGCACTTCCCCCGCTTGGCCGAGTGGGAGTTCTACATCGGGCAGGGCGCCGGCGACGTTCCGATCGTCATCTCGCTGCGCGACGACTCCCCGCACATCGCCGAGAGCGCCGGATCCGGCGCGGGTAAGTCGGTCCTCGCGATGTTGATCGCCGTGCAGGTCCTCGCCCGCGGCGGGCGAGTGGTCATCCTTGACCGAAAAGGATCGCACCGGTGGGCGCTCGGGCAGCCCGGTGTGGACTACTGCTCGCGGCCGGCGCAGATGCACGACGCGCTACTTCGTGAGGCCGCCGAGGCTGACGAGCGGAACACGCTCGCCCTGCACGAGGAAGACGACTGGGATCCGGGACCACGAACCCTGATCATCTGCGAGGAACTGAACGCCACCATCGGCATGCTCGCCAACTACTGGGCCGACGTGCGGGAGAAGGGCGACCCGAAGCGGTCGCCGGCGATCTCGGCGCTGGGTGATCTGCTCTTCATGGGCCGAGCGGCGAAGAAGAACGTCCTGGCGATCGCGCAGATGCTCACCGCGCGAGCGATCGGCGGGCCGGAGGCGCGCGAGAACTTCGGCATTCGCTGCTTGGCAAGGTACACGTCGAACGCATGGAAGATGCTCGTTCCGGAGGCGTCGATGCCGCGGGCGTCGCGGACGTTGGGCCGGTGGCAGGTCGTCATCGGCGGTCAGGCCACCGAGGTTCAGGTGGCGTACCTGACGACCGCGCAGGCACGCGCCCTGGCAACGTCCCCGTCAGACCTTGATAACGGTCTGAGCAGGGATGTCCCCGGGGACGGGGACATGATGACCTTGAAGGACGCCATCGACGCCGGGGTGCTGCCGTGGAAGTACGAGGCGGCGAAGAAGCGGATGCAGCGGCGCGTCGGGAGGGTGCCGGCGGCCAGGGGAAAGCGCGGCGGCGCCGACCTGTACGCCCGCGTTGATCTGGTCGAGTGGACCAGCGAGGCGCGGATTTCGATTCCGCCGGGCGCCGGCGGATTGCGCACCTGAGTGCGCAATCCATGAGCCGCTCACGGATTCCGCAAGGCCCTGCGGATTCGGCACCGCCGTTCCGAATCCGGGAGCTGGGGGCGGTCGGTGCTTGCCCACCGACCGCCCCCTCGTCACGTCTTCGGCTGGGCTTTGCGGGGCCGTCCCGGTGGTCGACGACTCGGCGTGGCCTTGGCCCCCCACTCTCCGGCCTGCCGGCGGCGGCACTCCGGATCCGGGCAGTCGCACCACCAGCCGAGCTCGTCAGTCGGGATGCGGTCACCGCCGCACGTGTGCGGGATCTGGAGGATCGTGGGCGCGCAGCCGAGGCAGCGGGACGGGCCTTGCGGCAGGGGCCGACCGGGCGTGTCGTCGATCGGCCCCTGCATCGGATCAGTAGTCCTGACCGGCGCGGACGCTGGCAAGGAACGCCGCCCACGCCTCCCAGCTGACGACGATCTGCTGTTCCGGCCGGTGGGAGCTGCGCAGCACCCGATTGAGTGCGGCGTCGATCGCGACCTCCAGGCGCTCGGCCGCCCGGTTCGGATCCGGCTCGGCGGCGCCAGCCGGGCCGGTCACCGGGCCCGCCACTCGTAGAGGTGCAGCGCGGCGCGTCCACGGGCTTGCGCGCGCATCCGCTCTCGGGCGGCGGCCTGCTCGCGGTCCTGGATGGCCTGACCGGTGCCCGGTTCCACGGGCGGTAGAGGTGCCAGCGCTACGGCCAGCCGGCGCCGTAAGTTCCTGAGCACGGTGTCGCCTCCCGGAGTCAGAGGCGCGACGCGGACCGGCCGGCGAGCCGATCCCACCGCCACGCACGATCATCGTGCGATAACGGACAGCATCCGAACGGGGGCGCGGCGTCCGGAACCTGTCCGGAACCTGTTCCCGGACAGCTCAGCCGCCGGCCGTCTCCAGCGCCTGCCGGTACTCCTGCGTCCACTCCGCGTCGCGCTGGTCCGCCGGCAGCCCGGCCAACCCGGCACGAAGGTTGTCCACGGCGGCGGCCTGGTCGCCGAGCGCGAGGTACGCCAGCCCGAGGCCCATCCGGCTGAACGTCGGCGACAGCCAGTAGGCCGTAGCCGGCGGCGCCGTGGACTCAGCGGCCGTCGTGAGGTCGCTCGCCTCACCGAGCAACCGCACAGCCGCAGCCTCATCGCCGAGCAGCGCGTACCCGTGTGCGGCCTGAACCGCGTCCCCAACCCGCTGCAACAGGGACGCGTCCGGCGTGTGGTAGGCGGCCAGGAAGTACCGGACGATGCCGCGCGGGTTGCCCCGCTGGCGCTCCAGGTAGCCACGGAAGTTCAACGCCTGCGCCGCCAGCAGCCCGGAGCCGAGCGCGTCGGCCTCGTCGGTGGCTTCACCCAGCACCCGGATCGCCGCGGCGTCGTTGCGCGCCTCAGCGTGCAGCCACCCGACGAACTGTGTCCACTCGGCGGCCACCGCGTGCAGCTCGGCGGCCGCCGGCCCGCGAGCATCAGCGGCGAGGCCCTGCACGGTGCGCCACTGCGGCACCGACCACGGCAGCATCATCGGCGCGGGCAGCGTGTCGTCGAGGCGGCGTTGCGCGGCCAGCACGTCGGCGATCAGGTGCACGCTCTCCACGTCGAGCTTGGTCGGGTGCGCGATCGCGTGGGCGAGTCGCTGATCATCGTCGGGTGTCGTCACCGCCGGCGCGTCGACGACCAGGGCGGTGAGAACGCCGCCGGCGCCGAGGACGGTGTCGAGCTGCGCCGCGACCTCGCATGTCGGTCGTGCGCGGGCGCTCTCCAGGTCGCACAGGTAGCTCTTGCTGAAGTGCCCGAGCCTGGCCAGGTCGCGTAGCGACAACCCGCGTTCGCTGCGTAGACGGGCAAGCTCGGCGGGGAAGCGCGGGTCAACGACGGTTCGGATGCGGGCTGGCATCGGTGCTCCCGGTAGAGGACGGGTGGCGGCGCCGCCGGCCTCTACCCCGGCGGGCCGCCACCACCGACGGTACCGGCGGCGTGCACGTCCGTCACCCTGCCCCGCCGCGGTAGAGGGGGGCCGCCGGCGT
>NZ_JAEVHM010000262.1 GCF_016802865.1 Micromonospora parastrephiae | reverse complement strand
GCCAGGGTGAGCAGACGTAGCGGGGTCGGGTGGTGTCCCAGACGCCGCAGTGGACGTTGCCGAGGTCGCTGATGTTGTTGGTGGCCCAGCTGTAGGTCGCACCCGTACCGGCACCGCCGCCGAACCGACGTGCAGGGTGAGGGTGGCCGGCAGGTCGGCCGCCGGGTCGCCGGCGAGCCGGACGTCGACGACGTCGGTGCGGTGGAACCGGCCCGGGGTGAGCAACGCGTCACCCCGGCCGAGCCGGTCGCGGGGCGTGCCGCGCAGGTTGACCGCCACCCGGGCGACCGCCTGCGCCTCGGAGCGGGCCTGGCCGAGTGAGTGCAGGCCCCGGACCCGGACCGGTTCGTCGGCGCCGGCCACCTCCAGTTCGTCGCCCACCCGCAGCCGTCCGGCGCCGAGGGTGCCGGTGACCACGGTGCCGCTGCCCCGGACGGTGAAGCTGCGGTCCACCCAGAGGCGGACCGGTCCGTTCACGGTGGGCGCGGGCAGCCGGGCGGCGAGCCGGTCCAGGGCGGCACGTAACTCCGGCAGGCCGGCGCCGGTCACGCCGCTGACCGCCACCGCCTCCACCGCGCCCAGACTGCTGGCCGCGATCTCGGCCCGGCCGCGCCGTCGCCGGCCCCGGGTCGGTCAGGTCCGCGCGGGTCACCGCCAGCAGGCCGTACCCGACACCGAGCGCGTCGAGCGCGGCCAGGTGCTCGGCGGACTGCGGCATCCACCCCTCGTCGGCGGCGACGACGATCAGCGCCGCCGGCACCGGGCCGACCCCGGCGAGCATGTTCGGCACGAACCGCTCATGCCCCGGTACGTCGACGAAGGCCACCGTGGCGCCGGACGGCGTCGTCGTCCAGGCGAAGCCCAGGTCGATCGTCATTCCCCGCCGGCGTTCCTCGGCCCAGCGGTCGGGCTCCATCCCGGTCAACGCCCGGACCAGGGTGGACTTGCCGTGGTCGACGTGCCCGGCGGTGGCGACGACGAACATCCTCAGTCGTCCCCGTCGGCGACGCACAGGACAGCCGCCCGGACCGCCTCGTCGGCGTCGGCGGGCACACAGCGCAGGTCGAGCAGCAGCCGACCCCGCACCACCCGGCCGAGCACCGGCTGGTCTCCGGTGCGCAGCGGCATCGCGTACCGCTCGGGCAGGCTCAGCGCCCACGAGTCCAGCTCGACGCCGGGAGCTCCACCGCCACCGACCACGGCGACCGCCGGCACCACCTCGGCCTTGCGCCCGTCGGCGCCGAGCCGGTCGCGCAGCCGTTCGACCCGCTGGCGCAGGGTGCCCGGGTCGGCGTGCAACGCGGCGCGGGTCGGCGTGTCCGGGTGGTGCAGGGTGGCGGCCAACGCGGCCAGGGTGAGCTTGTCCACGCGCACCGCCCGGGCCAGCGGATGGCGGCGCAGCCGTTCGACCAGATCCGCGGCGCCGAGCAGCAGCCCGGCCTGCGGTCCGCCGAGCAGCTTGTCGCCGCTGGCGGTGACCAACGCGGCACCGGCGCGCAGGGTGCTGGCGGCGTCCGGTTCGTCGGGAAGCAGCGGGTCGGCGCGGAGCAGTCCGGAGCCGATGTCGGCGACCACGGGCACACCGAGGGTGGCCAACTGCCGCACTCCGGTGGCCGAGGTGAACCCGGTGACCTGGAAGTTCGA
The DNA here is from genome assembly GCF_016802865.1 of Micromonospora parastrephiae. Classification (GTDB taxonomy): domain Bacteria; phylum Actinomycetota; class Actinomycetes; order Mycobacteriales; family Micromonosporaceae; genus Micromonospora; species Micromonospora parastrephiae. The sequence goes on along the minus strand of NZ_JAEVHM010000262.1, from coordinate 4,251 downwards.
CGGGTGCACCTTGAGCACGAAACCGGTCTGCGGGCCGACCGCGGCGGAGTAGTCGGCGAGCGTGGTGCGGTTGGTGGTACCCACCTCCCGCAGGCGCGCGCCGGTGCTCTCCAGCAGGTCGGGTAGCCGGAAACCGTCGCCGATCTCGACCAGCTCGCCCCGGCTGACCACGATGTCCCGACCGGCGGCCAGACCGGCGGCGGCCAGCGCCAGCGCGGCGGCGCCGTTGTTGACCACGTGCACGGCCTCGGCGTCGGGTACGGCGGCGGCGAGCGCGGCGAGCGCGTCACGGCCACGGCGGGCCCGCCGGCCGGTGGTCAGGTCCAACTCCACGTCGGTGTGCCCGGCGGCGGCCACCACCGCGGCGACCGCCGCCGGCGACAGGGGTGCGCGGCCCAGGTTGGTGTGCAGCACGACACCGGTGGCGTTGAGCACCGGGCGGGGCCCGGACGGCGGCAACGCGGCGACGGCGGCGTCCCGGACGTCCTCGGGGTCGATCTCGCCGCGGCGCGCCCGCTCCTGCGCCTGGGCGACGACCGCCTTCACCCGGTCCCGGCCGAGCCTGGCGGTGGCCGCGGCCAGTCGAGGATCGGCGAGCAGCGCGTCGGTGCGGGGCACCCGACGTCGCGGGTCCACCGGGCCGTCGCCCATCGCGTCATCTCCTGATGCGGGTTGGCGGAGGCGGACGGGAATCGAACCCGCCTGGCCCGGGTCCCGGACCACACCGGTTTTGAAGACCGGGAGGGGCACCAGCCGCCTGAACGCCTCCATCGGACATTCGATCACAACCCCGGAGCGGCCGCTCAGTCAGCCGCCAGATCCGTCCCGGTCCGCCGGGCGTTCACCCGCTCGCGTTGCGGCACCACCGTGTAGCGGGGGTCACGGGCCGAGGCGACGCCGCCGTAGAAGATGCCGAACCGGGTGCCGACCGAAGCGGCCAGCAGCGCCGCGCCGGACAGCCCGCTGACCACCCGGCTACGCCGGCCGAGCAGGGCGCCGGCCACCCCGGCGACGGTCAGCAGCCGACCGGCGCGCAGCAGCCGACCGGGCCGGCCCAGCCGGTACGGCTCGCTGAGCAGGCCGAGGCGGGTCTCCACCCGATGCGCGCCATACAGTTCCAGGGCCGCGCCGGCCACCGCCATCCGGCGGCCGGCCCGGTCTGTGACGGCGGCGCGGCGAGCAGACCCACGCCAGCGCCGCTGGCCAACGCGCTGCCCGCGAAGATGACCGGCAACTCGGGGTACGCCTCGTGCCAGGACGGCACCGCGGTGTCGGCGAGCAGGACCCCGGTGTACGTGGCCAGCGCGGGAGCGGTACCCGCGGCGAGCAGCCCGGCGGCGTGCCCGACCGGCGGCAACGCCCGACGGGCCAGCCCGAGCACCCCGTGGCGGGGCAGCAGGCCGGCGGTCTCGGCGATCGCGGCGACACCGGCGCCGGCCCGAACGCGCTGAGGATCCAGGTGCCGACCGACATCGGCGACGTCGGCTTGGCCACCCGGAGCATGTGGTGGAACCGTGCCGGCCGGCCCAGGTCCCGGATCAGGAAGACCGTGCTGGCGCCCACGGCGGCCAACGCGGTGGTCCGTCCGGCCCGTCGTAGCGCCGGCCGGCCGGTGAGTTGCCCGCCGGCGGCGAGCAACGACGAGCCGGCGGCCAGACCGCCCGTGAACAGGTACGCGGCGATGTCCCACTTCCACACCGGCGCCTTCAGGACGGGCCGGCCGTAGTAGGAGGTGAACTCGGCCTCCGGTACCCGCAGCTCCTCGCCGCCCCCGCGACCGCCGCGCCGGCGACCCGCCCGTCGGCCGGTGTGCTCGGCGCTCCGCTGCGGCTGCGCGCCCAGGTCTGCCCGGGCGTCGGCGCCCGCTGGCCCGCCGTGGACGCCCGCCTCCGGCGGGACACCCAACCGGTCGGACCCCTCGGCGGTCAGCCGGTCCCGGAATCGGCGGAACAGGTCGCCCACCTCAGGACGGTGCGGACTCACGAGGAACCTCCGACGAACGCGGCGACGGTGGCCGCCGCCATGGCGAGAGCCGCGAGACCGGCGCGTTTCCACATCGCCGGCAGGTCGCGGGTGGTCACGATCGGGTCGGGTGGCAGCCCGTACACCTCGGGCTCGTCCAGAAGCAGGAAGAACGCACCGTCGCCACCCACACCGTCGTTCGGGTCCTCCCCGTACAACCGCGCCTCGGGCACCCCCCGCTCATGCAACGTCTGGACCCGCGCGGCGGCCCGCTCCCGCAACTCCTCCAGCGGCCCGTACTGGATCGACTCCGTCGGACACGCCTGCGCGCACGCCGGTGTCATCCCCGCACCCAACCGGTCATAGCACAGCGTGCACTTCCACGCCCGACCATCACCCTTACGCTGGTCGATCACCCCGTACGGACACGCCGAAATGCAGTAACCACAACCGTTACAGATGTCCTCCTGCACCACCACCGTCCCGAACTCGGTGCGGAACAGAGAACCGGTCGGGCACACGTCCAGACAGGCCGCGTGGGTGCAGTGCTTACAGACGTCCGACATCATCAACCAGCGGAAATCGGTGCGCCCCTCGGCGCCGCTGCCCCGCCCCGGCGGCTGCGCACCCGGCATCCCGAGGAACTCCGGGCCCGGAGCCGTCGCGACCGGCTCACCGAGCACATCGGCCGGGCGGGGCTGCTCGATGAACGCGACGTGCCGCCACGAGTTCGCGGTCAACGCGCCGGTGTTGTCGTACGACATGCCCAGCAGGTCCAGGCCACTCTCCGGGACGCCGTTCCACTCCTTGCACGCCACCTCGCAGGCCTTGCAGCCGATGCAGACGCTGGTGTCGGTGAAGAACCCCATCCGCGGCGGCGCGTTCTCGTAGCCGGCGTCGGGTGCCGGATCGAGGGGTCCGTACAGGGCGTTGGCGTGGGGCATCGGTCAGGCCTCCTGGTCGCTGCTGCTGTCGGCGACGTCGGTCGTGACCAACGGTGGGTAGTGGTGGCCCCGGTTCCCCGACCGCCGCTGGTAGTCGGCGACCAGGTCCAGCAACGCCGGCCCCGTGGGACGACGACCGGGCCGGACGTCGCAGGTGCCGACCTTGCTCTCCTGGATCAGCACGTTCGGGTCCAGGCTGATGCCGAACAGGTCGTTGGCCGAGTCACCGGTCACCAGACCCTCGAAACCGAAGTGGTACGGCAACCACACCTGGTGGATGATCCGACCGTCCACCCGCAGCGGGGTGAGCCGATCGGTCACCAGCACCCTCGCCTCGATCACCGCACGACCGCTGACCAGGTGCGCCCAGCCCAGGTGGTCGAGCCCCCGTTCGGCCGCCAACTCCGGTGACACCTCGACGAACATCTCCGGTTGCAGCTCCGCCAGGGGCGAGACGGTACGGCTCATCCCGCCGGCGGTGTGGTGCTCGGTGAGCCGGCTGACCGTGAACACGTACGGGAACACCTGACTGTGCTCCTCCGGCGGGCTCGGGTTCACCGAGTTCACCGGATGCGCGTACATCTTGCGGGTCGGGTTGGCCTGCTGACGGTAAAGCGGGTTGCGCACCGGCGACTCGACCGGCTCGTAGTGCGTGGGCAGCGGCCCGTCCAGGACACCGCTGGGCGCGTACAACCAGCCCTTGCCGTCGCCCTGCATGACGAACGGGTCGTCGCCGGCAATGCCCTCCGGCCCGGACGCTCCGGCCGGCGGCCGGTACGACGGCGGCTTGGTCTTCTCGAAGTCCGGCACGTCGTAGCCGGTCCACTCGCCCTTGTCCGGGTCCCACCAGACGTAGCGTTTGCGCTCGCTCCACGGGTTGCCGTCCGGGTCGGCGGAGGCCCGGTTGTAGAGGATGCGACGGTTCGCCGGCCAGGCCCAGCCCCACTCGGCGGCCACCCAGTCCTGCTCGTGTCGGGACTTGCGCCGGGCCGCCTGGTTGACGCCGTCGGCGTACACCCCCGTGTAGATCCAGCAGCCGATCGCGGTGGAGCCGTCCGCGCGGGCCTCGGCGAAGCTGGACAGTGGACGGCCGGTCGTCACGTCGTACCCGTTGATTTCACGCAGGACCGCCTCGGCGCTCGGCTCGGCGTTCGGGCCGTGCGTGGGGTAGTCCCAGGTGAGGTCGAGCAGGGCCCGGTCACGCGGCAGCTGCGAGCCGGCCAGCTTCTCCCGCAGCTTGCGCCCGAGGTGGTAGAAGAACCACAGTTCGGAGCGGGCGTCGCCCGGCGGCTCGACGGCCTTCTCCCGCCACTGCAACAGCCGCTGCGTCTGGGTGAAGCTGCCC
>NZ_JAEVHM010000261.1 GCF_016802865.1 Micromonospora parastrephiae | reverse complement strand
GCCGCCCCCCGGCACCCGCCGGGGGCGGCCGGGGCGAGCACGTCCTCGGCTCGTACCGGGCACCGGCCGGGCCTGACGTGGTACGGCGTTCACCGGCGGACGACCGGCCACCGGCAGATCCAGCGACGCCACACCCGGCGTCTGGTCCGTCCGCGCAGTCGCCGGCTGCCGCTGCCCGCCCACGCCCCGGGTGGCGCTCGCGGCCAACATCCGGGCCGGCGCCGGCGGATCCACCTCCACCCCGCTCGCCGGCGCCAGCAGCGCGGCCGGCAACGCGAGCCGGGCGACCAGGCCGTCCTGCCCCCCCGTCGAGTCGCACCCGCACGCCCAGACGGGCGGCCAGGTGGCTCACCACGAACAGACCCATCCGCTCGACCGCCGCCACGTCCGCGGCCGGCGGGCTGGCCAGCACCTCGTTCGCCTCGGCCAGCGCCGCTGGGCTCATGCCCAGGCCACGGTCCACGATCTCGACCAGCGCACCGGATGCCTCAAGCCGCACGTCCACCACGACCAGGGTGTCCGGGCGGAGAACGCGGTGGCGTTCTCCAACACCTCGGCCAACATGTGCACCAGCTCACCCACGGCGTGCCCGACCACGTACACGTCGCCCACCGGCTCGATCCGGACCCGCTGGTACTGCTCGATCTCGGCGGCGGCGGCGAGCAGCACCGCGCCCAGGCCGACCGGCCGGTTCCACCGGCGGGTGGAATCGGTGCCGGCCAACACCAGCAGGCTCTCGTCGTTACGGCGCATACGAGCGGCCAGGTGGTCCAGTTTGAACAGGTTCTCCAGCTGGTCCGGGTCGCTCTCCTCGCGCTCCAGGTCGTCCAGCAGCTCCAGCTGGCGTTCCACCAGCACCTGGCTGCGCCGGGCCAGGTTGACGAACATCGCGTTGACGTTGCGCCGCATCATGGCCTGCTCCACGGCGACCGTGACGGCGCTGCGGTGCACCGCGACGAACGCCTCGGCCAGCTCGCCGATCTCGTCGAGCGAACGGACCACCGCCGGGGCGACCTCGATGGGCGACACCCCGCCGGTGACGGTCCGCAGCCGGTCCAGCGCGTCCGGCAGCTCCACCTGCGCGATCCGCAACGCCTGGCTGCGCAGCAGCCGCATCGACCGGGCGACCGACCGACCGACGAGCAGTGAGATCAACAGGGCGACCAACAGCACCGCGACGATCCCGCCGACCACCAGCAGGGTGGTCCGCAGCTGCCCGGAGCTGGCGTCGTCGGCCTGCCGCACGGCGTCGTCCAGCACCCCGGCCTCGACCTGCCGCAGCAGCTCCTGGCGCTGTTGACTGGCCGACCACCACTGCTCCGCGGGCAGCACCTCGGGCGCGGCGTTCCCGGCCGGAAGACTGCGCTCCTCCAACTGGGTGGCGACCACGAACGTCGGATCCACCGAGGTCTCGTCGTACCGGCGGATCTGGTCGGTGGTGGCGGCCACCCGGAACGCGCCGAGGGCGGTCAACTGCTGGGCGCGCAGGTCGGCGAGGAGCACCCGGTCCTCGGTGCCGTACCTGCCGGCGCGGGCGGCGCCGTACAACTGGGACCGGACCCGGGAGGACAGCTCCTTGACCCGCGCCAGTTGCACGTAGCGCAGCACCGCGTCGCTCAACGCCGCCTGGTCCTGCCCCGGTGTGGGCTCGGCGAGCAGGTCGAGCAACGCGCCCACGGCGCGGTGGTAGTTGCTCAGGATGGTGTCGTTGCTGAGCACCGCCGGCGGGATCGCCGGACGGATGTCGATCACCTGGTCGTACGCCTCCTGCGCCTCGGAGAACGCCACCCGCCAGGACGCGTCGGCGTCGGCCAGCGGCTGGGCCGCCCGACTCAGGTCGGCCATCGCCCGGTCCGCGGCCGCCTGCAACGGCTTCAGCGTGCTGGCCGCGGCGTCCCGGTCGGCGCCTCGGCGCAGCTCGCCCAGCTCCCCCGCCGTACGGTCCCGCTCCTGCTGGAGCTGGTGCACCGCCGCGGTGATCTGCCGGCCGATGCCGACCTGCCGGGCGAAGTCGTTCAACGCCGTCGTCCGTCCCACCAGGGCGCTGGTCTGCACGCCGGCGAGCACCAGGAACGCCACCGACGGCACCACCAGCACGGTGGCCAGTTTGGTGCTCATCCGCCAGTCCCGCAGTCGGAACGGGGACCGACGTCGATGGGGAACGACCCGGACGTCGAAGCGACGCCGGCGATGGTTCGACACCGTGCCGTTCGCCGGGTCGGGACCTGCCGCCACCCTGCCTCCTCGTCCTACCGCGTCCACCGCGGTCCGGGGAGCGCAGTCCATCCAACCAGGCTCGGGAGCGCTGTCAACGGCCCGAACGGAACGGAAGTTCAGGAAGGATACTGCGGGTGGGAACGTCCTGCCGTCGTCGGTAACACCAGCTCGTCCGTCCGGCCGATGTCGGCGAGCTCCACCGCGTCTCCGAACCGGCCCAGCGCCACCAACGCCGCCCCGGTGGCACCGATCTCCGGGTTGCGTTGGTGCGACACCGGTCGCGGCGCGAGCGCGGTGGCGAACGCCTGCCGCCACCACACCGAGGCGGCCACCGCGCCCCCGCCGAGCACCACTGCGACCGGCTTGTCGACCGTGGACTCCAGCACGGCCAGGTCGTCGGCGACCAGCCCGCACAGCCCCTGCATCAGTCCAGCCAGGATGTCGACGGCGGTGGTGCTGAAGCTGAGCCCGCCCAGTTCGCCGGAGCCCGCCGGGGCCAGCCCGGGCGCCCGGTCGCCGCCGAAGCGGGGGTCGGCCGGTCGACCGCCACCCGCCGGCACCAGCGCCAGCGCCGCGTCCAGTTCCGCGCCCCGGGGCAGCCGCAGCTCCCGGTCGGCCCAGGCGAACAGGTTGCCGCCGCTGGAGTAGGCCGCACCGGTCACCACGTGGTCGTGGTCGACCCGGTAGCGCCAGAGCTGTTCGGGCAGCCGGGGCAGCGGCTCACCGGCGGGGATCCGCTGCATCAGTCGTACCGCCGCGGAGGTGCCCACGGTGACCGCGGCCCGGCTCGGGTCGACGCAGCCCGACCCGACGTTCGAGGCCGCGCCGTCGCCCACCGGCGGTGACCACCGTGCGCGCGCCAGCTGCGGCCAGCGTCGGGCCTGCTCGGGCCGCAGGCGGCCGTGCCAGTCCAGCTCGCCCAGGGGTGGCAGGTCCTGCGGTCGCGCCCCGGCCAGCGCCAGGGCCTCCTCGTCCCAGCGCATGCTGCCCAGGTCCAGCAGGCCGGTGCCGGAGGCCTGGGAGACCGACATGGGCACCGCCTCCAGCAGCTGGCCCAGCACGTACTCGGGCAGGCCGACGAACCGGGCGATCGGGGTGCCGGACTGCTCGCGCAGCCAGGGCAGCCGCACCGACCAGTACGAGCGGTGCCACCAGCACCCGGTGCGCTGGTGGAAGTCGTCCGCGTCGGCCGGCCCGGCTACCCCGTGGACCGGCGTCGGCCGGGTGTCCAGCCAGGTGACGACCGGGCCCAGCGGGGTGCCGTCGCGGTCCAGCGGAAGCACCGAGTGCCACTGGGCGGAGACCGCCACGAGGTCGACGTCGTGCAGGTGACCCCCGTCGGCCAGCTCGTCGAGGCACTCGATCAGGCAGGCCAGGTAGCCGGGACCGGACAGCGTGCCGGTGCCGTCGTCGCCGATGGCGAGGCTGACCTTCCGGCGCGCCAGGGCACCGGGCAGCGGCTGGGTGTCCGCGTCCAGCACCAGCCCGCGTACCGAGGAGGTGCCCAGGTCGAGCGCGAGAATGTTCATCGCCGGTCAAGTTACCCGGTGCCAACGCGCCCGCGGGCGCGTAGGGTGGATCACATGCTCGCGCATCCAACCTCCTGGTGGCCCGCCGACCCGGCGGCCACCCCCCGCGCGTAGCTCCATCCACGCGGCCGCCACCGAGGCGGCCGCCGGATCTCCGGCCCGGATGGCCGCCCCGACCGGCGGCGCCCGGCCCGACGGAGATTCCGATGACCCACCTGACCGACCTGCTCGCCGCCGTGACCCGCGGTGCCGATCCGGGCCCCTTCGCGCTGCTGCGCCGCGACGGCGCGGACGAGCTGGAGCTGTTCACCGGCCTCGTCGACACCGTCGACCGCCTGGCGGACATTCCGCTGCCGCAGGACACGCCCGGGGCGCGGACGCTGGCCCTGGTGCCGTTCCGGCAGATCGCCGAACGCGGCTTCGCCTGCGTCGACGACGGCGCCCCGCTGGAATGCCTCCAGATCCGCGAGCACCGGCGCATTCCCCTGGCCGACGTCCTGGCCGAACTGCCCGACGAGCCGGTCCGTGCCGTCGACGCGGCGTTCGACGTCACCGACGAGGAGTACGCGCAGATCGTGGGCCGGGTGCTGGCCGAGGAGATCGGGCACGGCGAGGGCGCCAACTTCGTCATCCACCGCACCCTGAACGCCACCGTGCAGGGCCCGCCGCTGGTGGCGGCGCTGGCCGCGCTGCGTCGGCTGCTGGTCGCCGAGCGCGGCGCGTACTGGACGTTCGTGGTGCACACCGGCACCCGGACGCTGGTCGGCGCGAGCCCGGAGCGGCACGTCAGCGTCGACGACGGGCTGGTGATGATGAACCCGATCAGCGGCACCTTCCGAGCCGCCGGTGGCGTACCGGACCGGGCGGCGCTGCTGCGCTTCCTCGCCGACCCCAAGGAGGTCGAGGAGCTGTACATGGTGCTCGACGAGGAGCTGAAGATGATGGCCACCGTGGCCGAGCACGGCGGCCAGGTGATCGGCCCGTACCTGAAGGAGATGTCCCACCTCGCGCACACCGAGTACCTGCTCGCCGGGCGCGGCACCCGCGACGTGCGGGAGGTGCTGCGCGAGACGATGTTCGCGCCGACCGTGACCGGAAGCCCCATGGAGAACGCCTGCCGGGTGATCGCCCGACACGAGGGTCGCGGCCGGGGCTACTACGCGGGCGTACTGGCCCTGCTCGGTCACGACGAGGCCGGCCGGCAGACGCTGGACGCGCCGATCCTGATCCGTACCGCCGAGATCTCCCCCACCGGCCGGCTGCGGGTGCCGGTCGGCGCCACCCTGGTCCGGCATTCGACGGCGGACGGCGAGGTGGCCGAGACGCACGCCAAGGCCGCCGGGGTGCTGGCCGCGCTCGGCCTCGGTCCGGCGGCGCCCGCCGGCGACGGCGGGCCGGTCACGCGGCTGGCCGACGACCCCGCGGTACGCGACGCGCTGGCCGCGCGTAACGCGCCGCTGGCACGGTTCTGGCTGGACCAGCGGGCACCGGACGCACCGGGCCTGCCCGGGCTGGTCGGCCGACGGGCGTTGATCGTGGACGCCGAGGACACCTTCACCGGCATGCTGGCCCACCAACTGGGCGCGTTGGGTCTGACGGTCACCCTGCGGCCGTGGCACGCCGGCGGCCCGGTCGACGACTACGACCTGGTGGTGGCCGGACCCGGACCGGGTGACCCGGGCAGCCCAAACGAGCCGAAGATGGTGGCGCTGCGCGAGCTGCTGACCGGACTGCTCGCGGACGGCCAACCGACCCTCGCGGTCTGCCTCGGCCATCAGGTGCTGGCCGGGCTGCTGGGGCTGCCTCTGCACCGCCGGGACGCGCCCTACCAGGGGTTGCAGCGGGAGGTGTCGCTGTTCGGTCGGGCCCGCCGGGTGGGCTTCTACTCGACGTTCACCGCCCGCGCCGGAGCGGATCGGCTGGACACCGCGTACGGGCCGGTCGAACTGGCCCGGGACGCGCGCGACGGGGCGGTGCACGCGCTGCGCGGGCAGGGCTTCGCCGGTGTGCAGTTCCACCCGGAGTCGGTGCTCAGCCCGGACGGCCTCACCGTCCTGACCGAACTGCTGGGCGACCTGCTGCCGGCGCCTCGGCCGGACGAGCTGCGCACTTCAGGCGGGCGGGCATAGTCACCCCCGCGGGCGGGTAGGGCTCTGGATGGATCGGCGGCGCGGACGGGCCGAGAG
>NZ_JAEVHM010000260.1 GCF_016802865.1 Micromonospora parastrephiae | reverse complement strand
GGCAGGGGCCAGCGCCAGCGACCGCGCCCAGCCGGCGTCGGTGCCGGTCAGCAGCGGGCGCCACACCGCCCGCGCGCCGGGCACCGTCGTCGTGCTGACGCCCGGGAGGACGCGACCCCGGGTCACCAGGTCGGCGGCGAAGTCGGCCAGCTCGGCGAGGTGGCGCAGGGTCGCCCCGGGCACCGCCGGGAGTTCCTCCAGGGCGCGCAGGAGCGGCAGCGCGTCGTCCGGGGCGTACACCAGCACGGGGACCCGCCACCCGGCCAGGGTGAGCCGGCCACGGGCCGGGGGTGCGACGGCGGTCCGGATCAGCTCGGGTGAGTCGGTCGGCGCGCCCGCCCGGGTGGGCAGGGTGAGAAGCACGGTGTCCGCACGGGCCGGCTCGGCGGCGTCGGCGAGGGCGGCGGCCAAATCGGTGTGCCCGGCGGCCGAAGGGGTGCGGGCGCTCCCGGGGCGACCGGCCGGAGCGGGCCGGAGCGGGTGGCGCGGCGCTGTCCTCGGCCCAGACGGCGAGCCCGGCGGTCGAGCCGTCGCAGGGCTCCCACAGCCCGTGGATGACCAGCACGTACTCCCCCTCGTCGCCGCCCGCGCCCAGGATAGGCGGCCCCGGTGGGCTAGCGTCGCGACGGTCGGTGAACCTGGTCGACCCGGGCGGGCGCCGCCACAGCCTGCACCCACGACGGCATGGAGTACCCGCCGGGTCTGCTGCCCACCGGCTGACGGCACGCGCCCGCCGACGCCGTGGCGGACGCGCCGGGCTCAGAGCGCCCCGGTGGTGCCGTCGGTCAACTCCCGCAGGATGTCGGCGTGCCCGGCGTGCCGGGCCGTCTCCTCGATCATGTGCACCAGGATCCAGCGCACCGACACCTCGCCGAGTTGCGGGTGCGGCACCACATGGTCGAGATCGAACCGCGCGACGACCTCCCGGGACCGGGCGCAGGCCCGCTCGTACGCCTCGACGAGGCCGGCCACGGTGTCCTGTTCGCCGAGGACGAAGCTCGCCACCGCGTCCTCTTCCGAGGTCAGGTAGACGTCGCCGGGCTCGGGGGCCAGCAGGGTCGGAAACCAGTTCCGCTCGACGAGGGTCAGGTGCTTGACCAGCCCGGCGAGCGTTGTCGCCGACGGCACCAACCTGCGGCGCGCGTCGGCGTCGGCCAGGCCGCGCACCTTGCGCAGCACCACGGCACGGTGGAAGTCGAGGAACGAGTCCAGAACGGCCCGCTCGTCGCCGGCGCGGGCCAGCACCGGGCCGAGCGTCGGATCGATTGTCTGCTCCATCCGCCGACCCTAGTGGCGCGACGGGTGGCTGCGCTGCCCCGCTATCGGCTGCGAGCGGCCGGCACGACAGGCAGGATGGGCGCATGGCTTCATCGGTGCAGATCCTGCTCGTCGGCGGCACGGCGGACGGTGAGACCGTCACCGTCGAGTTGGACAGCAATGGCCGTCCGCCGCTGACCCACCACCACCTCGGGCCCGGTGGCCTGGCCCAGGCGCAGATTTACGAGCTGGAAAGCGCCCATGAGGAGTCCCGCGAGTGGCGCTACCGGTGGACCGGGCCGGCCATGTGACCGGCCGGATCAGACCCGGGCCAGGGTCTGGCTGCGCAGGCTGTCCAGCACGCCACGGGTGACGTCGGAGGTGCCCCGGGCCTGCTCGCAGACATCCGCCACCCGTCGGGCGGTGGCCTCGGCACGCTCCTCCCGCTCGTCCCACAGCCGGTCGACCTCGGCCAGCAGAGGGCCCTCGACCTCCCGCTCCACGCCGCGCAGCGCCGGCACGCCGAGCCGCTGGGCCAGGTCGAAGACCTTGCCGGCGTACGGCAGCGGCAGGAACGGTGTGCCGACCATCGCCGCGAAGATCAGGAAGTGCAGGCGCATCCCGACGGCCAGGTCGAAGTGGCGCATCAGCCCGAGCACCTGCTCCGGCGAGTACGTGCCGTGCAGGATCCGCCCCCGCTCGGCGGCGACCATGTGCGACAGCACCCCGTGGGAGTGCCGGATGTCGTCGCGCTCCATCGGCACGAACAACACGTACGCGTCGATCCGGTGCACCAGGAAGTCACCGATCTGCGCCAGCAGCCGGTGGTAGCCGTCCACGTCGAGGCGCTCGGCCGCCCGGCCCGGCTCCCGCACGCTGATGCCGACCAGCCGCTTGCCGGCCGGCACACCCTCCTCGCTCAGCAGGTGGGCCGGGAAGTCGGCCGGCTGGAGGAGGAAGGCCGGGTCGGCGGTGACCGTGATCGGGTTGAGCAGTCCGGCCTCCTCCAGCACCATCCGGGACTCCTGGTCACGGACGGTGACCTGGGTGGCGCCGGCCAGCGTCTCCCGGACCATGCCGGTGTCCACCCCGTCGCTGAGCGGCCCGACCCCCACCGCGTACGTGATCAGGGGTAGGCCACGTTCCTGGGCGACCCGGACGACCCGCAGGTAGCGGCGGGCCTCCCGGTCGTAGAGGATCCCGCCGCCGCCGAGGATGAGCAGGTCGAGCTGGGCCAGCACCAGAGCGGAGTCGGTACGGCTGACGCCCTCCCAGGGCACCGCCTCGACGTCCGGGTGGGCGGCCCGGGTGTGCTCCGGGTCACGGGAGAAGACGATGATCCGGGCATTCGGTTCCTGCGTGCGCAGATCGGTCAGCAGGCCGGTGAGGATCGCCTCGTCGCCGAGGTTTCGGCCACCGTACGAGCCAAGCACACCGATGGTCAGTCCGGCGCCATGCGTCATCCGTCGCTCCTCCCCAGGTGCGGTCCGCGCGGATTTCCCGCTCGGCAGGTGAACAGTCCTGCCGGGGAGACCGCCCCCGCGCCGGCTCAGCCCGCCGGGTCGATCCGCTTCGCCATCTGCTGCGCGGTGACCTCGAAACCCAGACTGCGGTAGAGCCCGATCGCCACGGTGTTCGTACCGAAGACGTTCAGTCCCAGCTCGGGCACGCCGAGCCGGGCCAGTTCCCCCTCCATCAGCTGAATCATCCGCCGGGCGTGTCCCCGTCCCCGGTGCGCGGGATCCACCTCGATGTTGTGGATCCAGGCCCGGCGGGTGTCGCTCGCGCCGGGGCTTCCCGGCAGGGTCACCCAGATCCAGCCGACCTCGGTGTCGCCGAGCCGGGCCATGCGCAGCAGCGCCGTCCCGGTGGCCGCGCCCGCCGGCAGCAGTTCCCGAAGCTGGCGCGCGGAGTGCTCCAGGGCGGCCTGCGGGGTGAACCCCCGGTGCTCCGCCAGTTCCTCGGCGTACGCCCGCTCCAGCGGCTCACGCAGCCGGGCCAACTCCTGCTCGGTCATCGGCGTCAACGTCAACGTCACCGGACCTCCCCCCTGTGCCGGGTCCAGCCGGCGTCGGATCTCGACAATGCCCGCCACCATCATGATCAGTCAGGACGGGCGGGTGGGGTCTCGCCGGAGCGGGCTCGTGGAGCCGAGGTCACGCCGCCGGACCGTGGCGACCGTGGCCGGTCAGGGCGACGCCGGAGCCGACACCAGCTGTCGCGCCAGTTGCGCCAGGTCGTCGAGGCGCACGTCGCCGTCGAGTCCCTTCAGCGCCGCGGTCATCGCGCCTGCCGCGCGCCCTGCCTCCAGCCCGACCTCGGCGTCCTCGACGACCAGGCAGCGCGCCGGCGACACGTCGAGCAGCGCGGCGGCCCGCAGGTACCCCTCCGGGTCCGGCTTGCCCGCGCTGACGTCCTCGACCGTGACCAGCACGGGAGGCTCGATGCCAGCGGCACCGAGCCGGGCCACGGCCAGTCGGGCGTCGGCGCTGGTCACCACCGCCCAGGGCAACCCCAGCCGGACCAGCGTCAGCAGCAGCTCGTGGGCACCGGGGGTGGCCGTGACGTCGGACAGGTCGTCGTACTGCAACGCCAGTTGGCGTGCCGACGCAGCGGCGACCGCGGTGTCGTCCAGCCACGGGAGCAGCCGGCGAACCGTACGGTCGGCGGGGCTGCCGTGCGCGATGGCCAGCGCAGCGGTGGGGTCCGCCCCGTATTCGGCGGCCCATCGCTGCCAGGCCCGCTCCACGGCGGCGTCGGAGTCAACCAGGGTGCCGTCCATGTCGAACAACACCGCGTCGATGCCGGACAGCTCCACGCACCCTCCCCCACCTGTGCCCGTCCCGAGCATAGAACGACGCCCGTCCGAGCGGTTTACGGACCTCGCGGTGCGAACGAGGGGTCCGATGGCCGCCAGACGGCAGGCCGGCGCCGCCAGATGATCGTTCGCATGACGACGACACTCGACGACAGGGTCGCCCTGGTGACCGGAGGCTCCCGGGGCATCGGGGCCGGCATCGCGCTGCGCCTGGCACAGGACGGAGCCGACGTGGTGCTGACCTATCGGCACGACGCGGAGCGAGCCGCGCTCGTGGTGAAGCAGATCGAGGCGCTGGGCCGACGGTCTCTGGCCGTCCGGGCCGACGGCGCCGATCCGGGCGCCGTGCTGGGCGCGGTCGACCGGGCCGCCGCCGAGATGGGCCGGTTGGACATCCTGGTGAACAACGCCGCGGTGTTCCCGTTCGGCGCCACCGAAGAGCTCGGCATGGCGGAGGTGGAGCAGACCATCGCGGTGAACGTCCGGGCACCGTACGTCGCCGTCCGGGCGGCGCTGCGACACCTGGGCGACGGCGGACGGATCATCAGCATCGGCAGCAACGTCGGTGAACGGGCGGTCTTTTCCGGGCTGGCGCTCTACGCGATGAGCAAGACCGCTCTGCTCGGGCTGACCCGGGGGCTGGCGCGCGAACTGGGGCCGCGGGGCATCACCGTCAACCTGGTCAACCCCGGGCCCACGGACACCGACGCCAACCCGGCGGACGGACCGAACGCGGCGGCCATCACCGGATTCACCGCCGTCGGCCGCTTCGCACGCCCCGCCGACATCGCGGCCACCGTCGCGCACCTGGCCAGCCCCGAGGCGGGCTACGTGACCGGCGCGGTGGTCAACGTGGACGGGGGCTTCACCAGCTGAGGACCGCTTCGGCGCCGGGTCACCACCCGGCGCCGTCCGGCCTC
Organism: Micromonospora parastrephiae; assembly: GCF_016802865.1. Lineage (GTDB taxonomy): Bacteria > Actinomycetota > Actinomycetes > Mycobacteriales > Micromonosporaceae > Micromonospora > Micromonospora parastrephiae. The sequence goes on along the minus strand of NZ_JAEVHM010000260.1, from coordinate 960 downwards.
CCGCTCGTCCGCGTCACCCCTCCCGGTCCAACACCGGACGTACGACGTCGACGAACGAAATCCTGCGCCTGGTCCGCTCCTCGATCGCGGCGAGCCATCGTTCCCGGTGCCGGTCACGCAGCGGAACCGCGGAGTCGTCCGGCTCGTCACCGAGCCGACGCTGGTCGGCGTACTCCGCCGTGAGGCTGGCCAGCACCGACCGGGCCGCCGCCGCGACGTCCGCCGGCCCCTCCAGCAACACCAGGTTGTACGCCTCGTCCACGGCGCGCATCGCCGAGTACGCCTCGTCGTAGCCGGGCCTCGGCTCGTTGCCGCCGGCCTCCAGCCACCGTCGGTCCAACTGCCGGTACGCCTGGTCGCAGGCGCTGAGGAACCCGACGTACGCGTCCCGACGCAGCTCGTCCCGACGCGTCGCCCGCTGCTCGGCACTCTCCAGCCGGGCGACGGCGAGTTGGTGGGCCAGTTGCCGGCGGGTGCTGAGCGCGCCGATCAGCCCGGTGAGGGCGGCGGCGGCCAACGTGGACAGTGCGGTGATCAGCGCGACGGCGACGGTGTCCTGCACGCGCCCATCATCGCGTGGCACGTACACGGCCCCCCATCGGGGAGGGTGGTCACCGCTTCGGCACGCGCGTCCTTCGAGGTGCGGCCGGCCACGACCTGTGCCGGCACGGGTCGCGGCCGGTCGAAAACGGGGTCACGTTCCGTACCCGGCCTTGATACAGTCACGCCTTCCCCTTGATCAACAAAGGACGTCGCCATGACCGGGGCCGAACCTGCCGCCAGCTCACCGCCGGACCCCACCCGGGCCCCAGACCCGCTCCCGATCCCACTCCGGCACCCGACACGTCACCCGACTCGACGTCAACCCCAGAGGCCGCGCCGACGGCAGAGCCGGCGCCGACAGCCGAGCCCGCGCCGACAGCCGAGCCCGCGCCGACAGAGGCCGCGCCGGCGGCAGAG
>NZ_JAEVHM010000026.1 GCF_016802865.1 Micromonospora parastrephiae | reverse complement strand
GTCCGGGCTGGGCGCCGGGCTGGCCGCGCTGGCACCGGGCGGCGCTGCCCCGGGCCGCCGCCGGTGTGCTGGCGGCGCGCTGTTGATCGGGCTGGCCGCCGCCCTGATCGGAGGAGTCCGGTGAGCGCGAGGAGTGAGCCGGGGTTGCGAGCCCCGCAGTCGCGAACAAAGGCGGTCCGATGAGTTTCGGGCAGGTGTTGCTGGTGGCCGTCCTGGCGGTGCCGGCGCTCGGCGCCGTCGCGGTGGCGGCGACACCCCGGGATCGGGCGGCCCGGCTGGTCGGCACGGTCGCGGCGGCGTTGACCCTGCTGGCCGCGGTGCCGCTGGTCTTCGGTGGGCGGAGTTGGGTGGCGTGGTCGGCCGGCGCGCCGGCGGTGCGGCCCTGGCATCAGCTCGACCTGCCCTGGGTGCCCGGCCTTGAGTTGCGTTTCCACCTCGGTGTCGACGGCATCTCCTGGCCGCTGGTGGTGTTGACCGCGCTGCTCACCCTGCTCTGCTGCGCGTACACGATGTGGCGGGTGCCCGACGGCGGCAGCGGCCGGGCGTTGGTGGCGCTATTGCTGGTGGTCGAGGTGGGCATCCTGGGCACGTTCCTCGCCCTGGACCTGGTGTTGTTCTTCCTCTTCTTCGAGGTCGTCCTGCTGCCGATGTACGCGATCATCGCCGGCTGGGGTGGCGCGGACCGGCGTCGGGCGGCCCGCAAGTTCGCGCTGTACACCCTGTTCGGGTCGGTGCTGCTGCTGGTCGGCGTGTACGTGGTGGTGGCGGCCGCCGGCACCGCCGACGTGGTGGCGCTGACCGGTGGCGACGGGTTGTCCCGGGGCACCCAACTGGCCGCGTTCACCTTGCTGGCGTTGGCTTTCGCGGTGAAGAGCCCGCTCTGGCCGCTGCACTCGTGGCTGCCCGACGCGCACACCCAGGCGCCCACGGTGGGCAGTGTCGTGCTGGCCGGGGTGCTGCTCAAGATGGGCACGTACGGCCTGATCCGAGTGGCGGTGGGGGTCGCCCCGGAGGGTGCGCGCTGGGCGGCTCCGGTGCTGGGCGTGCTGGCCGTCGCCGCGATCCTGGTCGGTTCGCTGGTGTGCCTGGCCCAGGCGGACGTCAAACGGCTGATCGCGTACTCCAGCGTGGGGCACATGGGTTTCGTGCTGCTGGGCGTCGCCACGTTGACCGCCACCGGCATCCAGGCGGCGCTGATCGGCAATGTCGCGCACGGGGTGATCACCGGTCTGTTGTTCTTCCTGGCCGGCGCCGTGAAGGACCGTACCGGCACGGGCAGTCTCGCGGAGCTGTCCGGGCTGCGGGAGACCGCGCCCCGGCTGGCCGGTCTGCTCGCGTTCGCGGCGGTCGCGTCGCTCGGCCTGCCCGGGTTGGCCGGCTTCTGGGGCGAGGCGTTCGCGGTGGTCGCGGCGCTGCAGGTGGGCGGCCCGCTGTGGACGACCCTCGGGGTGCTGGCGGCGATCGGTGGTGCGCTCACCGCCGCGTACTTCCTGCGGTTGCTGCGCCAGGTCACGCACGGGCGGCCGAGTCCGGCGGTCGGCGGGGTCGGCGCCGGCCTGGCCGGTGCGGAACTGACCGCGTGGGTGCCGCTGGTGCTGCTGGCGCTGGCCATCGGGCTGGCACCGGCGCTGGTCCTCGGCGTCGCCGAGGCGCCCGTCGACGCCCTCGTGGGGGTGGTGCTCCCATGAGCGCGGTGCAGAACGTGGACAGCGTCGCGCTGCTGCCGGCCTACCTGGCCGCCGGCACCGCCGTCCTGGTGCTGGTCACCGACCTGCTGCTGGCGCGGCCCCGGGCCACGGTCGTGGTGGCGGCGCTCGGCGCGCTCGGCACCGCCGTCGGTTCCGCCGCGGTCGGCGCGGTCGGGGAACGGCGGACGTTCTGCGTCGGTGCCGACTGCTCCTGGATCTTCGGCGGCCGGGCGGCCCTGGTCGGCGCGGTGGTGGCGCTGCTGACCCTGGGCGTGCTCGGGTTGTCCGCGCCGGCGCTGCGGGCGGGGCGGTCGCCGGTGGGGGAGTACTGCTTCCTGCTGGCCTGCTCGATGACCGGCGGTGTGGTGCTCGGCGCGGCCGGCGACCTGATCACCCTGATCGTCGCCCTGGAGACCCTGACCCTGCCGCTGTACGTGCTGGTGGGACTGCGTCGGGGGAGTCTGGCCAGCGCCGAGGCGGCGGTGACCTTCTTCGTGGTCAGCGTGGTGGCCACGACCGTGACGCTGCTCGGCGCGGCGCTGCTGTACGCGGTGACCGGCGGACTGCACCTGGACCGGCTCGGCGCGCTGTTGGCCGAGCGCCCGGAGCTGCGGGGCCTGCCGCTGACCACCGCCGCGGTGGCGTTGCTGCTGGTCGGGCTGGCCTTCAAGGTGGCGGCGGTGCCGTTCCACGCCTGGGCGCCGGCCACCTACGACGGGGCGCCGCTGCCGGTGGCGGCGTACCTGTCCACGGCGTCGAAGCTGGGTGGCCTCGTCGCGCTGCTGGCGGTGGTGCAGCGGGCGCTGCCGGCCGAGCAGACCGGTCCGGTGCTCGCCGTGCTCGCGGTGCTCACCATGACCGTCGGCAACCTGGTCGCGCTGCGTCAGCGGCGTACGGTGCGGCTGCTCGCCTGGTCGTCCGTCGCGCAGGCCGGTTACATCCTCGCCCCGCTGGGCGCGTTGGCGTTGGCCGCCGGCCGCACGGGTGAGGCACGCTCCGCGGCGTACGCGGCCGCGGTGGCGTACGCCGTGTTCTTCGTGGTGCTGGAGTTGGGCGCGTTCGCCGGGGTGACCGCGTTGCGTCCGGTGGGCGCGGACGGCGGCACGCTCGACGACCTGCGCGGCACGGCCCGTCGGTACCCGTGGCGGGGGGCTGCGTTCGGTCTCGCGCTGGTCGGTCTGGCCGGTCTGCCGCCGGGGCTGGCCGGGCTGTTCGCGAAGGTGACCGTGGTCCGGGCGCTGCTGGACGGCGGCGCCGGTTGGCTGGCGCTGGTGGTGGCGCTGAACGCGGTGATCGGGCTGGCCTACTACCTGCGCGTCACCGCCGGCCTGTGGGCGCCGACGACGACGCCGGGCGTGGCTGTCGCGGGCGGCGCGGTGGCCGTACCCGTGGTGGGTGTGGTGGCGGTGGTGCTGGCGGTGGCGACGGTGGCCGCCGTGGTGGTCGGTGTCGCCCCGCAGTTGGTGCTCGACCTGGCGGGTCGCTGACCTGACCTGCGGCTCCATCTCAGTGAACTCTCAGCGTTGAGACGGATGGTTGGCGGGTACCGGGTTGTTGGACCGGTCAGCGGATCCCGGCGATCCGTGCACCGAAGGAGAGATCGTGCACCACAACCGTCTGAAGACCGCCGCACTGCTCGGCCTGCTCACCGCTCTGATCCTCGCGGTGGGCTACGGGTTCGGCGGCAGTGGCGGCCTGGTCATCGCCGTCCTCTTGTCTCTGGTCATCAACGGCATTTCCTACTTCTACTCCGACAAGCTCGCGTTGCGCTCGATGCGTGCGCAACCGGTCAGCGAGGCGCAGTTCCCCGAGCTGTACCGGATGGTCCGTGAGTTGGCGGCCGAGGCTCGGCAGCCGATGCCGCGGCTGTACGTCAGCCCGACGGCCCAGCCCAACGCGTTCGCCACGGGCCGTAACCCGCAGCACGCGGCGGTCTGCGTGACGCAGGGCATCACCGAGATCCTCGACTACCGCGAGCTGCGCGGTGTGATCGGCCACGAGCTGTCGCACGTCTACAACCGCGACATCCTGATCTCCAGCGTGGCGGCCGGTCTGGCGGGCATCATCACGTTCCTGGCGAACATCGCCTGGTTCATCCCGCTCGGAGGTGGGGACGACGAGGATTCGCCGAACCCGGCCGTACTGCTGCTGACGCTGATCCTGGGGCCGATCGCGGCCACCGTCATCCAGTTGGCGATCAGCCGGAGCCGTGAGTTCCAGGCGGACGCCTCGGGTGCCGAGCTGAGCCGCGACCCGCTGGCCCTGGCCAGCGCGCTGCGCAAGATCGACGCGGTGGCCCGCCGACGCCCGCTGCCGGCCCAGGGCACGCTCACCAGCACCGCCCACCTGATGATCGCCAACCCGTTCTCCGGTGGCGCGGTTGCCGCCCTCTTCTCCACCCACCCGAAGATGGAGGACCGGGTCGCCCGGCTGGAGCGGATGGCCGCCGACTCGGGGCCGGTGCAGTTCCAGCGCTGACCCGCTGATCCCCGCTCCGCCCGTACCCGGTCGCACCGGGTACGGGCGGAGTGCTGTGTCGGGGGCGATATCCGGTACCTGCCGTCGCACGTCGGCGTTAGGGTCATAACCGCTCACGCTCATTACATCCTCGGGAGGTTCACGGTGGCCGCGCTGCGTCAGTACCTGGGTGTCTGGCGGATTCCCGGTGCGCCGATGCTGCTGGTCACCGGCATCGTCGGGCGACTCGGGATCGGCATGACACCGCTGGCGCTGCTGCTGGTGGTCGAACAGGTGACCGGGCGGTACGCCCTCGCCGCCGTGGCGGGCGGCATCTACGCCGTGGCCGGTGCCGCGCTCAGCCCGGTGGCCGGGCGGATCGCCGACCGTGTCGGCCCGAGCCCCGTCCTCCTGGTCACCGCCGTGGCCCACCCGTTGGCGCTCATCGGGCTGCTGCTGGCCAGTCGTTCGGGCGAGGACGCCCTCGGGGCCATCTACCTGGCGGCCGGCATCGCCGGGGCGACCTATCCGCCGCTCACCGCCGCCATCCGCGGCGCCTGGAACGAACTGACCGGCCCCGCCTCCGGCCGGTACGCCCTGCGCAACACCGCGCTGGCCGCGGAGACCACACTGTTCGAGATCGTGTTCGTGCTCGGCCCGCTGCTCGTGGCCGGCTTCGTGCTGGTCGCCGACGCGGCGGCAGCCCTGATCGGGGCGGCCGTGGTCACCCTGGTCGGCACGACCGCCGTGGCGCTGGGCCGGGTGATGCGCGGCTGGCGTCCACACCCGCGCGAGCACCACGCCAGAGGGCTCGGTCCGCTGCGGGTCGCCGGCTTCCCGGCCCTGCTGGTCTGCGTGGCCGGCCTGGGCATCGCGTTCGGCGCCGCCGGGGTGATCGTTCCGGCGTACGCGAGCGGCCACACCACCGACGACCCGGAGAGCCTGGCCGGTCTTCTGCTCGCGGTCTGGGGGATCGGCAGCGCCATCGGCGGGTTCTGGTTCGGAGTCCGCCGGCCGGCACCGAACATGACCCGGCAGTTCGCCCTGCTGCTCGCCGCGCTGGCCGGCACCTTCTTCGTCTTCGCGGTGATGCCGACCCCGCTGGCGCTGGGCGTAGCGCTGGTCGTCGGAGGCGCCACCATCGCTCCCGCGCTGACCCTGGAGAACACCCTGGTCGGCCGGATCGCCCCGACGGGCATGCTGAACGAGGCGTACACCTGGGTGGTCACCGTCGCGGTGGCGGCGAGCGCCGCCGGCGGCGCGGTGGCCGGCCTCATCGTGGACCGTGCCGGCGGCGTGCCGTGGGCGTTCCTGTTCGCCGGGGCCGCGGTCGGCGTCGGGGCCGCGGTCGCCGCGCTGCCCGGCGGGCCCATCGCCCGCGCGGAAACCTCAGCGGTACGCGCCGAAGAGCCGGTCACCGTCTGACCCCGCTTGATCGACTCGGCCTCCCGGCCGGCCGACGTCTTGATCGACTCGACTTCCGTGATGTCGGGGTGTCCCGATGACGGGGAATGCCCCGACATTCAGGAATCCGAGTCGATGTGGCGTCGCTCGACGGCTACATCGCAGGCCCCGGCGGGGACATGGCCTGGCTGACCGAACACCTCACCGGCGACAACCCGACCGCCGAGCGTCTACTGGCCAACGTCGGCGCGATCCTGGCCGGCAACCGCACCTTCGGCGGCGACGACCCGAATCGCGGCACCGACAGCGAGGGCGCGTTCGGCGGTCGGTACCACGGGCCGGTGTTCGTCCTGACCCACCGACCGCCGGCCCAGCCACCCGCGGACGTCACGTTCGTCGGCGACCTGCACAGCGCCGTCGCGCATTCCAAGGAGGCCGCAGGCGAGAAGTACGTGAACATACTCGGCGCGGACGTCGCCAAGCAGTGCCTCCGGGCCGGGCTGCTCGACGAGATCCTGATCTTCTTCGCGCCGGTGCTGCTCGGGGACGGTGTGCGCATGTTCGACGACCCGGGCGGCGCCAGGGTGCGGTTGATGCCGCTCCCGGGCGAGACCGCGCACTGGTACAGCGTCGTCCGCTGACGGTCGGTGATCCGGCCGCGATCCGGACCAGCGACTACCGGTAGTTGGTGAACTGGAGGGATACCGCCCGCTACCTGCGAGAACGTAGCCATGATCGCTGTTAGGCCGTCGCCAGGCCGTCCGAGGGTGACCCGAGCACCTTGTCGACAGCACGCCGTTTGCGGTCCTCGCTGGTCGGCATCAGGTGCGTGTACGTGCGCAGGGTGAAGCCCGGGTCGGCGTGGCCCAGGTACTCCGACAGCGCCTTGACGCTCTCCCCGGCGTCGAGAAGGACCGAGGCGTAGAAGTGCCGCAGCGCGTGCGGTGTCGGCGGGTCGCGGTCCGTGGGTGGTTGCGGAACGAACCAATTCCGCCTGCCACCGACCCGGGCAAACCGAGCAGACCACCGCCCGACCCGCCAGCGTCCGTACGAGCCGTCAAGGTCCGCTTGACGTGGCGGGCCGGGCGGCGGCCCGCTCCCCAGGAGGGCGGGTCGACGGCACGCGGGATGGCCAGCGGTTGACTCGGGATGCGATTGTGTTCCGAGGTGTCCTGACGGGGTAGTTGGAGATTCTTTGATGAGCAATCTTGACTGGTGCAACTAGCATGGCAGATGATCCCGGTTTTTCCGCGATCGTGGAGTCGTACAGCTACCGGTTGTTTGTACGAGGGATGCGACTAGCCCTACTTTTTCCGGTGGTGGCCGTCTTAGTCGTTCTCGCAGGGTTCGGCGTGGCCCCAGACATTCTTGAACCGCTCACGATCGTACTCTTCTTTGTAACGGTGTTGGGTGTCTTGACGGGCTGGGTGGGCGCGGTTTTCTTAGTCAAGGACACTTCTCGCTATTCCGGTGGGGCCAGCGGAAATGTTGACATCCAGAAGTCATGGAACCTTATGCAGCAGGCAATAAAGGATATCTGCAATTTTCGTAAATGGTAAACCGGCGGGGTGACAGCAACGCCGACAGCAACCGAGGCCCGCCACAGCCGTCTAGGCCGCATCGTGGCTGTCGGGTCGGCCGAGGTGGCGACCTACTGACGATGGCTCCGACTGTGCCTCTTACTCCGCGGGTCCGGGGCGCTGCAAGCGCTGCGGGCGTCCCGGCAGTCTGGGGCACACAGGGGGCACAAGACACCGTCAAACGCCGTCAAGCAGCCACCAGCGATGGCAGCCCGAGACGCCATGTGAGCAGGTGTCGCCGGCCGTTCACGCTGGTGGCGGGACAGCGGCTCTGTGTTCCGCTTCAACTCCCCAACCTACGGGCGCCTGGCGAGTACCGGGCGGGGTGAAGGGCCAGCAAGATATGGCTATGGCGGAAGTGATGACCTTATTCCTGCGGTCCGGCGAGCCAGTGGCGCAGCGTCTCCTCGACGAACTGGTCACGGAGCTTCGAGCGCGGTGCCCGGTCGCCACTGCTACGCCGGCCGGCGACGGCATCGGTTGGGCATCGTGCCAGTTGTCCAGCGACCGCCGACGTTGCAGGGGAAGCTCGCGTACGTTATCCGGCAGCCGTTGCCGCCAGCGAGCAGACGACTCCTGTTGCCCTGCGCGTAGTTACCCGACCCGACAGCGTGAAGAATGCCGTCAACCACGGACTCCGCCAGGGCGGTCCCGTCGACCTGACTCTCTGCGACGCGCTTGCGGAGATCACTACGTCTGGCTACCTGCTCGACTGGAGGATTGTCCGAACCATGTACAGGCTCACCTCTGACCGGTGGGGAGCGATTCTCTACACCGAGCAAGCAGGCTTTGACACCACGGCCCCTGACCCGGTGGCATAGCGGCCCCACTTACAAGCGACGGGTCAGAGCGGGCTGGACCGCGCCGGCGACGAGGACCAGGCCCAGGCCGTCACCAGGCCGTCGGAGGCCGATCGTGAGCGACGAACGACGACCACTGATGACGACGTCTGCCCATGTGACAAGGCGTGGTCGGCCCGACGGCCAGGCCGGCCGGAGCCGCCTTACCTGTAGTTGGTGAACTGGAGGGCGACGCCGAAGTCCTCACCCTTGAGCAGCGAGATGACCGCCTGAAGGTCGTCGCGCTTCTTGCCGGTGACGCGCAGCTGGTCGCCCTGGATCTGCGCCTGGACGCCCTTGGGACCCTCGTCGCGGATCTTCTTGCTGATCGCCTTGGCCTTGTCCGTCTCGATGCCCTGGATCACCTTGCAGTCGATCTTGAAGACCTTGCCGGACGGGCGGGCATCACCGGCGTCCAACGACTTCAGCGAGATGTTCCGCTTGACCAACTTCTCCTTGAACACGTCCAGCGCGGCGCGCACCCGCTCCTCGGTCTCCGCCTGGAGGCCGATCGCCTCCTCACCGGACCAGGAGATCTCCGCGCCGGTGCCACGGAAGTCGAACCGCGTCGAGAGCTCCTTCTCCGCCTGGCGGAGGGCGTTGTCCACCTCCTGGCGGTCAACCTTGCTCACGATGTCGAACGACGGGTTCGCTGCCATGTTGATGCTCCTGCTGTCCGGCGGTCTGGGCCTGCTGCCGGCCGCCGACCAGCGGCACGACCCCCTGACCGTACCCGGTTGCACCGGTACCAGGGGGAGCCGCTATCCTTGCTTCCGCCGCCGCGTTGCGACGCGGTGGGGTGCCCTGGCGGGTTGCCCGAGCGGCCAATGGGAGCGGACTGTAAATCCGTCGCGAAAGCTACAGAGGTTCGAATCCTCTACCCGCCACCAGGTGCGCAAAGAGGCCCCTGACCAGCGTGAACGCCGGTCAGGGGCCTCTCTCGTGAGTCTCGTTCAGTCCCACACCGAGCCGTGTGATCTCACTGGTTGTGTCGTATACGTGTCGCCGTGCCAGCGGGGGATGCTGAGAGATGGCCCAACACCTCACACTGTCTGCCATGGCGACGTGGGACCGGTCGGACGTACTCGCGCTCATTGCTATCGCTGTTGCTGTGGTGGCCATAGCGGCTGGCGCTTTGGCTGCCCAACGTTGGGGGACACGGCGCGGACGCATCACCTTGATGGCCACAGCGAGTTCCTTGATCCCGGAGGGCTATATACGCGAATCCACCAAGAACCTCCTCAAAGTTACTTGGCGGGACATAGACGTTGAAGATCCCCATATGGTGCTCATCGGGATCTTCAACACTGGGCCACGTGATATTTCAAGTGCTCACTTCGACGGCGGGAAGCCGCTTCTCGTGAGACTGAACTGCAAGATGTTCGGAGTCACGGCGCTGTCCGATCACTCGGTTCCCATGGTGTCCGGAGCGATTGGGGATGAAGCCGTCATCCAGCTTGGCCCGCACCTACTTCGTAAGGGTGAGGTATGGGCAGTCAACGTCATTGTGGGCGGCCGTCCCCGACCCGAGCTGGTGAGCCCATTGATCGATACGGATGTTGAGGATGGCACTCGGCCGGCTAAGGGCCTGATCGACTCGACGTCGACACATTCGTCACGCGGATAGGGCTTAGAGTCCGAGCGCAGCTTCGATGCGGCGGCGGGCGGCTTCCTCCTGGCCGTAGACGCACTTTGCGTAGACCCTCATGAGAACGTGCACGCTGTGCCCGGCCCACTCAGCGACCTGGGTAGCCGGCACTCCGGCATTGAGCCAGAGGGACACGGCGGCGTGCCGCAGGTCGTACGGACGGCGAGCCAGCGGGGAGCGCTGTTGTGCCGGCGTGAGCACCTTTGCCCGCGCGTCGCGCCACGCCTTCCCGTAGGTGTTGTTCGGGATCGGCTGGCCGGCGGTGGGCACGTACCGGCCGCCGGGACCACGCCGGGTGACAAACAGCTTCCCGTTCGATCCGGGTGGGTACTCCTTGACGTGGTGGTCGAGTAGCCGCACGAGCGGCGGCGGCACCGGCACGTCCCGCGTGGCGGCCTTCGCTCGGTGCTTCAACCCCCGGTCCTCGGCCGTGGCGTCCCCGTCGCCCCAGTCCCGACCCACGGCCACCGTCGAGCCGGTCAGGTGCAGTACGCCCCACCCGTCAGGCTGGGCGGGCCGCTCGTACTCGTCTTCGCGCAGGTGAAGCACCTCTTCGGGGCGCAGGGCGGCGTAGTACATGCATCCGAAGAACGCCTCCAACTCGGGCACGGCTCGGCCGACCTCGGCGAGCAGCGCTCGCGCCTGATCGGGGTTGACCACCGCTCCCCGGTCGATCTCATCGGCTGTCTTCGGGGCGGTCCAGCTCACCAGGGTCATCGGGTGCGTGTCGAGTAGCCGCAGCTCAACGGCGTACTTGAGAGCACCGGAGAAGACTGCCCGCTTACGGGCAATCGTGCTCGCCGAGGCGGGGGCACCATCCATCCGCAGAGCGAGCGTGTCGAGCACCTTCCGCACCAGCGCAGCATCGGTGAGCGCGGATAGGTCGACGGTGTTGGCCTTGAGCCAGCGCACGGCGGCGGCCAGGTGAACGGGCGGATCGCCAGCGTCGCGGCGAGCCGTGTTGAACACCCACCCGTAGAGCGCGGCCCGTAGCGCCTTGTCGCTGGGCACGCCTCGGTCGGTCGATAGAAGCGCCGGGGTGATGGTGGCCAGCGTCTCGGCGATGCCCTTGCGGTGCTTCGCCGATGCACGGGGCCATTTCATGTCAACGTAGGCCACCGCGTGCTCGTACCACGACCGGGCGTTGAGTGCGCGGGCCATGGGCTCGGGCAGGCCGCTGGCCTTGTCGAACGCGACGCCTTCTCGCTGAGACACCACCAGCTTTGACCGGAAGCTCTCGGCCAGGGCGCGGGTCGCGAACGTCTTGCGGAACGGCTCGCCCGCCACCTTCCAGCGGACCACGTAGGAGTAGCCCTTGCTGAGTTGGTTCTTGAGGATGCCGTGTACGCGTACGTCGTAGGTGCTGGTCATGCTGCCTCTTCGTGGTCGTTAAGCCAGTTGTCCAGGTCGCGGCGGCGGACGTACAGGCTGCCGTTCGGGTATTTGATGGTTCGGGGTGCGCGGCCGGTGGCCTTCCAGCGGAAGAAGGTCGACCGGGGTACGCGGAGTTCGTCTAGGACTTCGGCGAGGGTGAGCAGGTTGCCGGTCGGGGTGCGGCGCGCGGTCATGGGCGGGGCCTCCCTCGTGCGGGGTGCAGGTGGAGCGCTGGAACAAGCCGCGGCGTTGCGGCGGGCAGCGTTGCGGCTGTTTCAGCGAGGTGTCTTGCGGGCTGATTGGCGCGGTGAGCGCCTTCCGGTCGGCGTCGGTGGCCCGTGGAGGGTCGGGGTGCCAGTGCGGCAGAACGGCGTAGGGCGGTCCGCTGAGAGCGCCGTGGAGGCAAGATCCGGGCAGGTCTGGGGTAAGGCATAGGGCCTGACCGTCTGTGTGGCTCTCAGCGGGCCGTTTCCGGGTGCCGATCGACCGGTGGCGGCGCGAGTGCGGGCCGGGAGGGGCCGGGAAGCGTTGACACGTTGACAATCGGCAGGTGCGGTCATGTTTTCGCAGGTGAGAGGCGGTGTCGAGGTGTCAACGCCCCCCGTTGACACCCTCGCGGGTGCTCTGAGCTGCGGAAACGTTGGTGTCGGGTGCGGTTGTCAACGTGTCAACGCCTTCGGGCACCTCGGCCACGGCGCGGGGGTGCAGTTCGTAGCGGCCGTCCGGCCCGTTGCGGACCCACCCGAGGGCGGCCAGCTCGGCGAGCACCGCCGACACCTCGTCGGACTTCGGCAGTCGGCGGGACACCTTGCGGTGCAGTTCCCGGCGGGTGAAGGTGGTCATGCTCTTGGTGGTGAGCACCCCGAGCACGTACCGGGTGTTCTCCATCGCCGTATCACTGCCGATGGTGGTGAGGGCGGCCCGGTAGTGCGCCGCGAAGAACTCGGCCAGCCGCACGGCATCGGTCATCCGGTCGGCGTCGATCGGGCGTCGCCAGGCGTCGGCGGGGTGGTGCGCGACGTGCAGCAACCCGGCCAGCCGCAGCGTTGCGCCAGAGAGCTTGTTGCCCCACTCCCGCATGTCGTGCAGCGTCCCGCCGGGCCGTAGCTGCGCCTCCACCTCCTGAGCAGCCGCCAGCCGCACCCGCCCGGCCTCGGGGGTGAGGGTGACCACGGCGGGGTCTTCCCACTCGGCGAGGGTGGCGGCCAGGTCGTGCACCCGGTGCCGGTAGCCGGCCGTTACCGCCTCGGGCACCGGCTCGGTATCCACCAACCGATACCCCGCCAGGGACCGGGGCAGGGCGAACAGGAACCGGGCCGGTAGCCCTCGGCCGGCGAGGTCGGCGTTACCGCCGAATTTGCGCAGCACGGTCGGTTGCGCCATGACGCACACGGTCAGCGCTGGTTTGTCGACCGAGGCACCCTCTCGGGTCTGCCGTTCGTTGCTCATCGGCTGCCCCGCATGGCCTTTCAGGTAGGGGTCAAGGTTCGGGGCACCGGAGTACCGACCGGCGAGGGTGTCGAAGATCCCGCCTTCATCGCTGATGATCGCCATCCGTCCGCCGTTGGCGGCCATCAACCCGATGAGGGCTTCCGGGGTGGCGTCGTCCACGATCAGGCGGGGCAGGCCGGGAACGGTGATCGCCTCGGCCGCGATAGCAGCGGCTACCGCCTCGGCGGCGGCCTCGTCCCGCTTACCCGGGTCGCTGGCCTTCGCCGCTTGCGCCTTGGCTTGCTCGGCCTGCCGGTCGGCGATATCCCGCAGCGCCGCAGCCTCAGCGATCCGCGGCCGCATCGCCTCACCCAACGTCGACTGAGCGGCGAACAGCGGCGCGGTCATCGCCCGGTGAACAGGTGACTTCCGCTCCCCGGGGCCGGCAATGACGGCGGCGAACACATTCACCGGCTCCCGCCACCCGCCGACCGGCTCCACCTCCAGGCGGCCACCGGCGCACGCGGAGAGCACGGCGACGGCGAGGGTGCCGGCCATCGCAGGGTCGGTCTGGGTGAACCGGGCTACGCCGGTCACCATGTCGCCCAACCAGGCGGGGAACACGTCGACTGGGAACGGCGGCGGCGCGGCGCTCGGCCCGGTCAGGGGCACTGGAACATCCCACAGCGGGCCGCCCGAGGCCGGCTCGCTGGTGGCGTCGGGGTGGTCGGTGACCAGGTGCAGCCGTGCTGGTGTCATGGGGTCACCTGCTTGCGTGGTGGTCGAGGACGATGCGGCCGATGCGCTCGGCGACTGGGGGGACGACGGCGTTTCCGAGGGCGGTAACGCGGTCCACCCGGTCGGGAAGCCCATGAGCCACTCGACCCACTCGGGGTTCAGCGGGCCACCGGCTCTCTCGGACAGGGGTCGTCCTGGCCGGTTCCAGCCAGCGCCGCGCCGGCCGTCTCTGGCGGTTGGTGTGGGCCAGGACGAACAGGCGGGGTCGTGGGTGTGGGGTGCCCATCTCGCAAGCGCGGACAACGCCGGCACGGGTGGTGTATCCGAGTCGTTCGAGATCTCGGAGCACGAAACGAAGTCCCCTGGTGCGGTGGCCGAGGACGTTCTCTCCGATGACGTATCGGGGCTGTAGAGCGTGGATGACGCGGGCCATCTCGGGCCAGAGCCACCGTTCGTCGTCGTGCCGCGCCGGGGACCGGCCAGGGAGTCGGGCTGGCAGGGATAGCCACCCGCGACGACATCGACGCGGGGTCGAGGCTGTGAGCGCCACCAGGTGAGGGCAGTGCGGACGTCGTCATGGCAAGGGACCTCCGGCCAGTGCTTGTGCAGAATGGCGCGGCAGAACGGGTTGATCTCGACGTGACCGACGATCCGCATGCCGGCCCGCTGCAACCCGAGCGACAGCCCGCCGATGCCGGCGAACAGTTCCAACACGTTCAGGGGTTCGCTGCTCATGCGGCTACCTGCCGGGGTCGTTTGCTGCCGGCGGCCAGCCCGGATCGGATGGTGCGTGCCGTCTCGACGTGGCCCAGCCCAGCCCGCGCTGCGGCTTGTTCCAGCACGCTTTTGGCGTCCTCTGCGGTGAGCGACCCACCGGCGGTGAGTTGCCCGAGTGCCACGGCAGCGACGTACAGCGCCCGGTTGCGCTCCCCTGCCGGCGCAGTCGTTACCCGGTCGGCTTCTCGGCTGATCGCGGCCCGTACGTACGCGCCGCTGCGGTCGGTCGGCAGCGACACCACCACCGGGCGCTGCGGCGGGAGCGGCGCCGGGGCCAACCGGGCGGCCAGCCACCCGGGCAGCGGCGCAGGGTCGGTATCCAGGTCGACCCGGTACGGCCGTCCGCTGACCGTCGACCCGGCGGCGACCACGTAACCGCCGTGGGCGCGGGTGTCGACCAGCGGCCCGAGGGTGCCGGCGGTGTTGCGCAGCTCCGGCCCGTCGTCGGGGTGGCGGTAGTAGAGGTGGGTGCCGCCTCGCCCGGTGGTCACCGTGTACGTCGGTTCGACGGGCGCGGCGTGTGTGGCGGCCAGGTCGGCGAGGGTGTCCAGCCCGGTCGGGCCGGTGGTGTCGTCCTTCGGCCGATCGAGGTCGACCACGACCAGCCGGGACGGGCCGCAGGCCAACCCGATCCCGTACGGGCGGGCGGTCCATGCTCGGCGGATGCGGTCGGGGTCGCAGGTGGCGCGAGGTTCCCACCCGAGGTGGTGACCGGCAGCGCGGCAGCGCGGGTCGCGGCCGTTGCAGTCGTCGCCAGCGTGGTCGGGGAAGGCGGGTCGCTTGTCGTCGGGGCGTAGCGGGAAGACGTGCCAGCCGCGTGCGGCGTGCGCGAGCGCGGCGGTAAGCAGTGGGTTGTCGGGCATGGTGCGGGTCCTCTCCGGTGGTGCGGGTGAGGTGGTAAGGCGATCGGCCGGCGGGCGGCCGTGGAGGCGTTCGTGTCGGCCTTGGGCGCAGGCGGCGCAGTCGCGGCGCTGTAGCAGGACGGGCCGGCCGCTGCGCGCGTTGTCGGCGGCGAGCAGCCGACCGCAGATGTGCGGGTATGCCTCGGCGTCGGTCACCGGCCGGCCGAGTACCGCGCTCGCGGCCAGCCATCGGGCGGGCACCGGGTCACCGCCTCGGCCGCGGCCGTGCAGTGATCGCGGCCCGGGTCACCGCGTGTCGCAGGTCGCCGAGCAGCCCGACCAGTTGCCGGCGAGCGGCCAGATCGGTCGGGGCGAGCGCGACCCTGACGCGCACCTCGGCGTGCTCGCGGCCGGCGGCGGTGCGCACCCTGACTAGGACGGCGCGGGAGCGGCCGGCAACGTCGACCACGATCTCTTCGGATCGGTGTTCGCCGAGGCCGCAGCGGTGGTCTTTGCCGCACCACTCGGTGTGTCCGTCGCGGGTGCGGCGGTTCATCGGTTCGCCTCGGCGCGCAGGCGGTGAAAGTGGTTGTAGACGCGGCGGCCGGTGCGCAGCCGGTGGCCTCGGTCGCAGCGGCGGCAGGCACGCGGCCGATGCAGGACCCGGGTGGTGATGCGGCCGCTGCCGGCGCACCGCTGGCAGGTCTTGACGGGCTTGACCCAGCACACGATGGCGTAACCGAGCGTGATCAGGGCGGGGATCGCGGCGAGGACGATAGCGGCGGTCAGGTGGGGGTTCACAAGTGCCTCCCGGGCCGGTTTTTGGGTGCGAACGGCCGTGAGCTGCTATCTGCTAGGTCGCAGCTCATGATTCGGATCGGGTGCTAGCGAGGGTGCTAGCGCTAGCAGGACGGGCCGCTAGCGCTAGCACCCTGACGGCGGGTCAGCCGGCAGACCGCTTCCGGTCACGCTCCGCAATCGCGGCGAGCACGTCGGGGTGCTTGATGCCGCGCCGGGTGGTCGCCTTACCGTCGATACGCCGCCCCACGTCGCCGACCTTCACCAGCGGGTGCGGCTTGAGCGCGGTGGTGAGCTGCGCAGCCTCCCACCCGCCGTACACGTCGGGCCGCAGCTCGGCCAGCAGTGCACACAGCGTCTCGTTCCACACCGCCTTTTCGTCGCCCGGCCACACACGCGCGAGGTCGCCGAGGACGTCCGCGACTGGGGCCACCTCGCGGGTCTGCTCGTCCGGCTTGGGCAGGGTGCCAGCGGCCTGGCGCAGCGCGACGGCGCGGGTGACGATCTGCGCGGCCTTGATGTTGTCGACCTTGTACGACTTCACCGCCGAGGGCTTCGGGCCGAAGCCGCGCAGGATGCCCCACCCGGCCTCGTCGACCGGCACGAACACCGTCGCCCGGTAGCCCTGCTTGTACGCCGACGTCCCGAGGATCATGTCGTTAGCCGTCTGGTCAGCTACCGACAGGCAGAACCGGCTGTTGACGTTGCGGGTGATGCCGGTCGGCAAGCTGTCCTTGTCCGGGATCTGCGTCCCGATCAGGATGATCACGCCCAGCGCCTGCCCGAGCTTGATGACCTTCTCCAGGATCTCGCCGGATTCCTTGGCGTACTTGCTGGTCATCAGCTCTTGCAGCTCATCGAACCAGGCCACCAGCGGGTGAAGGCCGGACCCCTTGAGCGACGCCAGTTCCGGCGTGACCTTGTTCTCCGGGGCCTTGCCCAACCTCGCGTAGTGCTCGATGCGCTTGGAGCGGCGGCGGCACTCCTCGTACAGCCACTCGATGAACGCGAAGCACCGGGCGAGGGTTTCGTCATCGAAGCCGTTGCCGTACTCGGCCATGACCTGCTCAAGGACGGCGAAGTCCCCGACGCCCTTCAACTCATAGCCTCGGATCTCGGCGCGCGCGTCCAGCGACGCGGCCAGCAGCAGCGTGCGCAGCGCGAAGGTCTTACCCGAACCGGGCTGGCCACCGAAGAGCCAGTTGCGGAACATCAGCTCGGCGTCGAGCACGTCCAGACGCGGGGTGGTGGCGAACGGGAACGCCTTGAACAGGTCCACCTTCGCCGACTCCGACAGCAGCGGCCACGGTGGCTGAGTCATCTGCGACGCCGGCTCATACCCGACCCACAACGCCAACCGCCCGGTGTGACCGGGTGCCGGTTCGGGCCACACCTGATCCAGCGGCAGCCGCATCGCCGAGGCCAGCCGGCCCCGCCGGGCGACCACCTCGGCGGCCTCCACCCCGTACGGGAGGTCGACCACCGCGAGGTGCCCGGGGCCGTCGCGGTGGATGTCGACCGGGAAGCTGATCGCCTTCGGGTCCTTGGCAACCGCGCTGTTGATCGCGGCCATCTGCAACGAGGTCAACGCCCGCCGCACGAGGTCAGCGGTCAGCTTGCGGTAGCGGGTGCCCTCGGTAACCCGGTCGGTCAGCGGCTTGTCCGCCGGTCGACCGAGCGTGGCCAGCAACGGCACCACCACCGCCAACGCCAGATAGCGCCACCACGCCGGCCCGAGGGTGAGAACGATCGCCCCGGCGACGGTTGCGCCGGCACCAGCGGCGAGCACCCACCACCGCCACACGCTCTGGCGCTGCCGGCGGGCGTCCAGCTTGAGCCACACGTCCGCCTCACCACGGGTCGCGGCGGCCTGCCGCAGGTGCCAGTTGCCCTCTTCGGCGCTGGCCCAGTGCAACGCCCGACCGAGGCCGCGGAACAGCCCAACCGGTGCCCATACAACGGTTTTCGCCGCGTACTTCGGCAGCCGCACCGCGTGGTACGCGGTCACGTAGCCGGCATCCTTCGATTGGTGCCGCGCCGCTGCGCGCAGGCCGCGCCACGAGCGCGCCCACTCGGCCAGGATCGGCCGGCGCTCCCGCTGCCGGGCGAGCACCTCGGGCGGGATGTCCTCGGCCGCGTCGACCAGTCCGCCGAGGTGCTCCGGGCCGTCGTCGACCGTTTCGGCGTCCTCGGCGGTGTCGTCCGCGTCGGCCGGCGGGCGGGGACGGGGCACCCGGCGGGCGCGGGCATCGTCCAGGTCGACCACCTCGGCATCCGGGCCGGTGGTCGGGTCGGTTAGGTCGTTCTCGGCGGCTTGCCAGTCGAAACGGTTCTCATCAGGGGCAGTCATGATGGGGGTTCCTCCAACGGTCAGGAGATCGGTAGGGGGCCGGCGGCGCGGCGCGGGTTGGTAGCCAGGTGGCCGCGCCGCCGGGCGGGGCTAGGTGTCGGGTTACGCCGCGTCAGCGGCCCTTCTTGCCCTTGCGGCCGATCGCGGTCGCGCCGTTGCCGATCGCGGACTGGCCCTTAACCTTGACGCTGCCGGTCTTGATCGAGCCGTTGTCGGAGCGGCTGCCGGCGTCGAAGTTGTAGTGACCGGCGTCGCAGATCGCGAGGGTGCCGGTGCTGTCGATGGAAACGCTCTTGAAGCCCTTGCCGCAGGTGGTGCAGGACGACATCGCCACGGGAATTCCTCCTTGCCGTGGCTGCCAGCGGGTCTGGCAACCTCCGCACCCCACCGGACCGACGAGGGCCGGGCCGGTGGGGGCGGGGGTAGTCAGACCGCGCAGAACAGCGCGGCGACGAACAGGAACCCGATGTGCCAGGACTGATCCAGGGCGTAGGCCCCGGTGCCGAGTGAGGGGTTGTCGTCGCGGCCGGGGCGGGGTGCGCCGAGGCGGTAGAAGCGGCCCGCCCCGAGGGCGTCGGCGATGCGCCGCAGCGGCGCTCGCCGGTCAGCGATGTAGTGCGACACCGCCGAGACGGTCAGCCCGACCGCGACGCCCCACGGGTCGAGCCGCAGGCCCGTTGCCAGCAGCATGGCGGCCAGCGTGGTGGCGGCGGTCAGGGTGTAGGTGGCGACGTGCGCGGCGCAAGCGAGGCGGCCGAGCCAGCCGGACTGGCCCTTGGTATCGGCCTGCCACTGGGTTTGCACCCAGTGATCGGCGATCTGGTGAGCGACGTAGAGGGCGGCGAACACGGCAGCGAACGCGCCAGCGTGCGCGCCGGTCGGGTCTGCGAACATGGATGTCTCTCCCGAAGTCGATGGCTGAGGGGTTGAGGGCCGGCGGCACGGCACGGGTTTCCAGGCCAGGGGCCGTGCCGCCGGGCGGCGCTAGTCGTGGGTGCGGACGAGGTGCGCGAGGGCGGCACCCATGCCGAGCACCGCGACCGGGAGACAGGCCACGGCGGTGGTGATCCACCACGGGGCCGAGGTGACCCCGGCGGCCTCCAACAGGTGGTAGGCGACCTGCCCGAGTGCGCCGATGGCGAGAGAGCCGAGGGCGGACCACTTGGCGAACCGGCGCGCTCGCTCGGGCACCCGACCGGACAGCCACACGTAGAGCGCGTATGCGCCGTACGTCTCCACCCCGATCGGGAGCGTGATCGCGGAGTTGATGGAGAAGCTGTCCCAGATGCCCGGGAGCGGGTGCACGATGCCGAATCCGGTAAGTCCGCCGAGGCCAACCCACCCGGACCAGATCGCGACGAACGCCGGCAGGGCCAGCAGCACCACCGGCCACACCACCGCCGATCGGACCGGTGCGGGCGGGGCGGGCGTATCCGGGCGACTGACCGCGCTGGCCTCGGCCGGCGGCGTCGGCGGCGTGATCTCCGGGGCGGGCGTCGGGTCCGGTACGACCGGCGGCGTGGGCTCGGGTGCGGCCGGCGCGGGTGCCGGGTCCGGGGTGGCCGCCTCGGTGGTGTCGGCCGGCGGCGCGGCGGGCTCGGTCTTGAGCAGCGCGAGCAGTTCGCCGGCCTTGGGTGCGCCGATGCGGAACTCCCGCATGAGCCGGTTCCGCGACGGGAACACCTCCCCGTCCGGCAGGTCCAGTTCCCGCGCGGCGGACAACAGGTCTTCCAAGGGCTGGGGGTAGCGGGTGCCGTTGATGGTGGGGGCGGTCATGCTGCGTCCTCCTGGGGGAAGGCGCACGCGAGGCATTCGCCCAGCGAGCGCGGGATGAAGTACGGCCGCACCTGGTGGCAGGTGCGGCAGGTGCGGCGGGCCGTGAGTGCCTTGTCGATCGCGGTGCGCTGCGCGGGGGTCGCGGTGCGCTTCGGCGCGGCGAGGTCGAGGCGGTAGAGGTGGGCGGTGCGGGTGCCGCCGACCCCTTGCCAGAGCACTAGAGCGGCGATGGGTTGACCGCCGGGGCGTAGGCCGGCGGCGGTCAGTTGGCGGCGGGTGGCGTAGCCGGGCGGGGCACCTTTCCACCAGTAGGTGGGGATGCCGTACCGCGTGCCATCCGGGTCGTGGAAGGCGGCGCGGATGCGGGCCATCAGGCCGCGCGGTGCGGGTCGGTGCGGGTAGCGGTGTCGGTGGCGGCGCGGGTGACGCGAGCCTCGGCCCGGCGCACCCGACGCCAGTCCAGCTCGGTCGGGCCGCCGTGGTCCTCGGCGTAGATGAGCGTGATTTCGGCGTCCAGCAGGTCCAGCTCGGCCGCGATCAGCGGCCACTCCGCGTCGATCGCGGCCAGGTCAGCAGCGGTCGGCTCGGCGGTGATGAGGGCAAGTTGGTTCCGCACGGGAAACCTCCGGGAAGTCGTTGCAGCGGGAAGGCATGCAGTGCGCGCAACCCGCTTCACTCGCCCCGCTCGCCCGGGATCTACCGGGGTCGACCACCAAGTGGCTCAAGGCAGAGATGCTGCTCAGCAGCGCTACGCGCACTCATTCCTGTCGCTCTGAAGTTGAGAAATAACGACCTGATCCGGCGGTCCATGGGCGTTCGGCAACTACGTGCCGTCGTTCCCCGGACCATCCGGCCGGCGTAGCTAATTTCAGCGCTAAAATTAGCGCTGAAGTTGTGCGATGTCAACGAGGTGGGAGGACTAGGATCAGCGGATCAAGCAGTCAGACAGGGAGGCATCGGGTGGAGGATTGGCAGGCCGTGGCCAGCGCAATCAACGGCCGGATGGCCGATTTGCCGCTGTCACAGCAGGAGTTGGCCGAGCGGTCCAAGGTGTCGGTTGCCACCCTGCGTGAGCTGCAAAAAGCGACCGCGACCCGCAAGCGGTCGGCGCGCACGCTCGCCGCGATCTCGCAGGCTCTCGGCTGGCCGGACGACTACCTTCGTGCCGTGCTGACCGGGGCCACACCGCCGGACAGCGGCGGGGGAGTGGGGCGGGCGGACAGTTCGTCGCTGGTACTCGCGCGGCTGGACCAGCTTCACGCCGAGGTGCGGCGGCTCGCGGATGCCGTAGAGCGGATGGCGGTCGATGTCGGTCATGGCGATAAGGACACCAGTTCCGAACGCGCATCCGAACGCCGTTCACCAGCCGGGTAACCGCAGTCCACTAGGCATCGACTAGGCGCGGTTGCGTATCGGCAGGTGCCTACGCCAGCGAAGGAGGGCCGCTGTGCCTGCTCACGCCAGGGATGCCACCCCGAATCTCACGCTGTACAACCTCCGCGACGCGGCGGGCGAGACTCAGCAGGACGTGGCGGATGGGTTGAACCGCCTGGGGGTGGCGCGCGGGAAGAGACTGGCCGTAACCGCAAATCAGGTCAGCAGATGGGAACGGGGGATCACGTATCCGTCCGCGCTCTACCGGCAGCTCCTCGCCGAGCACTTCGGCGTCTCTGTGCAGGATCTTGGACTCACCAGGCAGCGCGTCACGCCCCAGCAGCGTGACAGTCCCGAGAACGATTCCGGAGGTTTCGCGATCTACCAAGATCCGGTGTCTCATCCGCAGGCCGAGGACAGCCAGGAGGAATGGCGCGCGGTCCGGCGGAAGCTGAACATTCATCGGGTGCAGCTCGCCCGTGAGGCGGCACGCCTCTACGACGTGGAGCACCGCGTAGGTGACAGCGGCCTGATTGCAGCGCCGCAATGGTTGCCACCGACTCCGATCGAGTTGGCGCAGTTCGGAATCGGGCTCGCCCCGGAGGGAACCGCGCCCCTCGTCACCGGGACCGAGGACGCTGCGGCCGGCGTACGGCCGTTGGCGTCGGACGGGCGGCGGCACCAGCGCTACAGCCTCGCCCTGCGGGATGTTGAGCAGCCCCGGCTCTTTGAGAACCGGCTCGCATGGCACCTCGCGGGAGTCGACTGGAGCCAGCCCGACCGTGCGCTCACGTTCACTACCGGCACGTACTTCGGCGGTGTCGATGTCTCGGAAGCGCTCGCGCACGAAATGGCGATGTACCACGTAGCCGGCGATGGGAGCGGCATCCTGCCGGCGTCCTGGCGAAACCTGGGCTTCCGGCGACTCGTGGGCGACCCGTTCACGCCCAGTCGCCGGCCGACAGCGCCGTCAACCGACACGCTCACCCTGCGAGTAGACGACGACGGAGCGTCCTTCGTCCTGCACAACCGCGCAGCCGGCAACGTGGCCGTAGCCGGGGGAATGCTGCACATCATGCCGGCGGGGGTGTTCCAGCCATCGAGCGTCCTGCCCGCCGCGCAAGTGGCCGACTTCGACCTGTGGCGCAACATGATGCGGGAGTACAGCGAGGAATTCCTTGGCAGTGCCGAGCACGGCGGCGACGGGGAACCGGCGGACTACAGTGCGGAACCGCTGGCGGCGTTCGACCGGGCGTATGCGTCCGGCGGGGTGCGGGTGTTCTGCCTCGGCGTCGCGCTCGACGCACTCACCCTGTGGGGCGAGATCCTGACCGTCGCCGTGTACGACCGTCCCACGTATGACCACCTGTTCGCCGACATGGTCGACTCCAACGCTGAGGGAACTGTGGTCAAGACCGGACGGGTGCGGCCAACCTCGGCGCTGCCGTTCACCCGGCACACCATCGACGAACTGACCGCCAGCGGGCGGCTGGCACCGGCGGCGGCCGGATGCCTTGAACTCGCGTGGAAACACCGCCGCACGATCCTGGGGAGAAGCTGACGTGCACGTACTAGTAACTGGTGGGCTGGGATTCCTCGGCCGCGCCGTAGCCCGCGACCTGCTTGCCGCCGGGCACCGGGTCACGGTCATGACCCGGGGCCGCGGTGACCGAACCGCACCGTCCGGCGTCGAGCTGGTGACGGGGGACATCCGGGACCGTGCGCGGCTCTTCGAGATCGTTCAGAAGGGTGGGTACGAAGGAGTCGTACACCTTGCGGCGTTGACCAGCGGGCGGGACTCGTTCGCTGACCCGCTGGGTTATTTCGACGTCAATGCGGCCGGCACCCTGAACCTGCTCATGGCCTTAGACGCCGCGCGGACCACCACCGCGCCGGCCTCGCTGGTCTTCGCCTCCACCAACATCGTCTACGGGTCGCAGCACCACGGCGCACTGTCCGAAGACCTCGACCCGCACCCCGAGAGTCCCTATGCGGCTTCCAAAGTCGCGGCTGAGCAAATGGTCGCGGCGTATGCGGCGACCGGAGCAATCGGGGCGGTTACCCTTCGACCCTTTAACATCGCTGGGGCCGTCGACGGCGTTACCGACACCGACCGCGCACGGATTATCCCGAACGTCTTCCGCGCGATCACCGGAGAACTTGACCACGTAACCCTCAACGGCGACGGGGCGGCAGTGCGAGACTTCGTCCACGTGGCCGATGTCGCCACCGCAGTCCGGCTCGCCCTAACCGTCTGCACACCAGGCACCAGCCAGACCATCAACCTTGGCTCAGGCATCGGAACGAGCATGGCCACCGTGGTAGCTACCGCCGAACAGGTCACCGGCCACCCGGTGACCGTCCGCCGTCAACCGCCTAAGCCTGAACCGCCGGAACTGATCGCCGACGTCAGCCAAGCGCACAGCCTTCTCGGCTGGACACCAGCCAATTCTGAACTGAGCAAGATCCTTGCAGACGCCTGGGAGTCATGGTCGCTTGGCTAGTACGGCAGTCACGTTTCGGTCTGACAAGAACGATTTTGGAACCATGTGTGCCATGGGGGTTGCGAAGCCGTCACTTCGAGACTGGCATAAGGATTGCGGACTTGAGAGCGTCGGTTGCACCTTCGGGCAACGCAGGGCGCGAGCGGTTTCTGGTTGGAAGGACGGGTTCGAAATGGTGAACGACCTTGAAGGCGTCGATCAGGGCGGCGCTCATAAGACGATGGCAATGACGGTTCGCCAATGGCAGATCGTCGATGCAACGGTCGACAACGAAGTCGACACGGCGATAATGAATGGCAAGCCCGGACACTATATTGCGCTTGGAAAAAGCGTTCGCCAGGCTGGCTGGGATCAGCTTGTCCGTGGCGGAGAGGGATGGCCGGCCGGCGATAAAGTGATAACAATCACACTTACTGTTCAACAGTGGGTGTTCGTGACCGAGACGCTCGAATTCTGGGCCGACGTCGAAGACGACGTCGCGCCAAACGATGAAGACCGGCCTGGTCGGCTTCTAAGCGCCAGCATCTCGGCACGGCTGGCCGCGAGTTAGCCGCAGCGCTGAACCCGGTCCTGGTGAACCTGTCTGAACCTCAATCGGCCGCCAAATCGCAGCTACCGAAACCTTGCTCACAGCGGCCGACAACGATATGTTGCAGCGGTAAGTATGCGGTGACAATACGGGGAGATTGTCACCGCACATGCCCTCACCGGACCTGTTGGAGGTAATCCATGAGGACACCAGCAATGATAGCCGTACCTGTGGTGTGGCTAATGCTGGCAGCGCCGCTGGCGCCGCAGAACGTCGCACAAGCGTCAACGGCGAGTCCTGGAAAGAGTGCCTCGGTAAGCCCTGCACTCCTGCCCTCGACCGAGCAGCACCCCATTCTTTCGATGGTCAAGGCGAGTCCAGCAGCGCTTGACTCTGGTGATTGCGATGAACTTGAAAATAAGCGTCATGATCTGGTTGCAGCAGGCAAGGATGTCGCGGCATGTGTGACCTACGGGCCCACTAGACGTGTCCGGACTGACGACATGCAAGCTCAGGCCATTCTACCCGTGCCGCAATGGTGTCTTGATAGTGCCCTGGATGGTAACTGGTACGGGTTTCGGGAAGAGGCATGCACGATTACCGGCCTCAAGGTTTCGGTGCGAAGCCTCCCCAACAACGCTGTCATCGGTGAAATGAGTTTCAATGAATACCGATTCACGTACGGTTCTTCCACCTCTGTCACCGTTGCCCAGCAAATTCAGCTCAGTATGTACGACGGCTGGGGACAAATTGCAGGGACAACCGTCGGTGGAACTGCGCAGTGCACCGGTGCCTGTACCCTCGTGAGTTCAGATTTCCCAATTCAGCCGGTAACCCTTAGCAGTCGTCCCGGTGGTGAGGCTTATTTGCGGACTACGCAAACCGCAGCGGGTACCAGGAGTACCATGGAGGGCGTCTTTAAGCACCGTTTTTTCAACCCCTCCTGGAACGCCTCAGGTGGGGCAACGACTGAATTGGTCAGCGAATTTCCGACGATTCGCTGCGACAATTCTGTTCCAGGCTACAGCGTTCCTGGCTGCATCTTTCCCGATTGGGCAGGCGTCTATACCTACCGTCTAAGTGGTCCTTACGCTGAGCTTGCGGAGCATATCCGGGATGCCCAGCAATCGGGACTTCCCGGCGCTTTCCCTGGAACGGGGCCGAACACTGCTCCACTAACTCGGCTCGTCGACCCCATGTTGCAGAACAGAAACCGAGCTAAAGCTTGCCCGACTTCGTGGCCTCGCCCAGAGGGTAGGAGTTGCGATGAATACCCGATGGCCTCGACCCAACAAGGCGCCGCCGGCAGAACCGCGACGGGTCGCACCTTTCCGTGGTGCTCGGTCTCAGCCCTACCGACGGGCGTGACCGGACCTTCGGGCTGGAGCTCTTGCATGATCGACGAAGTCCAGAACTCCAACGGCGGCTCAGACATGAACGTGTTTCTCTACCAAGATCAGCGCATCCTCGACTTTGACAAGTTCTACATCAATATTGCCCCATAGCTTTATGCGCATGCTGAGAGCTTGACCGCCGACGTTGCGTACGGCGAGTCGATCCCATGTTCGGCTCGACTCGCTCGCCTTAGAGGAGGAGTGGCAACTCTTCGGCGCTCACCTTCTGGCGGCCTACGCGTGTCGCATAGGTGTCGCCTGTCGCACGTGGTGGACAGTCCTTCCAGGTCCGGGCGCCGAGGTCGGCGGACTGTAAATCCGTCGCGAAAGCTACAGAGGTTCGAATCCTCTACCCGCCACCAGGGACTGGCAAGGCCCTTGACCTGCGGAAACGCTAGTCGAGGGCTTTTGTCGTCTCTATCGCTGTTGCGCCTGATCTACCGGCCGATCGACCGCCTGCCGGGCCCGCCTGATGGGGGATGATATGCCTGCTGGAGGCCAGCGATTCCGCGAGAGCTCGAGCGTCAGGTCTTGGTCGAGGCCGGCCATCGTTGCGCCATCCCGACCTGCCGCCAGGTCCCGGTCGAGCTGGCGCACATCGACCCGTGGAGCAAGGTCCAGGAACACGCGTTCAGCAACATCATTGCTCTGTGTCCCACCTGTCACACTCGGTTCGATCGAGGCGAGATCGACCGGAAGGCCATGTTGCAGTACAAGGCAAATCTGGCTCTCTTGAACAGTCGCTACGGCGATCTCGAACGGCGGGTGCTTACTCTGTTCGCTGAACAGCCGGACGCCGGAACCATCGATCTTCCCGGGGGATTGAGCATCCTGCTGAGCTATCTTCTGCAGGATGGCCTCTTGGTGAAGATCGTTCGTCCTGGGGGCCGTGTCGTCATCATGGGCGTCGACCAGATGGAGCGGTACGCGTTGACCGAGCGGGGCCGCGAGTTCATAGCAAAATGGAAGGGCGCAGAGCCCTTGACCTAGGTCATCCGCGGTCACGGCGCGGGCCGACCCGCCGACACCTGCGCCGTCGCTTGGCGATCGTCGATAACCAGTGTGTGCTCCCTGGTCGGGCGAGCCGACCAGGCTGGGGCCGCCCGGCGTACCTGCGTGCGGGCGGTCTACGCCGGCATGGCCTACTTCAACGAGGCCGACAGCGGCGGCCAACTCGCTGCCTGCGAGGAGCCGGGGGCTTGTCCGGTCAGGTGCGGACCGGTTTCTGGCCCCTGCGGAGATCCTGAGCCCGGGCCCGATGCCGGTCCGAGCGGATCGCGTACGTCTGAGTCGAGAAAAGTGGCCTGGCCGGCGGCTACTGGGCCTGCTGTGCGGGCAGCCTGCTCGGGCCCGTCGCCCCCACCCCAGAACCGCCTTGTCCGTTGAGCTGCGGAAAACCTCTCCTGGACCATTTCGAGCCGCCTGCAACCCATCTGAAAGGAATCCGTCGAGGTACTGGCGTGCTGGACAAGACCCGGTATGGTGGTCGATGGCCGGACACGGAGCGCAAGCGTGGACCTACCAGTCCGGCGCGTCACTCATAGTAACTGCCGCACCGGATTTGCTGGTCCGCTATGGCTGGGCCGAATTGTGGTGAAGGTCGTAATCAACGCTGTGTGAAGCGGGTGAGCTGCCCCGAAGGCTCGTGATCTGGCCCCGCGTGACGAGGGTGGTGGGCCGAACGGCGGTAAGTCACGGACGGTGGGGCCAGTCGGGGCCGCCACCACTTTTCTGGCTGTCTACGCTGTGGCACGATCGTGGAACCTCCACTATCACCACGACACTTTCCGACAGGAGCAATCATGTCTGGTCGTAGGTTGGGCCGGCTGCTTGGCTCACTTCTAGTCCTCGCCGCGCTCGCGAGCGGCATCGGCGGTGTCAAACTCGGCGGCAACGCAGGGGGCAGCGTGCAGGCTGGCGACATTGTCTGGCAGCGCGTGCAGGCTGGCGACATCGTCTGGCAGACCCCGCAGGCTGGCGACATCGTCTGGCACAGCCCGCAGGATGGCGACATCGTCTGGCAGTGAGCGGCGCGCCCTGGCCCGTCATCTGATGTGGCTGTCTGGGGTGCCGTACGCCTTTGATGGAACACTCCGTGAGGTGCCGTGACCGCTAGGCGTCAATCCGAAGGAGCGCCATGATCGGTCGCGGTCAACCCGGGCGCAGGTCGTCCGAGGACGCCTGGATCATCACCGCGCCTCTCGCGCTGATCGCGGTCACCTGCGCCACCATCACGGGGTTGGTCGCGAAGGAGCCATTCGGCGACTGGCCGGAGGCGGCTCTTCTCCTCGCCTTCATGATCGTGGCGGGGTTGCCGCTGCTCAGCCTGGTTGTTCGGCGGCAGACGATCGGTGTCACGCTCACCGAGCTGCCGATGGTCCTCGCGCTCTACTTTCTGCCGCCGCTCACGGTGGTGGTCATCTACACGTTGAGCTCGCTCATCACCCACACCCGGCAGCGGTTTTCGGCGCCCAAGGTGTGGTTCAACGTGGCGCGGGCCGCGGCGGGGACGTCGCTGGCGGTACTGGTACTCCAGGCGCTCCCGCCCATCGAGGGAGTGGGGCCGAGCACCTGGGGCAGCATCTTCGCCGCCGTGTGCATGGTGATCCTCATCAGTTACGCCAGCGTGGTCGCGGTGCACACCCTGCTGCACGGCTGGCAGACCGGGCGCGGGACGTTGCGTACCGCCACGCCGGCGGTGCTCACCGCGGCGATCAACGTGTCGGTGGGCCTGGTCGTGCTGATCCTGGTCCGGAGCACGTGGTGGTCGCTGCTCCTGCTCGCCGCCCTGGGCGCCGGCCTTGCCCTGGTCTATCGGGCGTACGCCCAGTTCTTCCGTCAGCACCGCACCCTCACCGACCTGTACGACCTGACCCGCGCGGTGGTCGAGAGCGGGCACAGCGGCACGCTGGCGGATGCGCTGCTCGGCCGGGTCCGGGCTCTGATGCAGGTGGAGTACGCGACGTTGTGGCTCCCGGCCCAGGGGCGGCACCCGGAGACCTTGTTGACCGCCCGGGTGGACGACCCCGGTCTGCTCGACCTGGCGCTCACCCCGCCGGCGATCCGGGAGCGGGTCCGCGACACCCGGCGCACGGTTGCCGTCGGCCGCGGCGTGACCACCGACGGGGAGTTCCGCGCCGACCTGGCCGAACGGCGGATCAAGGACGCGGTGGTGGTGCCGCTGCGGTCGGGTCAGGTCGTCATCGGCACCCTCGAGGTGGCCAATCGTCTCGGTGATGGCAACAACTTCACGCCCGCGGACATCGCGGTCTTCGAGACGGTGGCCGCGCACGCCGCGGTTGCCCTGGAGAATTCCCGGTTGGTTGATCGGCTGCGACACGACGCGTACCACGATGCCCTGACCAAGCTGCCCAACCGGCGGCGGATCACCGGCGCACTGGAGGAGTCGGTCAAGATCCGTACCGACGGCGAAGTGGTGGCTCTGCTGCTCTTCGACGTTGACGGGTTGCGCCAGGTCAACGAGTCGCTCGGCCACGCAGCGGGGGACAAGGTCCTCGCCGAGGTCGCCGCCCGGCTGCGGGCCAGCGCGCCGTCGTCGGCTCTGGTCGGCCGCGCCGGTGGGGACGAGTTCCTGGTGACCCTGCGACTGGACAGTGCTGACGCGGCGCTGGAACTGGCCGGCCAGTTGCGTGAGCAGATCCGTGACGAGATGGTCTTCGACGCGCTCACCCTCGACGTGAACACTGCCGTCGGGGTGGCCGTCCACCCGGATCACGGCAGTGACCCCGCGACCCTTCTGCTCCGGGTGGATCTGGCGGCCACCGCCGCCAAGTCGGTCCCGGGCAGTGTGCAGTTGTTCAACCCGGGCCTGGAATCGCGGTCGCTGCGCCGGTTGGGCCTCGCCGGGGACCTGCGCCAGGCGTTGGACCAGGGCGAGCTGGAGGTCTACTTCCAGCCCAAGGTGACCTTGCGGGACCGCCGGCTGGTCGGTGTGGAGTGCCTGGCCCGGTGGGAGCATCCGACGCACGGCACGGTCGCTCCGGAGGACTTCGTCGCGGTCGCCGAGCACACCGGGCAGTTGAGGCGGCTCACCGAGGTGGTGCTCCGTGAGGGGCTGCGACGTAGCCGGGACTGGGCCGAGGCCAACCAGCCGTTGCCCATCGCGGTCAACCTCGCCGCCCGGTCGCTCACCGACCAACATTTCCCGGACCAGGTGCGGGAGCTGCTGACCGAGTACGGGGTGCCGGCGCAGCGCCTCACCCTGGAGATCACCGAGGCAGGGGTGCTGGACGGTACGGACCGGCCCATCCCGACCCTGCAACGGTTGCGCGACCTCGGCGTACGACTGTCGGTGGACGACTTCGGCACCGGCGACTCGTCCCTGGCTCACCTGC
Source organism: Micromonospora parastrephiae (assembly GCF_016802865.1). Classification (GTDB taxonomy): domain Bacteria; phylum Actinomycetota; class Actinomycetes; order Mycobacteriales; family Micromonosporaceae; genus Micromonospora; species Micromonospora parastrephiae. Next base: position 16,609 of record NZ_JAEVHM010000026.1, on the reverse strand, counting down.
GCCGGCTGCCGGTGCACGAGGTGAAGGTGGACCGCTCGTTCGTGCAGGGCATGGCGACCGATCCGGGGGACCTGGCGATCGTCAACGCGGTGGTGACGCTCTCCCAGCAGTTCGGCCTGGCCGTGGTCGCCGAGGGCGTGGAGAGCGAGCTGACCCTGGAGCTTCTTCAGGACATCGGCTGCGAGATCGGGCAGGGTTTCCTGTTCAGTCGGCCGCTGCCGTACGAGCGGCTGGCCGCCTGGTTCGGTGCCCAGGTGGACCCGGAAACGATCTCGGGTGGAGAGCTTCCGCGCCTGCGCGTCGTGCCCTGAGCTGGGCGTAGACGATCATCGGGGATCCGATTTCACCTGCCGAGCCGGGCCGTGTATTCTAACTTCTGCGCGCCCCACGGGGAGATCGCGCAGGCCCCCTTAGCTCAGTCGGCAGAGCGTCTCCATGGTAAGGAGAAGGTCTACGGTTCGATTCCGTAAGGGGGCTCGAGGGTTCAGCTGGACCCACCGCGGCGGTGTAGCTCAGATGGCAGAGCAAGCGGCTCATAATCGCTGTGTCGCCGGTTCAAGTCCGGCCACCGCTACTCTCGTCTTCCGGGCTCGTTCCCGGTGGTCGTGGGAATGGGCGCCACTGGCGCCCACTTTGCATGTCCGCGCAGCCAGCAGCTAGGCTGGCGCGTCGTAGTTGTTTCCGTTAGCGAGGAAGGCACTCCGCCGTGGCGAAGGCTACCGATGTCCGGCCGAAGATCACTTTGGCGTGTGTGGAGTGCAAGGAGCGCAACTACATCACGCGCAAGAACCGGCGTAACGACCCCGACCGCATCGAGCTGAAGAAGTTCTGCCCGCGTGACGGTCGGCACACGGTCCACCGCGAGACCCGCTGATTCGTGGCCGGCCCTGCGCCGGCCCGCGTTCTGAAGCTTTCCCGATCGCCGATCTGACCGGTACGACGCGGCTACCGCCGCCGTCGACCGAGCAGATCGGCGATTGTGCTTTCCGTGTAGGTTCGCGGCATGCCTCTGGACCCTTCCTTCGTCGGCCGAACGTATCCGCCGACCGCCCCCTACCAGGTGGGCCGAGAAAAGATCCGTGAGTTCGCCACCGCCATCGGCGCCACCGACCCGGCCTACCACGACCCGGAGGCGGCCCGGGCGCTCGGCCACTCCGATGTGATCGCCCCGCCGACCTTCCCATTCGTGGTGACCATGGCGGCCAACCGGCAGATCATCGAGGATCCGGCGCTGGGTGTCGACTACAGCCGTGTGGTGCATGGCGACCAGCGGTTCGCGTACACCCGGCCGGTGGCCGCGGGCGACGAGCTGGTCTGCACGAACACCATCGAGGACGTCAACACCCGGGGCGGGCACGGCTTCCTGACCACCCGCACCGACGTGAACACCGTTGCCGGCGAGCCGGTGGTCGCGGTCTGGTCCAAGCTCGTCGTACGCGGGGAGGCCTGAGATGGAGCTGCCAACCAAGACGTTCCGGGTGACCCGTGCGGACCTGGTCCGCTACGCCGGCGCCTCGGGTGACTTCAACCCGATCCACTGGAGCGACCGGGTCGCCACCAAGGTGGGCCTGCCCGGGGTGATCGCCCATGGCATGTTCACCATGGCGCTGGTCGGCCGGGCGGTCACCGAGTGGGCCGGGTCGCCCGACGCGGTGGTCGAGTACGGCGTCCGGTTCACCCGGCCCGTGGTGGTCCCCGACGACGACCAGGGGACCGAGATCGAGGTCACCGCGAAGGTCCGTGAGGTGACCGAGGAGGGCCTCACCCGGCTCGATGTGAGCGCCACCTGTCTGGGCGAGAAGGTGCTCGCGCAGGCCCGGGCGACCATCCGGACGGCACGCTGAACCGGGCCCGCCACGCGTGGCGGGGAGACCGGTTGGGAAAGTCGGGCGGCTACCCGTACACTGGTCCGCCGTGGGGCAAGTGACCCCTGCTCGGTCGTCTGTGGCCGGGTGGGGCGAGTGTTGCCGCACAGGGGTGTAGCTCAATTGGCAGAGCAGCGGTCTCCAAAACCGCAGGCTGCAGGTTCAAGTCCTGTCACCCCTGCGCCTCAGGCCTGACCGTTCCCGTGGGTCGCGCTGCCGACATGGCGGCGTCCGGCCCGTGGTGGTGGCATCGGCGGGGTGGTTCCGAGGCATTCGGGCCCCCGGTTGATCCACCGGCCGCGGCCCGTCGCGGGACGGTTGGGCCCGGCCGGCGTGACCAGCGCCGCGCACGCCACCCGGCGTGCGACCCGAGATTCCGCGACGGAGGGCGAAGTGGCCGACAACAAGCGGCGCGGCGAGGACGCCGGCGACGATCGTCTGGACGACGAGGTCGTCGACGAGGTAGCCGACGACGACGCCTCCAGCGCGGACGAGCCGGTCTCCCGGGGAGGCACCGCGACGCGGTCGCGGGCCCGTGCGGAGTCGGCGGACAGCCGGCCGACCACCCGGTCGGAGACCGGTCGGGTGGGTGTCTTCGGCCGTGTCGCCCGGTTTTTCCGCGAGGTCGTGGCCGAACTGCGTAAGGTCATCTGGCCGACCCGCAAGGAGTTGCTGACCTACACCGCCGTGGTGGTGACGTTCGTCGCGGTGATGCTGACGATCGTCGGAGTGCTGGACTACGGCTTCGCCAAGGTCGTGCTGTTTGTCTTCGGCAACTCGAGCTGACCGGCTGCCTCCAGCCGATAGTGACGGAAGTGAGCGAGCGTGCCTGAGTACGACGAGACCGCCGGACCGGTGGACGAGCAGTCCACCGTCGCGACGGCGGCTGGTGACGAGTCGGTTGAGGCCGCCAGCGAGCCGGAGTTCCCAACGACCGAGCCCGAGCCGGACGAGGAGTACGACCCGGTTGCGGAGCTAAGGCAGAAGCTGCGCTACGCGCCGGGTGACTGGTACGTGGTGCACTCGTACGCCGGCTACGAGAACAAGGTCAAGACCAACCTCGAGACCCGGATCACGAGCCTCGACATGGAGGACTTCATCTACCAGGTCGAGGTGCCGACCCGGGAAGAGGTCGAGGTCAAGAACGGTAAGCGTTCCCAGATCCAGGCCAAGGTCTTCCCGGGTTACATCCTGGTCCGGATGGAGCTGACCGCCGAGTCCTACTCGTGTGTCCGTAACACCCCGGGCGTGACCGGCTTCGTCGGCGCGACCGACCGGGCCGACCGGCCCGCGCCGCTCTCCCTCGACGAGGTGCTGAAGTGGCTGGCGCCGGCCGTCGAGACCGAGCAGAAGAAGGCGAAGCCGGAGATCAAGGTCCTCGACTTCGAGGTGGGTGACTCGGTCACCGTCACCGACGGCGCGTTCGCGTCGCTGCCGGCCACGATCAGCGAGATCAACGCCGACCAGCAGAAGCTCAAGGTGCTGGTGTCGATCTTCGGCCGGGAGACCCCGGTGGAGCTCAACTTCAACCAGGTCGCCAAGATCTGACCGGTCGTCGGCGGCGGGCTCGGCCCGCCGCCGACGTCGGCGTACGCCCTCCCGCTCGACCTCGGCGGACGAGCGGGCTGCGGCCTGCGCTACTCTTGAACGTCGCCGCTGTCGCACCGCGCTGACCGTGCGCGCCGCCAGGGCGGTGTTCAGCCGCATTTTCCCAGCTCCAAGCCCCAGGAAGTGACATGCCTCCGAAGAAGAAGCTCGTCAAGACGTTCACGCTTCAGCTGCCGGCGGGCCAGGCCACGCCGGCGCCGCCGGTCGGCCCCGCGCTCGGCCAGCACGGCGTGAACATCATGGAGTTCTGCAAGTCCTACAACGCGCAGACCGAGTCCCAGCGGGGCGACATCGTCCCCGCCGAGATCAGCGTGTACGAGGACCGGTCCTTCACCTTCGTGCTGAAGACCCCGCCCGCCGCCCGGCTGCTGATCAAGGCCGCCGGTGTGCAGAAGGGATCCGGCGTTCCGCAGGCCGAGAAGGTGGGTTCGGTCAGCCGCGCCCAGCTGCGTGAGATCGCCGAGAAGAAGATGGCCGACCTCAACGCCAACGACCTGGACCAGGCCGAGAAGATCATCGCCGGCACCGCCCGGTCGATGGGCATCACCGTCAACGACTGACGTCGGCCCCGCCGACGACCCGATCGTGGGAGGGCTCGCGCCGAGCGGCCCGCCAGAGACCACAGGAGTAATCAGTAATGCAGCGCAGCAAGAGCTACCGCAAGGCCGCCGACGTCATCGACCGGTCCAAGCTCTACACCCCCGCCGAGGCCGTGAAGCTGGCCAAGGAGACCACCAACGTCAAGTTCGACGCCACGGTCGAGGTCGCCATGCGCCTCGGCGTCGACCCCCGCAAGGCGGACCAGATGGTCCGCGGCACGGTCAACCTGCCGCACGGCACCGGTAAGACCGCCCGCGTGATCGTGTTCGCCGGCGGCGCGAAGGCCGAAGAGGCCGCCGCCGCGGGTGCGGACGAGGTGGGCACCGACGAGCTGGTCGCCCGGATCCAGGGTGGTTGGCTCGACTTCGACGCGGCGATCGCCACGCCGGACCAGATGGCCAAGATCGGCCGGATCGCGCGGATCCTGGGCCCGCGCGGTCTCATGCCGAACCCGAAGACCGGCACGGTGACCATGGACGTCACCAAGGCGGTGCAGGACATCAAGGGCGGCAAGATCACCTTCCGGGTGGACAAGCACTCCAACCTGCACCTGATCATCGGCAAGGCCTCCTTCACGGAGAACCAGCTGGTGGACAACTACGCGGCGGTGCTCGACGAGGTGCTGCGGGCCAAGCCGTCCGCGGCGAAGGGCAAGTACCTCCGCAAGGTCATCCTGACCACCACGATGGGCCCGGGCGTCCCGGTCGACCCGAACCTGGTGAAGAACCTCACGGAGGACTCGGCCGAGGCCTGAGCCCGACCAGTTAGCTCCGCTGGGGCGCCGCCACACCTGTGGCGCGCCCCAGCGCTTTCGTGATGTGGCAGGCTCGACCGCATGCGGCTGGAGAACGTCTGGTTGCGGTACCACCGGCGCGGGCCGTGGGTGCTGCGCGGAGTCGACGTACGGATCGGTCCGGGTGAGGTGGCGGTCGTGCTGGGCCGCAACGGGGTGGGCAAGTCGACGCTGCTCCAGGTGGCCGCCGGGGTGCTCAGACCGGGCCGGGGTCGGGTCAGTGACCGGCCGGGACGGGTCGGTTGGGTGCCGGAGCGTTTCCCCGCCGATCAGCCGTTCACCGTGGCCCGCTACCTGACCGGGATGGCACGGGTGGCCGGGTTGGGCCGCTCCGCTGCCGACGACGCCGTGACCGCCTGGACGGACCGGCTCGGGCTGGCCCGGTTCCGCGCGGTACGCCTGCCGGAGCTGTCCAAGGGCACCGCGCAGAAGGTGGGCCTCGCCCAGGCGATTCTGCGCCCGCCCGGCCTGCTGGTGCTCGACGAGCCGTGGGAGGGGCTGGACGCCGCGACCCGTGAGCTGGTCCCCGAGTTGATCGACGAGGTGCTCGCCGCCGACGGCGCGGTCCTCGTCAGTGATCATCGGGGGGAGACGGTCCGGCTGCCGGGCGCGCGCCGCTGGACGGTGGCGGACGGCGCGCTGACCGAGGAGACGCCGTCGGCGGACGAGGCCGTCGCCGTGGTCGAGGTCGCGGTGCCGGCCTCGCGGGTCGCCGGCACCGTCGCCCGCCTGCGGGCCGACGGCCATCAGATCCTTCGGGTACGCCCCGACGCCGCACCACCGGCTCGCCCCGCCGCGCCACCGATTCGACCGGCCGGTGAGCTGGCGCCCGAGCGGTCGGGCGGCACCGACGCGATGGTCGAGCCGGCGACGGGGGAGGCCCGATGATCGCCCTGGTCCGGCTGCGGCTGGCCGGCTTCCTGCGTACCGGGCGGGCGCTGGCGCCGCTGCTCGCCGGTCTCGTGGCGCTCGGCACGCTGTACGGGGGCGGCCGGGCCCAGCCGGCGGAGGCGTACGGCGTCTCCGCGGTGGTGCTCTTTCCGGTGCTCGCCTGGCAGACCAAGATCCTGTTGGACGTGGAGCCGGACGTGCAGCGCCGGCTCGCCCAGGTGTCCGTCGGCGTGGCCCGGGAGCGGTCGGCGGGCCTGCTCGCCGCCGGCGTGGCGGCGTTGGCGACGGTGGCCGTCGCGCTGGTCTTTCCGTGGCTGGTCGGCGGGGTCACCGGCCCGGTCGACCCGGGGGACCGGTCGGTGCCGGTCGGTCTCGCGCTGGGGCTGTGGGCGCACCTGCTGGTCGTACCCGCCGCGGTTGCCCTTGGCGCGTTGGCCAGCCGGGCGTCGGTGGGCGGCGCCGGGTACGGCGTCGCGGTGCTGGCCCTCGGCGGTGTCGGCGCGGTGGTGCTCGGCCTGACCGGGTCGGTGGCCCCCTGGCTGGCCCCGCCGCTCATGGCTACCGCCCGGGCCTCGGCGGGCGACGCGGCCGCGCTCACCCTGCTCGGACTGAGCGTGTGGGCGCTGGCCTGGAGCGCCGCGGTGGTCGGCGGCTACCTGTGGCGGCGGCGGGCGCAGGGCTGACCGGCGCCGTTGGGCGTCGATCGTCGGTGGCCCGGCTCACAGGGGGCGATTTGGCGCTGGTGGCGCGGGCGCGTACTCTTCAACCGTCATCCGTGTTCTCATGGATGAGGAACCACCCAGAGACCGCTGGTCACCGTGCTCCGGCACGGTCGAAGGTCCCGCGACATACGGGCGACCCGCGTAGGGCGGCAAGCGTAACTCGGCAGTGAGCATGGTCCGCCGACCGTGTCGATCCGCCGGCCCTCGCCCCGTGCGCCCTGCGCCGGGGCTTTTCTCGTTGTCGTGCTGCCTCCGCCCCCGTTCCGGCTTCGGCCATGACGGGGACCAGCCTCGAGTAACGAGAGAGGAGGGACATGGCGGACAAGCCGATCCGGGCCGACAAGGCCACGGCCGTCGCTGAGCTGACCGAGAGCTTCCGCAACGCGGGCGCCACCGTGCTGACCGAGTACCGCGGTCTGACGGTTTCCCAGCTCACCCAGCTGCGGCGCTCGCTCGGCGCCGAGACCAGCTACACGGTCGCGAAGAACACGCTGGCGAAGCGTGCTGCGACGGACGCGGGCATCAACGGCCTCGACGAGCTGTTCACCGGTCCTACCGCGCTGACTTTCGTTTCGGGCGACGTCGTCGAGGCGGCGAAGGGGCTTCGTGACTTCGCGAAGGCCAACCCGAAGCTCGTCATCAAGGGCGGTGTCTTCGAGGGCAAGGCCATTTCCGCGGCCGAGGTCACGAAGCTCGCCGACCTGGAGTCCCGCGAGGTGCTGCTGGCCAAGCTGGCCGGCGCGATGAAGGGCAACCTGAGCAAGGCCGCGGCCCTGTTCCAGGCCCCGCTGTCGAAGACCGCCCGTCTGGCGGCTGCCCTGCAGGACAAGCGCGAGAAGGAGAGCGCCGAGGCGGCCTGAGGCCGTCCGAGCGCACCAGTTCTTACTTATTAGTTTCAGGAAAGGACGCCAGACATGGCGAAGCTCAGCACCGACGAGCTGCTCGACGCGTTCAAGGAGATGACGCTGATCGAGCTCTCCGAGTTCGTGAAGCAGTTCGAGGACACCTTCGAGGTCACCGCCGCGGCTCCGGTCGCGGTTGCCGCCGCTGGTGGCGCCCCGGCCGCCGCCGAGGCCGAGCCGGAGAAGGACGAGTTCGACGTCATCCTCGAGGCTGACGGCGGCAAGAAGATCCAGGTCATCAAGGTCGTGCGTGAGCTGACCGGCCTGGGCCTCAAGGAGGCCAAGGACGCGGTCGAGTCCGCGCCGAAGGCCATCCTGGAGAAGGTCAACAAGGAGACCGCCGACAAGGCGAAGGCCAAGCTCGAGGGCGAGGGCGCCAAGGTCACCCTCAAGTGACCTGACGTTCCACCTGCGCGTGCCCGGCTCGGTGAGCCGCGACACGATCGCGTCGCGGCGGGCGGTGATCCGACACGGATCGCCGCCCGCCGTGTTGGTGGATCCGGCGGCAACCGTCCTGACCTGGGCGTCGACGATCGGCGCACGGCCTCGAACGAGCGCGGCGGGTCCACCTGCGGTGGGAAAGAACGGATGACCCGGATACCGGCCCTTGACGCGGCCCCGGGCTGCCAGGCACGCTGACACCAGCAAGACACCGCGCTTGCGACGGCCACAACGTGGGTAATGACAGCGGCGGCACCAACGGCCGCGGCAACCCGCGCGGCCCGGTGGGGACGTTGCGTTCTGAGCGGCCCGGCAGACCCCGGTTCACGGGGGCCGAGGCGCGTTCCGCGAACGACCTGCGGGGTGGGCTGGACAGCGGTTAGCCTCTCGGCTACACTGCTAGTTTGCGCTGCCTTCCGACTTGACCCCTGCTCGGAAATGTCCGTTTACGGATATTTCTGGTGGGGTCATTGGAGTGCACGCGTACCAGCCGTTCTGCAGCACCGGTCCTCGGAAGGACGCATCTTGGCAGCTTCCCGCCCTGCGAAGACCAGTCGTACGTCGAGCGCATTCGCTCCCCGCCGAGTTTCATTCGGCAGGATCACCGAACACCTCGAGGTCCCCAACCTCCTTGCCATCCAAAACGAGTCCTTCGACTGGCTCGTCGGCAACGAGGCTTGGCAGGGCCGGTCGGCGGACGACCCGCACGCACGCTCGGGTCTCGCGGAGATCCTTGAAGAGATCAGTCCCATTGAGGACTTCTCCGGCACCATGTCGCTCTCCTTCTCGGCGCCGCGCTTCGACGAGGTCAAGGCCTCGATCGAGGAGTGCAAGGAGAAGGACCTGACCTACTGCGCTCCGCTCTTCGTGACCGCGGAGTTCACCAACAACACCACTGGCGAGATCAAGAGCCAGACGGTGTTCATGGGTGACTTCCCGATGATGACGCCCAAGGGCACCTTCGTCATCAACGGCACCGAGCGCGTCGTGGTCAGCCAGCTCGTCCGGTCCCCGGGCGTGTACTTCGACAAGCAGCCGGACAAGACCTCCGACCGCGACCTCTCCAGCGTCAAGGTCATCCCGAGTCGGGGTGCCTGGCTGGAGTTCGACATCGACAAGCGCGACACGGTCGGCGTACGTATCGACCGCAAGCGTCGGCAGGCCGTCACGGTCCTGCTCAAGGCCATCGGATGGTCGGCCGAGCGGATCCGTGAGCGGTTCGGCTGGTCCGAGCTGCTGATGACCACGCTCGAGAAGGACCACATCGCCGGCGCCGACGAGGCCCTGCTAGACATCTACCGCAAGCTGCGCCCTGGCGAGCCGCCGACGCGCGAGAACGCCCAGACCCTGCTCGACAACCTCTTCTTCAACCCGAAGCGGTACGACGTCGCCAAGGTCGGGCGCTACAAGTTCAACAAGAAGCTCGAAGTGGACGTGCCGATCACCACCGGCACGCTCACCGAGGACGACATCGTCGCCACCGTGGAGTACCTCTGCCGGCTGCACGCCGGTGAGGACGGCTACGAGGCCGACGACATCGACCACTTCGGCAACCGGCGCCTGCGCACCGTGGGTGAGCTGATCCAGAACCAGGTTCGGGTCGGCCTGTCCCGCATGGAGCGGGTCGTCCGTGAGCGGATGACCACGCAGGACGTCGAGGCGATCACCCCGCAGACCCTGATCAACATCCGCCCGGTGGTGGCGGCGATCAAGGAGTTCTTCGGTACGTCGCAGCTGTCCCAGTTCATGGACCAGACCAACCCGCTGGCGGGCCTGACCCACCGGCGTCGGCTGAGCGCGCTCGGCCCGGGTGGTCTGTCCCGGGAGCGGGCCGGCTTCGAGGTCCGCGACGTGCACCCGTCCCACTACGGCCGGATGTGCCCGATCGAGACGCCGGAAGGCCCGAACATCGGCCTGATCGGCGCGCTGTCCACCTTCGCCCGGGTCAACCCGTTCGGCTTCATCGAGACGCCGTACCGGAAGGTCGTCGAGGGTCGGGTCACCGACCAGATCGACTACCTGACCGCGGACGAGGAGGACCGGTTCGTCAAGGCCCAGGCCAACGCGCCGTTGAAGGCCGACGGCACGTTCGCCGAGGACCGGGTCCTGTGTCGTCGTAAGGGCGGTGAGACCGAGGACGTTGTCCCCGGCGCCGTCGACTACATGGACGTCTCGCCGCGGCAGATGACCTCGGTCGCGACCGCCATGATCCCGTTCCTCGAGCACGACGACGCCAACCGGGCACTGATGGGCGCGAACATGCAGCGCCAGGCGGTGCCGCTGGTCAAGGCCGAGGCGCCGCTGGTGGGTACGGGCATGGAGTACCGGGCCGCGGTCGACGCCGGCGACGTGGTTGTCGCCGAGGTCGGCGGTGTGATCGAGGACCTCTGCGCCGACTACGTCACCATCCACCAGGATGACGGCCACCGCCGGACGTACCTGCTGCACAAGTTCCGCCGCTCCAACGCCGGCTCCTGCGTCAACCAGAAGCCGGTGGTCTTCGAGGGCGACCGCGTGGAGGCCGGTCAGGTCATCGCCGACGGGCCGTGCACCGACGAGGGCGAGATGGCACTCGGGCGCAACCTGCTCGTGGCCTTCATGACCTGGGAGGGGCACAACTACGAGGACGCGATCATCCTGTCGCAGCGCCTCGTGCAGCAGGACGTGCTCACCTCGATCCACATCGAGGAGCACGAGGTCGACGCCCGGGACACCAAGCTCGGCCCGGAGGAGATCACCCGCGACATCCCGAACGTCAGCGAGGAAATGCTCGCTGACCTCGACGAGCGCGGCATCATCCGGATCGGCGCCGAGGTCGTCCCCGGCGACATCCTGGTCGGCAAGGTCACGCCGAAGGGCGAGACCGAGCTGACCCCGGAGGAGCGGCTGCTTCGCGCGATCTTCGGTGAGAAGGCGCGTGAGGTCCGGGACACCTCGCTGAAGGTGCCGCACGGCGAGACCGGCACGGTCATCGGTGTGCGCACGTTCTCCCGGGAGGACGGCGACGAACTGCCGCCGGGCGTCAACGAGCTGGTCCGGGTCTACGTCGCCCAGAAGCGCAAGATCCAGGACGGCGACAAGCTCGCCGGCCGACACGGCAACAAGGGTGTCATCTCGAAGATCCTGCCGATCGAGGACATGCCGTTCCTGGAGGACGGCACCCCGGTCGACATCGTGCTCAACCCGCTGGGTGTGCCGAGCCGGATGAACATCGGCCAGGTGTTGGAGACCCACCTCGGTTGGGTCGCCAAGACCGGTTGGAAGGTCGAAGGCGACGACACCGACTGGAAGCGGCAGCTGCGCTCGATCGACGCGCACGAGTCCGAGGGGGACACGAACGTGGCCACCCCGGTCTTCGACGGCGCTCGGGAGGCCGAGATCTCCGGCCTGCTGTCGTCGACGCTGCCCAACCGTGACGGCAAGCAGCTGATCGGTTCCAGCGGCAAGGCGCAGCTGTTCGACGGTCGTTCCGGTGAGCCTCTGCCGGACCCGATCGCGGTCGGCTACATCTACATCCTGAAGCTCAACCACCTGGTCGACGACAAGATCCACGCTCGGTCGACCGGCCCGTACTCGATGATCACGCAGCAGCCGCTGGGTGGTAAGGCGCAGTTCGGTGGTCAGCGTTTCGGTGAGATGGAGTGCTGGGCGATGCAGGCGTACGGCGCCGCGTACGCCCTGCAGGAGCTGCTCACGATCAAGTCCGACGACGTGCTCGGCCGGGTGAAGGTCTACGAGGCCATCGTCAAGGGCGAGAACATCCCGGAGCCGGGCATCCCGGAGTCGTTCAAGGTGCTGCTCAAGGAGCTGCAGTCGCTGTGCCTCAATGTTGAGGTGCTCTCCAGCGACGGCGTGGCCCTGGAAATGCGCGAGACCGACGACGAGGTGTTCCGGGCCGCTGAGGAGCTGGGAATCGACCTGTCCCGGCGCGAGCCGAGCTCGGTCGAAGAGGTGTAGGTGGTGGAGGTTGGGGGCCGACCGCCTCGCTCTGGGCGGTCAGGCTTGATCCCGACGCGAGTCGGTCGGCCCCCAACCCCGCCCGTGATTTAGCTGTACAGACGACGACATAGGGGACATAGTGCTCGACGTCAACTTCTTCGACGAGCTGCGCATTGGTCTCGCCACCGCCGACGACATCCGTCAGTGGTCGCACGGCGAGGTCAAGAAGCCTGAGACGATCAACTACCGCACCCTGAAGCCGGAAAAGGACGGGCTCTTCTGCGAGAAGATCTTCGGTCCGCAGCGGGACTGGGAGTGCTACTGCGGTAAGTACAAGCGCGTCCGGTTCAAGGGCATCATCTGTGAGCGCTGCGGCGTCGAGGTGACTCGCTCCAAGGTTCGTCGTGAGCGGATGGGGCACATCGAGCTCGCTGCTCCGGTGACCCACATCTGGTACTTCAAGGGCGTGCCGAGCCGGCTGGGTTACCTGCTGGACCTCGCCCCCAAGGACCTCGAGAAGATCATCTACTTCGCCTCGTACGTCGTGACGAGCGTGGACGCGGAGTCGCGTCACCGTGACCTCTCGACGATCGAGAACGAGATCCTGGCCGAGAAGCGGCAGTCCGAGAACAGCCGCGACTCAGAGATCGAGAAGCGGGCCGCCAAGCTCGAGGCCGACCTGGCCGAGCTGGAGGCCGAGGGTGCCAAGGCGGACGTCCGGCGCAAGGTCAAGGAGGGCGGAGAGCGCGAGATGCGCCAGATCCGCGACCGGGCCCAGCGCGAGATCGACCGCCTGGACGAGGTGCTGGACACCTTCCGCAAGCTGGAGCCGAAGCAGCTGGTCACCGACGAGCTGCTCTACCGCGAGCTGCGCGACCGGTTCGGTGAGTACTTCACCGGTTCGATGGGCGCCGAGGCGATCAAGGCGCTGGTCCAGAACATGGACCTCGACGCCGAGGCCGAGAGCCTGCGGGAGACCATCCGGTCCGGCAAGGGCCAGCGGAAGATCCGGGCGCTCAAGCGACTCAAGGTCGTGGCGGCGTTCCTGAACACCCGCAACTCGCCGCTCGGCATGGTGCTGGACTGCGTCCCGGTCATCCCGCCGGACCTGCGCCCGATGGTGCAGCTCGACGGTGGCCGGTTCGCGACCTCGGACCTGAACGACCTGTACCGCCGCGTGATCAACCGGAACAACCGCCTCAAGCGGCTGATCGACCTCGGCGCGCCCGAGATCATCGTCAACAACGAGAAGCGGATGCTCCAGGAGGCCGTCGACGCGTTGTTCGACAACGGCCGCCGCGGTCGGCCGGTCACCGGTCCGGGTAACCGCCCGCTCAAGTCGCTGTCCGACATGCTCAAGGGCAAGCAGGGCCGCTTCCGCCAGAACCTGCTGGGCAAGCGCGTCGACTACTCCGGCCGTTCGGTCATCGTGGTCGGCCCGAAGCTCAAGCTGCACCAGTGCGGTCTGCCCAAGCAGATGGCGCTGGAGCTGTTCAAGCCGTTCGTGATGAAGCGGCTGGTCGACCTCAACCACGCACAGAACATCAAGTCCGCCAAGCGGATGGTCGAGCGTCAGCGCCCGGTCGTGTGGGACGTGCTGGAAGAGGTCATCGGCGAGCACCCGGTGCTGCTCAACCGCGCACCGACCCTGCACCGCCTGGGCATCCAGGCCTTCGAGCCGCAGCTGGTCGAGGGCAAGGCGATCCAGATCCACCCGCTGGTCTGCACCGCGTTCAACGCCGACTTCGACGGTGACCAGATGGCGGTGCACGTGCCGCTGTCCGCCGAGGCTCAGGCCGAGGCGCGGATCCTGATGCTGTCGTCGAACAACATCCTCAAGCCGGCCGACGGCAAGCCGGTCACCATGCCCACCCAGGACATGGTCATCGGCCTGTACCACCTCACCCACCTCACCGCCGGTGAGAAGGGCGAGGGTCGGGCGTTCAGCTCGGACGCCGAGGCGCGGATGGCGTTCGACAACGGTGAGCTGCACCTGCAGGCTCCGGTGAAGATCCGTCTGCGTGGCGTGATCGGTGTCGACAACGGCGCCGGCGCCGAGGCCTGGACCGCCCCGGAGGGCTGGGTCGAGGGTGAGGCGCTGACCGTGGAGACCACCCTCGGTCGGGTGCTGTTCAACGAGACGCTGCCGCAGGGCTACCGCTTCGTGAACTACGAGATCCGCAAGGGTCAGCTCTCCGCGATCGTCAACGACCTCGCCGAGCGCTTCCCCAAGGTGGCGCTGGCCGCCACCCTCGACGGTCTCAAGGAGGCTGGTTTCCACTGGGCCACCTGGTCCGGCGTGACGATCGGCATGGAGGACGTCATCGCCCCGCCGCGCAAGGCGGAGATCCTGGCGAAGTACGAGAAGGAAGCCGACCGGATCGACAAGCAGTACCAGCGTGGTCTGATGACCGCCGAGGAGCGTCGCGGCGAGCTCATCGAGATCTGGACCAAGGCGACCAACGAGGTCGCCAAGGAGATGGACACCGCGCTGCCGCAGGAGAACCCACTGTGGAAGATGATCAATTCGGGTGCCCGCGGTAACCTGCTCCAGCTCCGGCAGATCGCGGCGATCCGTGGTCTGGTGGCCAACCCGAAGGGCGAGATCATCCCGCGGCCGATCAAGGCCAGCTACCGGGAGGGTCTGTCCGTGCTGGAGTACTTCATCTCCACGCACGGTGCCCGTAAGGGTCTCGCCGACACCGCGCTGCGGACCGCCGACTCGGGTTACCTGACCCGTCGTCTGGTGGACGTCTCCCAGGACGTGATCATCCGCGAGGAGGACTGCGGCACCGACCGGGCGATCCCGATGCAGATCGGCGAGCGTCTGGAGGACGGCAGGCTGGTCGTGCACGAGCACGCCGAGACCAGCGTGCACGCCCGCACTCTGGCCGACGACATCAAGGGGCCGGACGGCACCGTCGTCGCCGAGCGGGGTCAGGACATCAACTCCATCGGGGTCGACAAGATCGTCGCCGCTGGCGTGGAGACGGTCCGGGTGCGCAGCGTGCTCACCTGCGAGTCGAAGCTGGGTGTCTGCGGTGCCTGCTACGGGCGTTCGCTGCCGACCGGCAAGACCGTGGACGTCGGCGAGGCGGTCGGCATCATCGCTGCCCAGTCGATCGGTGAGCCGGGTACGCAGCTGACAATGCGTACCTTCCACACCGGTGGTGTCGCGGGTGAGGACATCACCCAGGGTCTGCCGCGTGTCCAGGAGATCTTCGAGGCCCGGGTCCCGAAGGGTAAGGCGCCCATCGCCGACACCCCGGGTCGGATCCGGATCGAGGACGGCGAGCGGTCCCGGAAGATCATCGTGGTGCCGGACGACGGCAGCGACGAGATCGTCTACGACAAGATTTCCAAGCGGGTCCGGCTGCGGACCCACGACGGCGGTCACGTCGCGGTCGGCGAGAAGCTGACCGAGGGCACCATCGACCCGCACGAGCTTCTGCGGATCATGGGTCCGCGGGCGGTCCAGGTCCACCTGACCAGTGAGGTCCAGGAGGTCTACCGCTCGCAGGGCGTGCTCATCCACGACAAGCACATCGAGATCATCATCCGCCAGATGCTCAAGCGGGTGACGGTCATCGACTCCGGCTCGACCGAGTTCCTGCCGGGTGTGCTGGTCGACCGGGCGCTGTTCGAGTCGGAGAACCGCCGACTCGTCTCGGAGGGCGGCGAGCCCGCCGCCGGTCGTCCCGTGCTGATGGGTATCACCAAGGCCTCGCTGGCCACCGACTCCTGGCTCTCGGCGGCCTCCTTCCAGGAGACCACCCGGGTGCTGACCGACGCTGCGATCAACTCGCGCAGCGACTCGCTGGTCGGCCTCAAGGAGAACGTGATCATCGGTAAGCTCATCCCGGCCGGTACCGGCATCAGCAAGTACCGCAACGTCCGGGTGGAGCCGACCGAGGAGGCCAAGGCCAAGGTCTACTCGATGACCGGGTACCCGGAGACCGACTACGGGTTCGGGCCGGCCAGCGGGCAGGCTGTGCCGCTGGACGACTTCGACTTCGGGTCGTACCGCTAAGCACCAACACCGACGAGGCCCCCGGCACCTGCCGGGGGCCTCGTCGTGTCCGGACCCGCGCACCCGCACACCGGTTTCGGCAGAATGGGGGCATGACCACCGCACCCGACCAGGTGTCCAGCGCGCAGCAGCCCCCCCGGCACCCGCTGGATCCCGACCCGGCGCGCGCCACGAAGGCGCGAGCGGTCTTCGCGCTGGGGCTGCTCGGGATGCTGACCGGCCTGTTCGTCGGTGGGGTGGTGCCGGCGACGGTGGCGCTCCAGCTGTCCCGGCAGGCGCGCCGCGAGGCGTACGCCTCGGGGGGTTTCCTGACCGGCGGCGCGTGGCTGCGGCGGGGGGAGCGGATGGCCTGGATCGGCCTGGTGCTGGTCGCGGTCAGCGTGGTGGTCGCGGTGGTGATCGGGGTGGTGCGGTTGGCGGGCTCGCCGTTCGGCCATGACTACCCGACGAACATGGACTGACCCGACCAGCGGTCGCGCCCGGCGTGGGCGGCGGGACCCCCGGCGGTAGCCTGGCCGGTGTCCGCCGCACGGCGGTGGTGGCCTGTCGACAGGAGGACCTCGTGACGGAACCGGCGCGGCCCCCGGCGGACGAACCGGCCGGGCCTCCTGGCGCGCCGGCCCCGCCGCCAGCCCCAGCCACGGTCGAACCGGCGGATGAGGCGCCGTCTGCGCCGGCGGATGAGGCGCCGTCTGCGCCGGCGAATGGGGTGCCGTCTACGCCGGCGGATGAGGCGCCGTCTGCGCCGGCGAATGGGGTGCCGTCTACGCCGGCGGATGAGGCGCCGTCTGCGCCGGCGAATGGGGTGCCGTCTACGC
>NZ_JAEVHM010000259.1 GCF_016802865.1 Micromonospora parastrephiae | reverse complement strand
GCCGCCGCACCGACCGGTGGGCCGCCGTGCCCGCCATGCGCGGCCGGAGCGCCGGCCGCCGCCGGCAGCAGGGTCAGCACCGGGGCCCGGTGCGCGCCGCTGCTGTCCGCCCAGCGGACCACCGTGCCGTCGGCGTACGTCTGGACGACCTCGAAGGTGAGCTTCCCGGCCTGCGGCAGCGGACCCATGGACAGGGCCAGCCGGGCCGGGCCGGGTGCGCCCTCCCCGACCCGGACCCAGGTCACCGCGGTGGTCACCGTGCTCACCCCGGAGGAGTGGATGCCGGCCACCGGCTTGTCCAGGGTGCGGGAGCTGATCCGGGGCGCCCAGCCGTCGACCGACATCGGGTAGACCTCGGCGACCGGGGCGTCGGCCGGCAACCGGACCTCGACCTGCCTGGTCTTCGTGCCAGCCCGCTCCTCCGGCACGGTGAACTCCAACCGCACCGCGTCGCCCTGCCGGGCCTCGGTCGGGGTGGTCGTCACGTCCGCCGCGTACGCCGCCGCGGGCCAGAGCAGCAGCCCGGCGGCCGCCAGCGCGGTCGTCGCCACGATCCGCCGCCAGCGGCCACCGCCGTCCGTGCTCGCCATCTCGTGCCCCCATCCGTGTCGACGCGGCCGGCACCGGTTTCCGGCCACACCCTCTAGTTCGGCTGCGAGCCGCGAAAGGTTCAACGCCGGCCGCTAGGAAGGTGCCCTTCCCGGTCGGGGGCGGGGCGACCGATAGCATCGGCAGGAGCCGAGGATCGGCATCGTTTCGTACCGCTTGGAGGAGTCACCGTGTCCGCACCCCGTACCCCCGCCGTGGCCGACCCCGTCGTCGTCACCGCCGGGACCACGGCGGCCGACGCGGTGGCCGCGGCCGGACTGCCCGCGAACGGCCCCAAGGCGATCGTCGTGGTCCGCGACCCGCAGGGTCAGTTGCGCGACCTGGACTGGACGCCGGCCGAGGAGACCGTCGTCGAGCCGGTCAGCCTGGACTCGCCCGACGGGCTCAACGTGCTGCGCCACTCCACCGCGCACGTCCTCGCCCAGGCGGTGCAGGACGTCTTCCCCGAGGCCAAGCTGGGCATCGGCCCGCCGATTGAGAACGGCTTCTACTACGACTTCGACGTCGACAAGCCGTTTCAGCCCGACGACCTCGGCAAGCTCGAGAAGCGCATGCAGGAGATCATCAAGAGCGGGCAGCGGTTCCGCCGGCGCCGCTTCGGCAGCCTGGACGAGGCGCGTGCCGAGCTGGCCGACGAGCCGTTCAAGCTGGAGCTGATCGAGGTCAAGGGCGAGGGCCTGGACACCGACGAGGTGATGGAGGTCGGCGGCGGCGAGCTGACCATCTACGACAACCTCGACGCCAAGGAGGACAAGGTCTGCTGGTCGGACCTGTGCCGGGGCCCGCACCTGCCGACCACCCGGCTCATCGGCGCGTTCAAGCTGATGCGCTCGGCCGCCGCGTACTGGCGCGGATCGGAGAAGAACCCGCAGTTGCAGCGGGTGTACGGCACCGCGTGGCCGACCCGCGACGAGCTCAAGGCGTACCTGAAGCTGTTGGAGGAGGCCGCCCGGCGCGACCACCGCAAGCTCGGCGCGGACCTGGACCTGTTCAGCTTCCCCGACGAGATCGGCTCCGGCCTGGCGGTCTTCCACCCCAAGGGTGGCATCATCCGCCGCGAGATGGAGCACTACTCGCGGCGGCGGCACGAGGAGGCGGGGTACGAGTTCGTCAACACCCCGCACATCACCAAGGCGCAGCTGTTCCAGACCTCCGGTCACCTGCCGTACTACGCCGACACCATGTTCCCCCCCATGCAGTTGGAGGGCGCGGACTACTACCTCAAGGCCATGAACTGCCCGATGCACAACCTGATCTTCAGGGCGCGCGGGCGGTCGTACCGGGAGTTGCCGCTGCGGCTGTTCGAGTTCGGCACCGTCTACCGGTACGAGAAGTCCGGCGTGGTGCACGGCCTCACCCGGGTCCGCGGCCTGACCCAGGACGACTCGCACATCTACTGCACCCGCGAGCAGATGGCCGGCGAGCTGTCCACGCTGCTCAGCTTCGTGCTGGACCTGCTGCGCGACTACGGCCTGGACGACTTCTACCTGGAGCTGTCCACCCGCGACGACTCGCCCAAGTTCATCGGCGCCGACGAGGACTGGGCGGAGGCCACCGAGGCGCTGCGGACCGCCGCCGAGACCTCCGGTCTGGACCTGGTCCCCGACCCGGGTGGCGCGGCGTTCTACGGGCCGAAGATCTCCGTGCAGGCCCGCGACGCGATCGGCCGGACCTGGCAGATGTCCACCATCCAGGTCGACTTCAACCAGCCGGAGCGGTTCGGGCTGGAGTACCAGGCCGCCGACGGCAGCCGGCAGCGGCCCGTGATGATCCACCGGGCGCTGTTCGGCTCGATCGAGCGGTTCTTCGGGGTGCTCACCGAGCACTACGCGGGCGCGTTCCCGGCCTGGCTCGCCCCGGTGCAGGTGGTGGGCATCCCAATCCGCGAGGACCACACCGACTACCTGCACGGTTTCGTGGCGGCGCTGCGCGCCGAGGGCATCCGGGCGCAGGTGGACGCGGGTGACGACCGGATGCAGAAGAAGATCCGCACCGCCCAGCAGCAGAAGATCCCGTTCATGGTGATCGCCGGCGACGACGACGTGGCCGCCGGCACGGTCTCCTTCCGTTACCGCGACGGCTCCCAGCGCAACGGGGTGCCGGTCGCCGAGGCGGTGACCCACGTCCTCGACGTGGTCAGCTCGCGGACGAACGTCGGCCCCTCGGCCGCCGCGGAGTAGCACCGCGGGCCCGACCCGGCCCCGCATGATCGCGCTCGATCCAGGAAGTAGTGGCCTCTCCGCGTCGGGGAGGCCACTACTTCCGTGTTCGAGGGCGATTCCGGCGGACGCCCTGGTGTCAGACGCCGCAGGTCGGTGCCGACCAGCCTCCCACCGCCGCCACGTGGGTGTGGTCGTTGTGGTCCGGGTAACCGGGGCCGAGGATCTGCCCGAAGCCGTGGTAGCGCGCCTGCTGCGCCAGTCGGCACAACGTCGGGGATCCCACCAGGTCCACGGCGTCGCCGTACAGGTGTCGGCTGTTCGACGCCCCGCCGACCGCGCTGTTGCAGGCGTAGCTACGGAAGCTGCTGCTGATCCCGATGGGCACGTCCCCGAGGGCGTGCCGCAGGGCCTGGAGCTTCCACATCGAGACGAGCGCGTTGGCCCGCGCGGTGCTCGCCGCGACCGCGCCGCCGGCCCAGGTGCTGTTGCAGTTGTTCAGCTCGGCGTAGCTGAAGTTGGCCGGCGTGCAGTCGTCATCCTGGAGGGCGTAGATCCGGTTGAAGGTCTGCGGGCCGGCGATGCCGTCCGCGGGCAGCCCGTACGCCTGCTGGAACCGGATCACCGCCGAGCGGGTGGCCGGGCCGTACGCGCCGTCGATGCCGAGCACGGCGCCGTAGCCGGGGTAGCCGGCGACCCGGATCTGGAGTTGCCGGACATCCTCGCCGGATGCGCCCTCGGACAGCGTCCGGCCCCAGGTGTAGCAGCCGTCCGCCTGCGCCGCGCCGGCGGTGAGGGTGATGCCGGTCACCGTGGTGGCAGCGGTCAGCGCGAGTGCCGCGAGGAACCTGCCGAGTCGTCGGGTCATGTAACCCTCCATCGCTAAATAGAAGTACCTGGATGCATGGAATTTTCAAGGGGCGGTACCGATCCGTCAACAACTTTCAGGAAGGAGTTTCCCGACGGCGGGAGTCGCGGCCCGCCCGAGCGGCTCCGTAGGATCGGCTCGTGACTGGGGCACATCGGGACACCGACAGTGGCGGCATGGCCGACGGCCTGGAGCGGCTCTGGACGCCGCACCGGATGACCTACATCTCCGGCGAGGACCGGCCCGAGGGTGGCTACGAGAAGCCCACCGGCTGCCCGTTCTGTCTCGCTCCGGGGCGGCCCCCGGACGAGAGCCTGGTGGTGGCCCGCGGCGAGCACGTGTTCGTGGTGCTCAACCTCTACCCGTACAACCCGGGGCACCTGCTGGTCTGCCCGTACCGGCACGTGGCCGACTACACCGACCTGGACGTACCGGAGACCATCGAGCTGGCCTCGTACACCCAGACCGCGATGCGGGTGATCCGCAAGGTGAGCAACGCGCACGGCTTCAACCTGGGCATGAACCAGGGCGGAGTCGCCGGCGCCGGCATCGCCGCGCACCTGCACCAGCACGTGGTGCCGCGCTGGGGCGGCGACGCGAACTTCATGCCGGTGATCGGTCGTACCAAGGTTCTGCCGCAGCTGCTGCACGACACCCGCGACCTGCTCGCCCGCGCCTGGCCGTCCTGACCACCACCGGTCCGCGGCGTCCGGCCGGGCGGCGTCCGGAAGCGCGGCGTCCGGGGGCGCGCGTCCGCGCCGGTGCGGCTAGTCGGCGCGCAGCAGCTCGGTCAGCTCCGGCCAGCTCTCCACCCGGTGTACGTGCGGCAGCAGCGCGGCGTACGCGGCGACCTGCGCCGGGCGGGGCCGGAACAGGTAGCGGTGCGGCACCGAGTCCAGGTAGCCGAGCACCTCCAACTTGTCGTCCACGAAGTGGGTCAACCCGAGCCGCCGGGCGATCGGGGCCTTGTCCGGCCGGGTGCGGCAGAAGTGCACCCGTTCGACCGGGATCCCGGTGCGGGCCGGGAAGTCGTGGTGGGCGAGCCACTCCCTGGTCCGCCGCTCGGTGTCCTCGCCACACTTCGAGACCAGGTGCACCTCGTCGAACGCCGGACCGAGCGCCGCGAGGGCGTCGAACGCGCCGTCGACGGCGGGAGTGCGCAGGTACTGCGCGCCGAAGAAGGACGTGTCGTC
This sequence comes from Micromonospora parastrephiae, assembly GCF_016802865.1. Classification (GTDB taxonomy): domain Bacteria; phylum Actinomycetota; class Actinomycetes; order Mycobacteriales; family Micromonosporaceae; genus Micromonospora; species Micromonospora parastrephiae. Next base: position 1,197 of record NZ_JAEVHM010000259.1, on the reverse strand, counting down.
GTCCTCGTCGGCCGGCTCGATGATCACGCCGCCGATGTCCACACCCAGCCGTCGCATGGCGTCGATCATGCCGCATCGTCACCGTCGACGCGCGCGCCGTGTTTGCGCCCCGGGAGTTGCTACGTCCGGCCCGGCGAAGGTGGCACGATCGGCCGATGGCAGTGACGACACGGACGTTGGGGCGCAGCGGCATCGAGGTCAGCGCCCTCGGCATGGGGTGCTGGGCGATCGGCGGTCCCTGGGCCGAGGGAACCCAGCCGCTGGGTTGGGGCGCGGTCGACGACGACGAGTCGGTGCGGGCCGTACGCCGAGCGCTCGACCTGGGCGTGACCCTGTTCGACACCGCCGACACCTACGGCGCCGGGCACAGCGAGCGGGTGCTCGGCCGTGCGCTCGCCGGCCGCCGCCACGAGGCCGTGATCGCCAGCAAGTGGGGCTACACGTTCGACGAGGCGAGCCGGCAGGCGACCGGCGAGGACGCGTCGCCGGCGTACCTGCGGCGTGCCGTGACCGACTCGCTGCGCCGGCTGGACACCGACCACATCGACCTCTACCAGCTGCACCTGGCCGACCTGTCGGTTCCCCGGGCGGAGGCGCTCGTCGGCACCTGCGAGGACCTGGTCGCCGAGGGCCTCATCCGGGCGTACGGATGGAGCACCGACCGTCCCGACCGGGCCACCGCGTTCGGGCACACGGCAGCCGGCGCCACCGCCGTGCAGCACACCCTGTCGGTGCTGCGCGACGCCCCCGCGCTGCTGGCGGTCTGTGACAAGTACGACCTCGCCAGCATCAACCAGGCGCCGCTCGGGATGGGGCTGCTCACCGGCAAGTACACGGCGGCGTCGACGCTTCCCCGCGACGACGTACGCGGCCTCGCGCCGGGCTGGTTGGAGTGGTTCCGTGGTGGCCGGCCGGCGCCCGAGTGGCTGCGCCGGGTCGGTGCCGTCCGCGCCGCGCTCACCGCCGACGGGCGCACCCTCGCCCAGGGAGCGCTGGGCTGGATCTGGGCCCGCAGCGGGCGCACCATCCCGATCCCGGGTTGCCGTACGGTCGCCCAGGTCGAGGAGAACGCCGCCGCGCTGCACCGAGGCCCGCTGCCGGCGGACCAGTTCGTCGAGGTGGAACGCCAGCTCGCCGCCCTCCGCACCGCAGCACTACGCGACGCCGACCGCCCCCACTGGCCCCGCCCAACCCACC
>NZ_JAEVHM010000258.1 GCF_016802865.1 Micromonospora parastrephiae | reverse complement strand
CGGCCAGGGCAAGACCGGACGCACCAGCCCGGGCCACCGGCAGGGCGGCGGCCAGCGCGGCCGGTTCCGACCGCCCCGGTGATCAAGAGGTTGGCGTCATTCTCGGGCGGGATCCTGACGCGAACCTCTTGATCAACGAGCCGGGGTCAGGTGGGCCACGGCGCCGATCTCCAGGGCGGCCCAGATGCCGTTGGGGGTGAGGGTGATGCCGTGCGGCTCGGCGTCGGGGGTGGGGAGTGCGTAGCTCTCGATCCGTCCGGCGCGGTCGATGTGACCGATCCGGTTGGCGCCCCACTCGGTGAACCAGGCGCCACCGGCCGGGTCGGCGACGATCGCGTGCGGACGGGCCGCACGGTTCGGCAGCGGAAACTCCGTGATCCCGCCATCCGGGGTGATCCGGCCGAGCTGACCGGCGGCGATCTCCACGAACCAGATGGCATCGTCGCCGCCGAGGGTGATGCCGACCGGGCCGGCGTTCGCGGTGGGCAGCGGGTGCAGGGTCACCCTGCCGTCCAGGTCGATCCGGCCGATCGCGTTCGCCTGGTTGAGGGTGAACCAGAGCGCCTGGTCGGGGCCGGCGGTGATCATCGAGGCGAACCCGCCGGTCACCGGCAGCGGGAACGAGTCGACCGTGCCGTCGGTGTCCACCCGCCCGATCGTGTCGGAGGTCATTGCGGCGTACCAGAGCCCACCATCGGGTCCGGCGGCGATGCCGCCCGGGCCGGTACCGGACGGCAGGGCGATCGTGCGCTGCTCGCCGTCGACGCTGATCCGGCCGATCCGGTCGTCCCCCGAGCGGGTGAACCAGAGCGCGCCGTCCGGCCCCGCGACGATGATCAACGGGCGGCCACCGGGCGGATCCAGCGGGTAGGTCCGCACCGCGCCGTCGGCCCCCAGGCGGGCGATCCCGCCGGCGTGGACCAGCGTCAGCCACAACGCGCCGTCGGGGCCAGCCGTGATGCCGTACGGGCCGGCGCCCGCCTCGACGAGCGGTATCTCCCGAATCTCGACGGTCATCACGAGCCGTGTCCTTCCGTCGGTGGATCGCCAACCCTGACGGCTCATCCAGCCACGACGCAACCGATTTGACGCCCGCGAGCCCTGGATTGTCAGGCTGCTGACAGGGTCGCCACGGGTTGCGCCAAGGCTTGCCGGTCACTGTCGATGACGAATTGCAGCAGCACCGACCTTCTGGAGGACAGCATGTCCCGCACCATCCGTAGGAAGCACCTGCTGGCCGGCCTGGCCACCGCCGGCGTCCTCGGCGTGGGGATCGCGGCCCCGACGATCGCGTTCGCCGCGGACAAGCCGACGCCGGGCGCCAGCAGCACCGCCGACAGCTCCGACACCGGCTCCGGCCCGGCGAAGGCCGACCGGCGGGGCGAGTTCGCCGAGGCGCTCGCCAAGGAGCTGGGTGTCCCCACCGACAAGGTGACCGCCGCTCTGGAGAAGGTCCGCGAGCAGCACCGGCCGGCCGGTCGGCCGGAGCGCCCGTCCGCCGAGGACCGGCAGGCCGCGCTCAAGCAGCGACTGGACCAGGCGGTCAAGAACGGCAAGCTCACCCAGGAGCAGGCCGACGCCATCACCAAGGCCGTCGAGGCCGGCGTCTTCCCCGGCCCCGGCGGCAAGGGCGGCCCGGGCGGCCACGGCGGCCCCGGTCACAAGGGCGGCCCGGGCGGTGCGGGTGCCCCGGAGGGCTCCGGCCAGCAGGACGCTCCCGAGGCCACGCCCGGCGCGTGACCCTGGCTTGATCCACTCCGTTTCGCCGATGTGGCGGTGTCCAGGGGTACGGACACCGCCACATCGGCGATCTGGAGTCGACCACCGCCCCGAGCCGCGCTGGCGCCCCTGTTTGGCCGGTCGGACGCGGTTGGGAGGTCAGGCCTGGGCGGGTGGGGGCGCGAAGACGCCCACCCGGTTCCCGGCCGGGTCGAGCAGTTGGGCGCGGGTGAGGCCGGTGGGCGTCGTCCCTGGCGGCACCAGCACCTTCCCTCCGGCCGCCTCGGCACGGCGGCAGGTCTCCGACACGTCCGCGACCTCGGCGTAGAACACCGCGTAGCTCGGCTCGTCGCCGCTGGTGGTCCGGATCGCCCCGCCGATCCCGGTGTCGCCACCGGCCCCGGTGACACGGTAGGTCGGGCCCTGCTGCTCGAAGGTCCAGCCGAACAGTTCGCCGTAGAACCGTTCCGCCTCGTCCGGCCGGTCAGTGCCGAACTCGAACCAGGTAATGGGCGTCGTGGACATCTACTGCCTCCAGAGTTTCCCGAGCCGGCCGTTCGGCCGTCGTCTGGAGCAGACTCGGGGCCGTCCGCGACAACGTCCTGTCGGTGTTTCCCGGCTAGTTCGGCGAAGCTGACGGCTCATCCGCCACCAGCCGCAACCGTTGGACCAGGTCGGGCCGACGGGCCCCGTACCGCAAGCTGAAGTACTGAGCCTCCGCCGCCGATATCGGCTCGCGATGCAGTTCGAGCTCGTACATCCGCACCACCAGCTCGCAGGTCCACTCGTCCAACCATTCGAGAGGGCTTCCCCCGCCGGCCGCCCCGCCTCGGGACCTGGCGAGCAGCCCGCCGGCGAGTGCGACCCACCTGGCGTCGACCTGCTCGTCCCGGCCCAGGAAGGCGAGCACGCACCTGACCGCCGGGGCGACCTGACCCACCGTCAGGTCCAACTCATCCAGTTGCTGCAGGGCGTTGGCGACGAACGCGGGCGACAGCTCGGTGTCGGACGCCAGCCGGTCCAGCAGAAAGGCGGCCAAGGTCTGGCCGCCCGACGTCGGCGCCTGTGGCTCGACGCCCGCGAGCAGGCGCTGATACACCCGCTCCCGCTCAAGGCGCGGCGTGGGATGCAGCGGAAGGAGAGCGGCATCGAGCAACAGCCGAGCCTCGGAGCGGTCTCCATCCGGGAAACTGAGGAAGTAGTCGAAGGTGTCGAAGCGCCTCTCCGACGAGGAGAGTCCGATTGCCGGTTCCATGGCGTGCAGCACCGTCTCGCCGTGCGGATCGCACTCGAAATGCACGCTTCTGCGCCACAGGCCAAGATCGACATTCGGAAAATAAACATGCTCCGCGTCGCTAGAGACGGTCATGTCCAGACGGCCGAGGAAGTTCCAGCGGGGATCGGGCTCCAACGGCGCCCGATCGTCGCCGGGCTGCAGCGACAACGTGAGCTGAGCGCGGCCGTGCTGCCACATCCGCAGCGGATGGACCAAGGCCAGCAGCCCCAGGTACGCGGCATCGTCCAGGTGGGCCCGCCATTGCAGCGCCTGCCTCCGCCAACTCTGCACGGGTTCGGCGCTGGAAGGGAACACATCGCCGGACGGCAGGTCACGGACACACAGGGCGAGCAGCAGCAGATTCGCGGCATAGACTGCGCAGCGCTCCGGCAGATGCAACCGTCGGGGCCGGTACGACTCGTACCGGCCCGCGGGGCGCGGTTCCGACGTAACGCGGAACAGCCGCAGCAGCAGGGCCACAGCCTCGGCGCGGTGGTCCTCAGGCCACGCCACCAGCGCCTCGACCACGAAGGCGACCACAGGCGCACGGTTGGACAGCACGGCGAACGAGAGCAACACGTACAACCGGTCATCGTCGACGGGCGCATCGTCGAGCAGGGTCGCGGCCTCACGCATCACGAGGTCACGCAGAACGAGTGTGACGGTACGGGCGATGAGAAACTCGCCGAAGGTCGCGTGCAGGAACTCGTAGGTGTGCGACGGCCCATGCTCCCGCGCCGCCGTGGAACGGTGCACGAAAAAGAACCGCCCCAGCACGATCTCGGCGGTGCTCAGCGACGCCCGCTCGTCCTGCCGGATCGTCGGGGCCCTCCGCCCGAGGAATGGCAGCGCGACCAGATCAGCATCAAGATCGTCCTCGCTCACCCACTGCACACCCCGGTTGAACATGCTGAAGGCGACGACCGAAAGCCGGCGCAGTTCCTCCTCGGTGGCCCGGGCCAGATCCCGATCCGGCAACCCGGAGGACTGCTTCAGAACCTCTCTGTGGGCGAACCGCTTCAGCAGGCGTTCGTACAACTCGCCGCGTCCCAACGCGCCAGCCGAGCGCAGGTCGTGTCCGTCCGCGTCGTAGAGGGCAAGCATCAGCAGGAGCAGCGGCTGCTCCGCGAGTTCACGGTGCGCCTGAACCACGTCCGGATCCAGCCGACCCGTGCCCGACTCTCGGAAGGCGTCCGTGTTGACCCGGTTCCAGGTGGCGACCCAGGTCCGGATCCGGGTCGTGTCGAACGGCTCCAGCAGCACCGCCACCGTGCCGGGCGGCGGCTGGGCGCGATCGGCAACGCTCGTCCGAGTGGTGACGAGTACCGCGACCGACCGGCCTTGATCCGCCTCACGACGTTGGAACACCGCCACTCTGCGCAGGTAGTCAGTCTGGCTGGCGCCGGTCGCCTGCAGCAGTTCGTCGAACCCGTCGAGCAACACGACCGGCATGGCGTCGCCGGCCGACCGAACCAGTTCGGGCCAGGTGAGCCGCTCACCGGTCGCCGTGCGTACCGCCTGTTCGATCTGGTCTTGCAGGTCGCCGGCCGCGTACACCTCCCGCAGCACGACGCGGATCACAAGGAAATCGGCGGCAGGTAGTTGCGCGGCGAGGATCCTGGTGAGCAGGGACTTGCCCGAACCGGGCTGGCCGAGCACGAGCAACGGCGCCGTCGTCGCACCGGGCGAGGTCAGATGCACCACGAGGGACTGCCACAGGTCCTCGCGTAACGGATGTTCCCGCCACCAACTCTCGTCACTCGGGCGAGCGCTGGCACTCAACTCGGCGATCCGGCACAACGGCGGCACGTACGCCTCACCGAGCGTCGGCATCCGCAACCCAGCCGGCACGTCCCCCGAGGAGACAATCGGTTGTCGCAAATCGGAGGCGTAGGCAGCGGCGAGACCGGCGCGTCGCTGGGTGGGAGCGCGGCCGGTGGACATGGCGGCCAGGGTCCGACGCATCTCCTCCAGCCCGACCGAGATCGCCCGGATCTGCTCGCGAGTGGCCTCGTGCTCCTGCAACCCGAGCCAGAAGTTGGCCTCGAAGAAGTCCTCCGCCAACCGGGTCAACAGTTCCCGGTGGCGTCTTACGGCGACGTCGGGAAGTTGGGACAACGCCACCGCGGTCCTGCTCCGCTGATGATGATTCGCCTGATCCCAGACGGCCAGACCTTCGACAAAGTGCAGGACGCGGACAGCGAGACCGTCGTAGTAGGTCGCGAGGGCTGCCCGCAGTGCCGGGTAGGGCACGTGCGGCCCCGGCAGCGGCGCCGCCGTGCCGAAAAACGCATCCACGATGGCGTCGGTGACCGGTCCGGCGCCTGCGAGGGTTAGCTGCTCCCGCGTGTCCACCGCCAGTTGGGCCGCGTCGAAGGGTAGGTCGGCATCGTTCAGTGCCTCGAAGAAGGAGGTCACCGCGATCACGGCATGCGCCGCCTCCAGACGCTGCGTCCGGTCGTACCGGGACAGCCCGGAGCGTCGGTCGGAGACGTTGCGTACCAGCTCGTGGCCGAGCCGAACGAACTCCGCCTTGGCGTCGAAGACGCTCAGGGCACCCGGCACCCCGCCGACCGACGCACCCAGCAGCGACCAGCCCGTCAGCTTGTCGAACCAGGTGACGAACCGGCTGTTCTCCCCGCCGAGCAGACGGACGGCGTCGGCGTAACTGAGCGTGTCGGGCACGCGGTCCTCCCCCGGTACGGCAGACCTACCAGACTCCCGCAATCCGGCGCTGCGTGCTGTCAGCTATCAGACCAGGCTCAGCGGGCGGACCCGACGCTGGGGAATGTCGAGATCCGCCGGGCGAAAGTCCCGGGACACCACCTCGGGCAGCGCCCGGACGTCCCGGATCCGGTCGGTACGGAAGCAGCGCAGCTCGTCGCGCAACCGGCACCAGGCCACCAGATACCAGTGTCGGGAGTTGCCGAGGTAGCCCAGCGGCTCCACGTCGCGCAGTCGAGTCCGCGCCGGCGCGGTCGGCGTACCGCATGCGCAGCACCCGCCGGGCGGTGACCGCGTCGGCGACGGATGGCCGGGAC
>NZ_JAEVHM010000257.1 GCF_016802865.1 Micromonospora parastrephiae | reverse complement strand
GACCGGCCCGCGCCCGGCCCGGTCGCGGACCCGCCGGCGCCGCGACGGCACCGACGACGACGGGGGTACGCGCTGATGCCGCTCTGGGTGGAGCTGGTGCTGCGGGTGGGCGGAGTGCTGGTCGCGTTCCTCACCCTGCCGCTGCTGGTCGGCCAGACCGAGCACAAGGTGATGGCGCACATGCAGGGCCGGCTCGGTCCGATGTACGCGGGCGGCTTCCACGGTTGGGCCCAGTTGGTCGCGGACGGGGTCAAGTTCGTGCAGAAGGAGGACGTCACACCGCGTGAGGCGGACCGGGCGGTGTTCCGGCTGGCCCCGGCGGTGGCCCTGGTGCCCTACCTGCTGGTGTTGCTGGTCATCCCGCTCGGCCCGAACGACCTGGTCGGGCAACCTCTGGACATCGGCCTGTTCTTCGTGCTGGCCGTGGTCGGTGTCGGGGTGGTGGCGGTGCTCATGTCGGCGTGGGCGTCGGCCAACAAGTACAGCCTGCTCGGTGGGCTGCGCGGGGCCGCGCAGCTGCTCGGGTACGAGTTGCCGCTGGTGCTGGCCGCCGCCTCGGTGGCGATGGCGGCGGGCACGCTCAGCCTTTCCGGCATCGTCGAGGCGTGGCAGCCGTGGTGGCTGCTCTGGCAGGCGCCCGCCATGATCATCTTCTTCGTCGCCGGGCTGGCCGAGATCCGCCGGCCACCGTTCGACATGCCGGTGGCCGACTCGGAGCTGGTCTTCGGCTACATGACCGAGTACACGGGTCTGCGCTTCGCGTTCTTCCTGCTCGCCGAGTACGTCGGCATCGTGGTGATCGCCGCGCTGACCACGGTGCTGTTCCTCGGCGGCTGGCAGGGCCCGTTCGCCGACGACCAGCTCGGCTGGCTCTGGACCCTGCTCAAGGTCTTCGCCGTGGCCTTCGTGATCATCTGGCTGCGGGTGTCCTACCCCCGGCTGCGCGAGGACCAGCTGCAACGGCTCTGCTGGCTGGTGCTGGTGCCGGCATCCCTCGCGCAGCTGGTCCTCACGGCCGCCGTCCGCGTCGCCCTGTAGGCCTCAGCGCAGCGGGGTGTGCGCGGGGTCGACGGGCTCGGCCGGCGGCGGAGGCGGCGTCCCGTCACCGAAGGGCCGACCACCGAGCGCGTCCCGGCCGTGCGGGGTGAGCCAGTTGGACAGGTCCGGCCCGAGCGGCACGACCCCGGTCGGGTTGATGTCGCGGTGCACCTCGTAGTAGTGCCGCTTGATGTGGTCGAAGTCGACGGTGTCGCCGAACCCGGGAGTCTGGAACAGGTCCCGCGCGTACGCCCACAGCACCGGCATCTCACTCAGCTTCTGCCGGTTGCACTTGAAGTGACCGTGGTAGACCGGGTCGAAGCGGACCAGCGTGGTGAACAGCCGCACGTCGGCCTCGGTGATGGTGTCGCCGACCAGGTAACGCTGGTCGGTCAGCCGCTCGGTCAGCCAGTCCAACCGGTCGAAGAGCTGGTGGTACGCCTTGTCGTACGCCTCCTGGCTGCCCGCGAAGCCGCACCGGTAGACACCGTTGTTGACGTCGCGGAACACCACGGCGTTGACCTCGTCGATCTGCTCCCGCAGGTGCTCGGGGTAGAGCTGCGGGGCGCCCTCGCGGTGGTACGCCCCCCACTGCGTGGACAGGTCGAGGCTCATCTGCGCGTAGTCGTTGGTGACCACCTGCCCGGTCGGCACGTCCACGATCGCCGGCACGGTGATGCCGCGTTCGTAGCCGGGAAAGCGCTTGAAGTACGCCTCCTGGATGCGCTCGATGCCGAGCACCGGGTCCCGGCCGTCCGGGTCGAGGTCGAAGGTCCAGCTCCGGGCGTCATGGGTCGGGCCGGCCACCGCCATCGAGATGGCGTCCTCCAGGCCCAGCAGGCGCCGCACGATGATCAGGCGGTTGGCCCACGGACAGGCCCGGCTGACGGCCAGCCGGTACCGGCCGGGCTCCACCGGGTACCCGTCCCGCCCGTCCTCGGTGATCCGGGTTGCGATGTACCGCTGGTCGCGGGTGAACTCGCCACCCGGTTCGACGTACTTCCCGCCTGTTTCCTCGCCCACGTCACCCTCCCGGTTGTTCACTGTCTCTACCCAATCCTTACGGATCTACGGCTCAGCGACGTGTGGTGGGCCCCGTTACCCTGCCGGGATGACGGATGTGGAGGCGGCGGCCCGACGTTTCATCGCCGAGGTGTGGAACGCCCGCCGGGAGGAGTCGGCGTACGACCTGGTCGCCGACGAGTGCCCCGGCCTGGGTGGGACCGGGCCGGAGGCGACGCTGGCCTGGCATCGCGAGCGGCGGGCGGCCTTCCCGGACCTGCGGTACAAGATCGTGGACGTGGTGGCGGCGGGTGAGCGGGTGGCCGTGCACTGGCGGGCGGCGGGCACCCAGATCGGGCAGTTCGGGCCGGTGCCCCCGACCGGTCAGGTGGTCAGCTACTCCGGCGCGACGTTCCTGCGCTTCGACCCGGCGGGCAGGATCGTCGAGGTGTGGAGCTGCAACGAGCTGTTCCAGTTGCTCCAGCAGCTCGGCGTGGAGATGCTCCCACCCACCGGCGGTGTCAGCGGCCCCGGGGCGTGATCCGCTCCAACGAATGTCCATCTCCCACGGCTCGGGGACGAGGATGCCATCGGTGAGCCGGGCCTGCTCGACGTAAGAGCGCAATGGACTGGTGGAGTCACGTGGAGGAGGGCGACATGAGCAGGTTTCCGTCCAGGATCTCCGGGCGAGGGCGGCCATCGTCGGGCAGGGCGTCCAAGGCGTCGGTCGTCCACTCGCCCGGCCGCGGAATGTCGTCGTGCAGCGCGGCGGTCATCGACGGGTCCTTTCCGGTGCGTTCGTTCTCCCCGCGACCACGGTACCGCCGTGGACCTACGGGTGGTGGTCGCGCGCACCGGGGCCACAGGGCAGGATGGTCGACATGAGCGACCCCAGCGAGCGCGGCGACCCGGCCGGCGGCACCGGCGACCGCGGCCTGCCCGGCGCGGGTCTGGTGAAGGGCCTGGCGGTCACCCTCAAGACGATGACCAGCCGCTCGACCACCCAGCAGTACCCGGACGTCACCCCCGAGCTGCCGCCCCGCTCGCGCGGCGTGATCGCGTTGTCGGAGGAGAACTGCACGGTCTGCATGCTCTGCGCCCGCGAGTGTCCGGACTGGTGCATCTACATCGACTCGCACAAGGAGGAGGTGGCGGTGCCCGGCGCCGCCCGCCCCCGCCAACGCAACGTGCTCGACAAGTTCGACATCGACTTCTCGCTCTGCATGTACTGCGGCATCTGCATCGAGGTCTGCCCGTTCGACGCGCTGTACTGGTCGCCGGAATTCGAGTACGCCGAGTACGACATCAAGGACCTGCTGCACGACAAGGACCACCTCGGCCAGTGGATGGCCACCGTCCCGCCGCCGTCCGCGCACGACCCGAACGGCGAGCCGGCCAAGGAGGAGACGTCCGCCGCGCGCAAGGCGTCCGCCGCCCGTCCGGCCCCGCCGGCGGTACGCCCCGGCGCCGACCAGGATCCCGCGTCGTGACCGCCCGAGCCGGAAGGGCGGCCCGGTGACCGGCGCGGATCTGCTGCTGCTCGCCCTCGGCGCGGTGGCGGTCGGCTCCGGCGTGCTGGTGGTGACCACGAAACACCTGGTCCGTGCCGGCCTCTACCTGGTGATCTGCCTGGGCGCGCTGGCCGGCGACTATCTGGTGCTCAGCGCCGAGCTGGTGGCCTGGGTGCAGGTGCTGATCTATGTGGGCGCGGTGGTGGTGTTGCTGCTGTTCGCGGTGATGCTGACCCGGGCGCCGATCGGCGCCTCCGACGACCTGGACCGGCCCGGCTGGCCGGCCGCCCTGATCGGTGGCGGCGCGGGGTTGGGGTTGAGCGTCCTGCTGGTCGACGCGTACCGGTGGGGCAGCGTGGCGCTGCCCGACGCGGGCAGCGCGGAGCGGCTGGGAGAGCAGATCTTTCAGTCCTGGGTGCTGCCGTTCGAGGTGCTCTCGGTGCTGCTGCTGTCCGCGCTGGTGGGCGCGGTGGTGTTGTCCCGCCCGGACATCGGCCGGCCCGGCCCGGCCCGCGACGGCAGGCCAGCGCCGGCGGAGGACCTGGCCGACGCGGATTCCGGGGGGCGCCGGTGAGGCCGGTCATCCCGTACGTCACCGCCGCGCTGCTGTTCGGCCTCGGCGTCTACGGCGTGCTGCGTCGGCGCAACGCGGTGCTGGTGCTGATGGCGGTCGAGCTGATGCTGAACGCGGTCAACCTGATCCTGGTCACCGCCGACACCACCGCCCGCGCCGTGCTGCCGCACTCCGGGCAGGTCTTCGCGCTGTTCGTCATCGTCCTCGCCGCCGCCGAGATCGGGGTGGGGCTGGCGATCGTCCTCCAGCTCTACCGGCTGCGGGCCACCGTGGCGGTGGATGACGTGCCGCTGACCGAGCCGGCGCGTCCAGCCGACGCTCGGGAGCCGGCCGCCGCCGGCCGGGATCGGGAGGCGGGTCGGTGACCGGGCTGCTCGGGGCGCTGCTGCCCGCGGTTCCGCTGGCCGCCGGGCTGCTCGGCCTGCTGCTGCGCCGGCCCCGCGGCACCGAAGCGACGCGGCGGGCGGTGACCGGGCCCGGACGGGCGCCGTGACACTCGGGGTGTCCGGTGCGGCCGGCGCGTTGGTGCTGGCCGTCGCGCTGCTGGTGACGGTCGACGGTCCGACGCAGACGTCGACCACCTGGGTCGACATCGGCGGGCTGATGGTAACCCTCGGCGTCCGGCTGGACGGCGCGGCCGCGCTGGTCGCGGTGGCCGTCACCGCGGTCGCCCTGGCCGTGCAGGTCTACTCGATCGGCTACCTGCGACGCGGTCCGCACGACGACGTCGACGTCGACCACCGCTACCCGCCGTACGCCGCGCAGATCAGCATCTTCACCGGCGCCATGCTGCTGGTGGTCGTCGCCGGTGACCTGATCATGCTGCTGGTCGGGTGGGAGGTGATGGGCCTCTGTTCGTACCTGCTCATCGCCCACGACCGTCGGCTGCCCGGCGCGCCGGCCGCCGCGATGAAGGCGTTCCTGGTGACCCGCGTCGGTGACGTCGGTTTCCTGCTCGGCATCGCGCTGCTCGGCGTGTCGACGGGCAGCTTCCGGATCACCGACGTGCTCACCCACGACCACTCCACCGCGACGTTGACCGCCGCCGGTCTGCTGCTGCTGGCCGGGGTCGCCGGCAAGAGCGCCCAGTTCCCGCTGCACACCTGGCTGCCGGACGCGATGGCCGGCCCGACGCCGATCTCCGCGCTGATCCACGCGGCGACGATGGTCGCCGCCGGGGTGTACGCCGTGGCCCGCCTCTACCCGCTGTTCACTGCCGCGCCGGTGACGCTGACCGTGCTGGGGGTGCTCGGCGCGATCACCCTGCTGCTCGGCGCGCTCGCCGCCACCGCGCAGGACGACATCAAGCGGGTGCTGGCCTGGTCGACCGTGTCCCAGCTGGGCTACATGACCGGCGCGCTGGCGGTCGGCTCACCGTCGGCGGCGCTGTTCCACCTGCTCACCCACGCCGCGTTCAAGGCGCTGCTGTTCCTCGCCGCCGGCGCGGTGATCCACGCGGTGGGCACCACGTTGATGTCGGAGATGGGCGGCCTGCGCCGCAGCATGCCGGTGACCTTCTGGTGCACCGTGGTGGGCCTGGGCGCGCTGGCCGGTGTGCCGCCGCTGGCCGGCTTCTGGAGCAAGGACGGCGTGCTGACGGTCGCCGAGTCGGCCGCGCTGGAGGGCACCGGCCCGGCGCCGTCCTGGGTGGGTTGGATGGTCTGGATCTCCGGGCTGGTCGGCGTGGCGGTCACCGCCTGGTACGCGGGCCGGCTGCTGCTGCGGGCCTTCTTCGGCGAGCCCCGGTTGCCGCTGGTCGCGCCGCACGACCCGCCGGCGCTGCTGCGCTGGCCGGTGCTGCTGCTGACCGTGCCGGCCGCGCTGCTCGGCCTGGCCGGGTTCGTCGGGGTGTTCGCCGACCGGCTGCGGTTCGCCACCGTGCCGGTGGCGGGCGCCGAGGACGGGCTGGTCCACGTC
>NZ_JAEVHM010000256.1 GCF_016802865.1 Micromonospora parastrephiae | reverse complement strand
CACCCGCAGAGGGTGCCCGCCCGTTCGCGCGTACTGCTGGGCTCAGCCGCCCGGGCGGCCGCCGCCGGGTCCACCGGGCTGGCCGCCCGGCTTGTTGGTGCCCGGCGGGGTGCCGCCGCCGCTGCTGACCTGGATGGTGACCACGCCGCCCTTGATGGTGCGCCCGTCGGGGCTGGTGCCGGCGGCGGTGCCCACCGGGCAGGGGGACGCCACCTTCGCTTCGGAGACGATCGGCTCAAAGCCCGCGCCCTTGACTCGGGACTTCGCGGTGTCCACCGGCTGGCACTTCACGTCGGGGATGCTGCGCTGGTCACCCTCGGAGATCTTCTGCCCCGGCGGCTCGAAGTTGATCCTCGGCTTGCCCTTCATGGCGTCCCGCAGCGTCTCGTACACCGGGGGGTTGATTCCGTCCTTCTGCTCGTGCTTCATCTTGACGTTGGTCTGCGGCCAGTCCGGGTCGGCCATGATGCCGGCCACCGCGTACTGCTTGGTCATGGCGACCAGGGCGGCGGTCTTCTCCGAGTCGGTGGTGCCGGACTTCCCGGCCACCGGCGCGTCGACGATGCTCTTCACCACCCCGGCGGTACGGCTGCTGCCGCACTTGCTGGTCTTGGAGTTGTCCCCGACCGGGCAGCGGGCGGCGTCCACGGCGGCACGGGCCACATCCGTGCTGAACCGCTTCTCGCAGCGCGGGTTGGCGATGTCCAGCTTCTTGCCGTCCGGGTCGCGGATCTCCTGCACCGGGATGGGCTCGCAGTACTTGCCGTCCGCCGCCAGGGTCGCGTACGCGTTGGCCAAGTCGAGCGGCGTGGTGGAGGAGACGCCCAGGGTGAAGGCACCCCACTGGTGCGCCGCCTCCTTGGTCGCGGCGAACTTGGCGTCGTTGCTGGCCCGGAACTGGATGCCGGCGCGCTTGGCGGCATCGACCACGTTCTCCGCGCCGACCTGCTGTTGCAGCGGCACGAAGTAGGTGTTGATCGACTGGGCGAACGCGCTCCACATGGTCTGCACGCCGCCGGCCTTCTTGCCCGAGTTGGTCGGGCAGTAGAAGTGGGTGCCGGGGCAGGCGGCTTCGCTGCTGCTGTCGATGATGTATTCCGACTTGAACGTCTGCGGCGCGTTGAAGGAGTAGCTGAGCGGAATGCCCTTCTCCAGCGCCGCCACGATGCTGAAGATCTTGAAGGTCGAGCCGGCCTGGTAGCCGGTGATGCCGTCGCCGCCGGTGAGCAGCGGGTTGACGGTCGCCGGGTAGTTACCCCGGATGTTCTTCCTGCTCTTCGCCGGATCGCTGGAGATCTTGTTCTTCGGGTTCTTCGGGTCGTCGAGCTTGAATTGACGGTTGACCGCCAGCGCCCGCACCCGCCCGGTGCCCGGCTCCACGACCGCGACCATGGCGGCTTCCTTGCTGTTCACGCTCTTGGCCTTGCGGACCGCCTTGTCCGCGCCCCTCTGCGCCTGCACGTCGATCGAGGTCACGACGGTGTAGCCGCCGCTCTTCAGTCGCCGCTCCCGGTCGTACGTGGTCGAGCCGAACGTCTCCTGCTGCATCCACCACCGGTAGAAGTAGTCGCAGAAGAAGCCCCACTCGTTGACGTTCGCGGCGACGCAGCCGTTCGGGGTGCGCTTGTCCTTCACCACCAGCTTGGTCGCCTTGGCGGCGTCGGCCTCCTGCTGGGTGATGGCCTTGATGTCGACCATGTTCTGGATGACGTAGTTGCGTCGGTCCAGTGCCAGCGGGAAGCCGGCCTTGGTGGTCGGGTCGTTGGTGGTGGGCGCCTTCACCATGCCGGCCAGCAGCGCCGCTTCCTCGATCTTGAGCTTGCTCGGCGGCTTGCCAAAGTAGACCTGGCTGGCGGCGTAGACGCCGTACGCCCCGTTGCCGAACGAGGCGAGGTTGAGGTAGCGGGTGAGGATCTCGTCCTTGGAAAACTCCTTGTCGACCTGGAGGGCCAGCCGCATCTCGCGGAGCTTGCGGGCGCTGGTGTCCTCCGTCGCCGCGACCACGTCGGCCGGGTGGGTCGCCGAGTAGGCGATGGCCAGCCGGACGTACTGCATGGTCAGCGTCGACGCGCCCTGGCGGCCGGCGCTGTCGTTCTGGTTGTTCACGAACGCGCGGGCGACACCGTTGATGTCGACGCCGTTGTGCTTGTAGAAGTCATGGTCCTCGGCCGCGATGATGGCCTTCTGCATGTACGGCGAGATGTCGGGGAGCTTCACGTCCCGCCGGTTCTCGTCGTACATCGTCGCTAGCGGGGTCTTGCCGTCCGCGGCCAGCAGGTAGCTGATCTGTGGCGCACGGGCCACCGTCAACTCCGTGGGCAGGGCGCCGAAGGTCTCGGCGCCGGCCTTGGCGGCCAAGCCGGACATCGCCACCGCGGGGAAGGCCGCCGCTGCGACCACCACGCCGGCCAGCAGGCCACATACAAGCAGCGATGCGGCGTTGGTCAGCACATTGTGGTCACGTTTCCGCATCCAGGTCACCTCGACAGGGTACGCGAGTAGGGAACGAGGGGCGCTGGGGCGTTCTTTCCCCATTTCCTGCGCGCGCTGCCCTCGTTGTGCTAAACGCACGACCCCCGGTGCGTGGTTGCGTGTGACCTGGCGCGAGTCTCCTCCGTTTGCTGGAGGCGGCGCAGCGTTTTCGTCGACGTCGGCGGGGTAACCGGCGGTCGAGAGCCCGGGAAGCCGGGAGTGTCCGGAATGATGGATTTCGTCGACAACGTTGCGTAATCGGTCGACTACAGAGCATGATGGGGGCGGCGACAGCGCCACATGTCGTCCGCGCGCCTTGGGGAAGGCGGGCCGGGCGATCGGGGGGAATTGCCGGCTGACGTGCATCGAGGTCGGTAGGTACTGCAAGGGGGGACGTGTACACATGGGCATGATCACTGACTGGCCGTCGCTGGCGGCGTGTCAGAACGGGGACCCGGACGCGTTGTTCGTACAGGGCGCCGAACAGAACGTGGCGAAGCGGATCTGCCGGAGCTGCCCAGTTCGGTACGAGTGCCTGGCCGACGCGCTGGACAACCGGATCGAGTTCGGTGTGTGGGGTGGCATGACCGAACGCGAACGCCGGGCGCTGCTGCGTCGTCACCCGCAGGTGACGAGCTGGCGCAAGATGTTCGAGGCCGCGATGAAGAAGAACAGCAAGGACAAGGCCGGCAAGGACAAGATCCTGGTCAGCGCGGCCAACTGACGCCGGTCACGGCCGGCTGATCGCCGCGCCGATCGTCCGCAGCCCGTCGACGTCGTGCACGTCGGCGGGCTGCGCCGTCACCGACACCGCCGGCACGGCAGGGAACGCCTCGGTGAACCGCGCGGCCACCTGCTGCTCGCGTACCGCCTGGCGGGCCAGCGCGGCGTGCGCCCGCAGCACGTCGGCGGTGGCCTCGTGTCCACCCAGCTCGGTCAGCCGCTCCGCGGCGGCCCGGCTCTGCTCGGCGTCCAGCTCCGGCGCCGCCGGCCGGTGCACCCGGTTGAGCACCAGGCCGGCCAGCGGCATCTTCTCCTCCCGCAGCCGGCCGGCGAAGTAGGCGGCCTCCCGGACCGCGTCCGGCTCCGGGGCCGCGACCAGCACGAAGGCCGTCTCCCGCGCCTGCAGGATGCGGTACGTCTGCTCGGCCCGCTGCCGGAAACCGCCGAACATCGAATCCAGTGCGGCCACGAACCCGGACAGGTCGGTGAGCAGTTGCGCGCCGAGCACCTTCTGCACCACCTTCGAGAACATCCCGAACGAGGCCGTGACCAGGCTGAACATGCTCCGGCCGCCGCTGCGGGCCGGCGCCAGCAGCAGGCGCAGCATCCGGCCGTCGAGGAACCGGGACAGCCGGGCCGGCGCGTCCAGGAAATCCAGTGCCGAGCGCGACGGCGGAGTGTCCACCACGATCAGGTCCCACTCGCCGCGGGCGTGCAGCTGGCCCAGCTTCTCCATCGCCATGTATTCCTGCGTGCCGGCGAACGTGGAACTCATCGCCTGGTAGAACGGGTTCGCGAAGATTTCCGCGGCCTTCGCCGGGTCGGTGTGCTGCAGCACCACGTCGTCGAAGGTGCGCTTCATGTCGAGCATCATGGCGTGCAGCTCACCGCCGCTGGCCTCGACGTCGATCCCCTTGACCTGGCGGGGGGTGTTGTCCAGCTCGGTCAGCCCCAACGACTGGGCCAGCCGGCGGGCCGGGTCGATGGTGAGCACCACCGTGCGGCGGCCGTGCTGCTCGGCGGCCCGAAGCGCCAGCGCCGCGGCCGTGGTCGTCTTTCCCACCCCACCGGCACCGCAGCACACGATGATCCGCACGCCGGGGTCGGCGAGGATCTGGTCGACGTCCAGCTGCGGCGCCGCGTCTTCGGAAGGCACCAATCGAGCGTATCGGGCCGCGTGGGTCCGTGCGCCCGTGCCGACCTCAGGTGTGAGTCAACCCGCCCTGACGAGGGCCTGGGCCAGCGTGGCCAGGCCCGCCCGGTCCACGCCGTCGGGCAGCAACGGCAGCTCGACCATCGGCAGCCCCAACTCCACCAGGTCGGCCCGGAGCGAATCCTCCAACTCGCGGCGGATGAGTTGGTCACGGGCCTCGTCGTGCAGGCCGGCGACGATCTCCCGGTCGGCCGGCAGCCCGGCGGCGACCAGTCCGCGCTTCAGCTCCGCCGCGGTGACGGCCCGGCCGGCGGGCAGCGGAGGACGGGTGGCGTTGACGATCACCTTGCCGACGCCGAAGCCGAGCGCGGTCAGGTCGGCGATCGCGTCCACCGTCTCCTGCACCGGCATCTCCTCCAGCAGCGTGACCACGTGCACCGCGGTCATCGGGGAACGCAGCAGCGCCGCGACCCCCTCGCTCTGGGTCTTGATCGGGCCGACCTTGGCCAGTCGAGCCGTCTCGGCGGTGACGTTCAGGAACCGGCCGATCCGCCCGGTCGGCGGAGCGTCCAGCACCACCGCGTCGTACGCGCGCCGCTGACCCGAGGTCCGGGTGGTGGCCTCCTTCACCTTGCCGGTGAGCAGCACGTCACGCAGGCCCGGGGCGATGGTGGTGGCGAAGTCGATGGCGCCCAGCTTGCGCAGCGCACGGCCCGCCGCACCCAGCTTGTAGAACATGTCGAGGTACTCGAGTAGCGCCTCCTCGGCGTCCACCGCGAGCGCGCGCACCTCACCGCCGTCCGGAGCGTCCGCGAGGTGCCGCTCCTCGTACGGCAGCGGGTCGATGCCGAACAGTTGGGCGATGCCCTGCCGCCCCTCGACCTCCACCAGCAGGGTGCGCCGGCCGCCGGCGGCCAGCGCCAGCGCCAGCGCGGCCGCCACGCTGGTCTTGCCGGTGCCACCCTTGCCGGTCACCACGTGGAGACGGGCCGACCATCCGGTACCGGCCGGGTCGGTCGGCCGCTCAGCTGCACGCACCCGTCGAGCCTATCCAGGCTCGTCGGTCACGCGACCTCGCAGACCCACCAACCCGTCTTCTGCACCACAGTGAAGCGCAGGTCCTGGTCGGCCACCTTCTCGTCCGCGGTGGTCATGGTGACCCGGGTGGAGACGGTGGCACGGTCCCCGGTCTCGTTGTCCACCTTCGGGGTGGTCCACCGGAAACGGGGGTTCTGGTACTCGGAGGCGTACTTCTGCACCTCGGCCACCTTCGCGGCGATCTCCTTGTCGTCGCGGGAGGCGGCGCAGACGTGGCTCGCCGCCTTGGTCGCGTCGCGATCCTTGTAGATCGCGGTGAGGAACTCGTCGACCGCGACGGCCGGCTCCTTGGCGCCCTCGCCGCTCTCGGCGTTACGCAGGGTCAGGAACGCCACCACACCGCCGCCCACGCAGAGCACCATGATCACGACCAGCGCGATCGCCGCGATCAACAGGCCGCGCTTCTTTCTCTGCGGCTCGGCGGCACCCTGGTAGGGCGGGTAGCCGGGTGGCGGCGGCGGGATCTCCGACGTTCCCGGGCCGCCGATTCCCGCCGGGGCCTCGGGCGCCGTCGGACCGCTCGGACCCGTGGCCTGGCCGGGACCACCGACGGCAGCCGCCTGGCTGGGGACGCCGGCGCGGCGACCGCCGGCGCGGCGGGTAGCGCGAGCT
>NZ_JAEVHM010000255.1 GCF_016802865.1 Micromonospora parastrephiae | reverse complement strand
CCCGGCGGGTGCCGGGGGGCGGCTGGTGGTCCCGCGAGGGCCCGGCCGCGCCGGCGGCGCCCGAGCCGGCCGTGCCGCCGGCCACTCCGCTGACCGGTGGCACGAACGAACGGGGCCTGCCGGTGCGGGTACCCATGGCACAGCTCTCCGCGGTCACCCGCCCGGCCCGGCCCGAGTCGGCCCCGACGCGTGACGACCTGGACCCGGAGGCGGTCGGTGGCATGCTTTCCCGGCTCTACAGCGGGGTACGGCGTGCCGAGACCGAGGACACCACTGAGATACCCGTGCCACCGTCCAGGGGGCACGACGAAGGGGGACGACGACAGTGACGACGTTGAGCCAGGAGGCGCGGGACCTGAGCTGGCTGGTGAGCGCCTTCGCGGAGCGGGTGCCGGGTGTGGCGCACGCGGTGGTGGTCTCCTCCGATGGGCTGCTGGTGGCGATCTCCGACCACCTGCCGCGCGATCACGCCGACAAGCTCGCCGCGGTGACCTCGGGGCTGATGAGCATCACCGCGGGCGCGGCCCAGATGTTCGACGGCGACGTCGTCAAGCAGACGGTGGTCGAGATGGGTCGGGGCTACTTCCTGGTGATGCAGGTGCGCGACGGTTCGATCCTGGCCACCCTCGCCGCCGGTGACGCGGACATCGGCGTGGTGGGCTACGAGATGGCCCGGCTGGCCAAGCAGGCTGGGGAGATGCTGACTCCGGCGCTGCGGGCGGAGTTGCAGCAGGCGTTGCCGCGCTGACGAGGTCCGACCGTGTCCCGGACGGTCACGGCTCTGTGCCGGAGCCGAGCCGTCCGGGCCCGGCCGTCCGTCCGGGTTGCCGGCCTCAGAAGCCGCCGTCGGCGATGACGGAGCGGTACCAGTGGGCGCTGCGCTTGAGCACCCGCCGCTGGCTGGGGTAGTCCACGTAGACAAGTCCCCAGCGCTGGTCGTACCCCTCGGCCCACTCGAAGTTGTCCAGCATCGACCAGACGTGGAAGCTCTCCAGCGGCACCCCGGCGGTCATGGCGCGGTGCGCGGCGGCCAGGTGGTCACGCAGGAAGCTGATGCGACGACTGTCGTCGACGGTGTCGTCGGCGGCCAGGGTGTCGGGGGTGGGCAGGCCGTTCTCGGTGACGGTGAGCGGGATCGGGCCGTAGTCGCGGGTGACCCGGGTCAGGATGTCGTACATCCCGTCGGGGTAGATCTGCTGCCACTCGGCCTCGGAGGTCGGCCAGCGGTGTTCGGTGCCGCCGTCGGCGGTGACGTAGATGGGTGTGTAGTACTGCACGGCCAGCAGGTCGACCGGCGTGGAGATCACCGCCAGGTCGCCGTCGCGGATGCCGCGGACCATCCGGCTCTCCGGGCCCAGGTCGGCCAGGACGTCCTCGGGGTAGCTGCCCCTGAGCAGGGAGTCGAGGTAGAAGCGGTTCTCGTAGCCGTCGTAGAGCCGGGCGGCGGCGGCTGCCTCCGGTGAGTCGTCGGCGGGGTAGCAGGGGTGCAGGTTGAGCGCGGGGCCGATCCGGGCGGTGCTGTCGGCGGCGCGCAGCGCGCGGACGGCGAGCCCGTGGGCGAGTTGCAAATGGTGGGCGACCAGGTAGGCGGCGTCCGGGTCCTGCCGGCCGGGGGCGTGGTGGCCGATGAGGTAGCCGTTCTGCACCACGGTCTTGGGCTCGTTGACGGTGAGCCAGACCGGCACCCGGTCGCCGAGGGCGGCGAAGACCGCGTCGGCGTAGTCGGCGAAGCGCAGGGCGGTCTCGCGCGACTCCCACCCGTCGGCGTCCTGCAACGCCTGCGGCAGGTCCCAGTGGAACAGGGTGGCCATCGGGGCGATGCCGCGTTCGTGCAGACCGTCCAGGAGGCGGCGGTAGAAGTCGAGGCCGCGCTGGTTGGGCGCTCCGGTGCCGTCGGGCTGGATCCGTGGCCAGGAGATGGAGAAGCGGTAGCTGCGCAGCCCGAGGTCGCGCATCAGGTCGAGGTCTTCGGCGTACCGGTGGTAGTGGTCGGCGGCGACGTCGCCGGTGTCACCGTTGCGGGTGCGGCCGGGGGCGCGGCTGAACGTGTCCCAGATCGACTCGCCGCGGCCGTCCTCCTTGGCGGCGCCCTCGATCTGGTACGCGGAGGTGGCCGCGCCCCATCCGAAGTCGTCGGGGAAGCGCAGCGGGCCGGCGGGCCCGGTGGGTATCGACATGGATTCTCCTCGTGGATACGGGGCCACCGCCGAGATTCGGGAGCGCTCCCAGGATAGGGCAGAAGCGGCCCTCCCGGTCAGCCGACCGTCATGGCGGCCGGCGACGTCGGGTTGAGGCGGGTGCGGGCCCCGAACAGCGAACGAGGCCGACCGGGCGGCGCGGTGCGCCTGTCCCGTCGGCCTCTTTTCCCATCGTGTACGGGGGTTTAGTGTGGGGACGGGGGAGGGCAACCCCCGTCCCCACCGTAACTGCACACACACGGGCGGAATTTGGGTCCTGCCGTGCGTGTCGCGCGGGAGCCGGGCCACGCGAGTGGCTCTGGTTCCACCTCCCTCCATGTGGCGGGACGACGGCTGACGGCGGCGTCCGGGCTGGCCCGCCGTCGGCCTTCGGGATGGTTCCCCGGGTCCGTCAGAGACGGTCCCGGCGATCTTCTAGTTGGAACCTTGTCGATGGAAGCGCTCCCATCGACCGATGTTGCGACTGTAACGCCCGTCACGCCTTTGTGAAAGACCCAAAACGAGATCGAAACAACGAGCTGATTCGATCCGCCCCGCGCTTGTCGTGGGAGCGCTTCCATGGCACACTGTCGATTCGACGCGACAGGAGCCACATCGCGTGAGCGCGGGTCCGCCGAGGGCAGCCGGCAGCACGCTTCCGGTCACGGCACCCGACCGCAGCCGGCGGGACCCCCTCCCGTGCGGGCCGCACCGCCCCACCCCGGCCGGGCCCGGGGGAGACCACCTTCCGGCGCCTCGAATTCCCCGCGAACCACCACCCTCGCGGGCAGGCGCCCGCCGGGACCATCCCGGCCTGGCCCGAGGAGACACCGCGCACATGAGACATCTGGCAAGACGCCGCCGCGTGGCGATCATCGCCGCCACCGCGCTCGCCGTCGGCGGGGTGACCCTGCCCGCCGGCGCCGCGCAGGCCGCACCCGCCTGCGACGTGGTCTACGCGACCAACGACTGGAACAACGGCTTCACCGCCAACGTCACCATCAAGAACCTGGGCGACGCGGTCAGCAGCTGGACGCTCAAGTGGACCTTCCCGAACAGCAGCCAGCGGGTCACCCAGGGCTGGTCGGCCCGGTTCAGCCAGACCGGCAGCGAGGTCACCGCGACCAACGAGTCGTTCAACGGCAACCTCGGCACCGGGGCCTCCACCACCATCGGCTTCAACGGCTCCCACTCGGGGAGCAACCCGAAGCCCACCTCGTTCACCCTCAACGGCACCTCCTGCAACGGCACCCCGGCCAACCAGCCGCCGACGGTCTCCCTCGGCCTGCCGACCGGCCCGTTCACCGCGCCGGCCGACGTGCCGCTGACCGCCACCGCCAGCGATCCGGACGGGACGATCAGCAAGGTCGAGTTCTACCGCAACGGCCTGCTGATCAACACCGACACCACCGCTCCGTACGCCTACACGCAGGAGGACCTGCCGGCCGGCAGCTACACCGTCCAGGCCAAGGCGTACGACAACGCCAACGGCATCGGGGTCGCCGAGAAGGCGTTCACGGTCACCGCCGCCACCGGCCCGACGCTGGTCGCCACCCCGTCCGCGGTGAGCGTCGACGAGGGTGGCACCACCACCTTCAACCTGAAGCTCAGCGCCGCGCCGACGGCCAACGTGCCGGTCACCCTCACCCGCACCGGCGACACCGATGTCACGGTCTCGCCGGCCACCGCCACGCTGACCCCCAGCAACTGGAACACCGGGGTCACCGTCACGGTCGCCGCGGCGGAGGACACCGACACCGCCGGCGGCGCCGCCACCATCACCGCCTCCGCCGCCGGGCTCGCCCCGCTGGCGGTCACCGCCACCGAGATCGACAACGACAGCCCCGGCGGCGACAACGCCTACATCAAGAAGTTCCTCGACCAGTACGGCAAGATCAAGAACTCGGGTTACTTCAGCCCCGAGGGCGTGCCGTACCACTCGGTGGAGACGCTGATCGTCGAGGCGCCCGACCACGGGCACGAGACGACCTCGGAGGCGTTCAGCTTCTGGCTCTGGCTGGAGGCCCAGTACGGCCGCGTCACCCAGAACTGGGCGCCGTTCAACAACGCCTGGACGGTGATGGAAAAGTACATCATCCCGTCGCACGCCGACCAACCCACCGCCGGCTCCGCCGGCACCCCGCAGTACGCCTCGGAGTACAACCTGCCCAGCCAGTACCCCTCGGCGCTGAACCCGAACGTGCCCGTCGGGCAGGACCCGCTCCGCTCGGAGTTGCAGTCCACCTACGGCACCGGCGACATCTACGGTATGCACTGGCTGCTGGACGTCGACAACACCTACGGCTTCGGCCGCTGCGGTGACGGCACCACCAAGCCGGCGTACATCAACACCTTCCAGCGGGGCACGCAGGAGTCGGTGTGGGAGACCGTCCCGCAGCCGTCCTGCGACACCTTCAAGCACGGCGGTCAGTACGGCTACCTCGACCTGTTCGTCAAGGACACCGGCGCCCCCGCCAAGCAGTGGAAGTACACCAACGCCCCGGACGCCGACGCCCGCGCCGTGCAGGCCGCGTACTGGGCGCTGACCTGGGCCAAGGCGCAGAACAAGCAGGCCGACGTCGCCGCCACCGTGGCCAAGGCCGCCAAGATGGGTGACTACCTGCGGTACGCGATGTTCGACAAGTACTTCAAGAAGATCGGCAACTGCGTCGGGGCCAGCACCTGCCCGGCCGGCAGCGGCAAGGACTCGGCGCACTACCTGCTGTCCTGGTACTACGCCTGGGGCGGCGCGTACGACGCCAGCCAGAACTGGTCCTGGCGGATCGGCTCCAGCCACAACCACTTCGGCTACCAGAACCCGTTCGCGGCCTGGGCGCTGACCAACACCCCGGAGCTCAAGCCGCAGTCGGCGACCGCGGTGGCCGACTGGACCAAGAGCTTCGAGCGGCAGCTGGAGTTCTACACCTGGTTGCAGTCCGCCGAGGGCGGCATCGCCGGCGGCGCCACCAACAGCTGGGACGGCAGCTACGCCCAGCCGCCGGCCGGCACCAGCACCTTCTACGGCATGTTCTACGACGTCGACCCGGTCTACAACGACCCGCCGTCGAACCAGTGGTTCGGCATGCAGGCCTGGTCGATGCAGCGAATCGCCGAGCTGTACCTACAGACCGGCAACGCCAAGGCCAAGGCGCTGCTGGACAAGTGGGTGCCGTGGGCGATCGCCAACACCACCCTCGGCACCAACTGGTCGATCCCGTCGGACATGGCGTGGACCGGCCAGCCGACCACCTGGAACCCGTCCAGCCCGCAGCCCAACACCAACCTCCACGTCGAGGTGACCACCAAGGGCCAGGACGTCGGTGTCACCGCCGCGTACGCCCGGACGCTGATCGCGTACGCGGCCAAGTCCGGCAACGTCGCGGCGAAGGACACCGCCAAGGGGCTGCTCGACGCGCTCTCCGCCGCCACCGACGCCAAGGGCGTCTCCACCACCGAGAAGCGTGGCGACTACCGGCGCTTCGACGACACCTACAACGCGTCCACCGGGCAGGGCCTCTACGTCCCGCCGGGTTGGACCGGGAAGATGCCCAACGGCGACGCCATCGCCGCCGGCAAGACCTTCCTCGACATCCGGTCCTTCTACAAGAACGACCCGGACTGGCCCAAGGTGCAGGCGTACCTGGACGGCGGCCCGGAGCCCAGCTTCAACTACCACCGGTTCTGGGCGCAGGCCGACGTCGCCATGGCGTACGCCGACTACGGCAGCCTGTTCCCGAACGGCTGAGAACGACCCGGGGTGGGTGGCGCACCCGCCCACCCCGGGGGTCCGGCCGGGTCCGGGGGACCACGGGACCCGGCCGGCGGACGGCCTGACACCCACGGTCAGGCCGGGGTGGGTCGGCCCGTCCGGACAACGCAGCGGATCGGCCGGCCCACCCCACCCGCCCGGACT
>NZ_JAEVHM010000254.1 GCF_016802865.1 Micromonospora parastrephiae | reverse complement strand
GACCAGCCGGCGCCGGCGGCGCGGCGATGGTCACCGGCACGCCGGACGGCTCGCGGGCACCGGTCACCCGGACCAGCGCCTCGTCGCCCGGGCGCACCTGGACCGACTCCGGCCGGATGCCGGCGGTGGCCATCAGGCGGGACATGTCCCGACGCTGCTCGGGCAGGACCAGGGTGACCACGGCGCCGGACTCCCCCGCCCGGGCGGTACGGCCACCCCGGTGCAGGTAGTCCTTCGCCTCGGTCGGCGGGTCCACGTTGACCACCATGTCCAGGCCGTCCACGTGGATGCCCCGGGCCGCCACGTCCGTGGCGACCAGGGCGGTCACCTGGCCGTTGCGGAACTGCTCCAGGATGCGGGTGCGCTGCGGCTGGGACTTGCCGCCGTGCAGCGCGGCCGCGCGTACGCCCTTGGAGAGCAACTGGCGGGCGAGCCGGTCGGCGCGGTGCTTGGTGCCCATGAACAGGATGGTGCGGCCCTCGCGGGCGGCGATCCGGGTCAGCGCGTCGGGCTTGTCCACCGCGTCGACGTGCAGCACGTGGTGGGTCATCGCGGTGACCGTGGCCGTGCCCGGGTCGACCGAGTGGGTGACCGGGTTGCTGAGGAAGCGGCGGACCAGCCGGTCCACGCCACCGTCCAGGGTGGCGGAGAAGAGCATCCGCTGCCCCTGCGGCGCGACCTGCTCCAGCAGCTTGGTCACCTGCGGCAGGAAGCCCATGTCGGCCATCTGGTCGGCCTCGTCGAGCACGGTGATCTCGACCTGGTCGAGCCGGGCGTCGCCACGGTTGATCAGGTCGTGCAGCCGGCCGGGGGTCGCCACGACCACCTCGGCGCCGGCGCGCAGCGCGTCCGCCTGCCGCTGCAACGACAGCCCGCCGACGACGGTGGCGCAGCGCAACCCGACGGCGCGGGCGTACGGCGCCAGCGCGGTGGTGACCTGCTGGGCCAGCTCGCGGGTCGGCACCAGCACCAGGGCCAGCGGACGGCCCGGCCGGCCTTGCGGCCGGCGGTGCGGGAGAGCAGCGGAAGCCCGAAGGCGAGGGTCTTGCCGGAGCCGGTGCGGCCCCGCCCGAGAACGTCCCGACCGGCCAGCGAATCCGGCAGCGTGGCCGTCTGGATCGGGAACGGCTCGGTGATGCCCTGCGCGGTCAGCGCGGTGAGCAGCGCGGGTGCCAGACCGGTGAGGGCGAACGAAGGAATAACAGTGGTCACGCAGAAGCCTTCCTCGACGCGGCACGTGTCGAGGGAGGGCGCCGAAGTCGGCGCTGTCACCGGCCGCGAAGAGGCAGCCAGGACTCACAAGCACGAACCGATTTGGAGTACGGGCCGCCCGCCGCCGGGCCGCCGCCTGCTTACGCAGGTCGACGGCGGGGCGGGCCGGTCCCGTCACCGTCACACCCGGAGGGCACGACAGGTAATGCTGACCGATCCGAAGATCAGATCGGGCGGATGTTCTCCGCCTGCGGGCCCTTCTGGCCCTGGGTCACCTCGAACTCGACCCGCTGGTTCTCGTCCAGGCTCCGGTAGCCGGAGGACTGGATCGCCGAGAAGTGGGCGAAGACGTCAGCGCCGCCGCCGTCCGGGGTGATGAAGCCGAAGCCCTTGTCAGCGTTGAACCACTTCACGGTGCCAATAGCCATGTGTTTCGTCTCCTTGACGGAACGTCGGACGCGCACTTGTTGCGTGCCCGAAGAGGAGCGCTCCGCGCGGGAATGCGCGAATCGCCTGTCGCTTCTGGTCGCCCCGCCCGGAGAACTCCGGACACAACAAAGAGCGCCTGGGGCCACAATCCCGCCAGGCGCACACAGAGTCTCTGGTAACCAAAACTGCAACCCGGTCAACCTACCACGGTTTTCCCCGCAGCGGTCAAGCTTGGGCGGAATTTTCGGGCAACTGGGCGATCATGGCGGTGAGCCCGGTCACGTCCAGCAGGTCGGCGGGGCGGACCGTCACGCCGTCCCGGACGTAGTGGAACGCCGCGCCCACCCGGTCGACCGGCACCCCGGCCAGCTCCGCCCACGCCAGCCGGTAGACGGCCAACTGCACCGCCGCCACCTCCGCCGCCGGCCCGGTGGGCTGCCGGCCGGTCTTCCAGTCGACCACGTCGAACCGGCCACCCGGCCGGGCGAAGACCGCGTCCATCCGCCCCCGGACCACCACACCGGCGATCACCGTCGCGAACGGCACCTCCACCTCCACCGGCACCCGATCGGCCCACTCGCTGGTCAGGAACCGCTCCTGAAGCTCGACCAGCGCCTCGTCCGGCGCGGCGTCCTCGTCGGCCGCGCCGGGCAGCTCGTCCAGGTCGAGCAGCCGGTCGGCGCCGAAGCGCTGCTCCAGCCAGGCGTGGAAGGCGGTGCCCCGACGGGCGTACGGATTCGGTTCGGTAGGCACCGGACGGCGCAGCGTACGGGCCAACGCCGCCGGATCGTTACGCAACGCGACGAGCTGGGTGACGCTCAACTGCCCCGGCAGGGCCACCTCCACCGCGCCGGAGAGCCGGGTCAGCTCGGCCCGCTCGGCCAACAGCAGATCCGCCTCGCGCCGCCAGCGCGCCACCTCCGGATCGGCCTCCGACCCCCCGACGACCACCACCTCGGCCGGGCCGCCGGTCATCAGGCGGCGGACCAGCCCGGCAGCCTCGGCCAGCGCCGGACGCCGGCCACCCAACGGGTCGGCCGGCCACTCCGCGCGGAGCACCACCTCGGCCGTCGGGTTCGTCGCGTCCGGGGTGGGCTCCGGCGCCCACGCGTCCACCAGGTGCCCCGGACCGCCGTCCAGGCAGGCGTCGTACACCTCACGCAGGAAGACCGACGGGCCGCGCGGTCGCTTCGTGCCCTCACCCCACCAGTAGCCGGAGCACAGCAGCAGCCGGCGCGGCCGGGTGACCGCCACGTACGTCAGCCGGCGCTCCTCCCGCTCGTCGTGCGCCCGCCAGGCGTCGGTGAAGTCGGTCACCGCCCGGGCCACGGCCCGCTGGTCCCCCGCCTCGTCGAGCGCCAGCTCCGGCAAACCGTCGGCGTCGCCGCGCAGCGGGAACGGCAGCACACCCAGCCCGCCCAGCCAGTGGTCGGAGTTGCGTACCGGCCCCGGCCACGACCCACGGCACAGCCCGGCCACCGCCACCACGTCCCACTCCAGGCCCTTGGCGGCATGCGCGGTGACCACCTGGACCGCGCCCTCCACCACCTCGACCTCGCCGGGGGCCAGGCCGCGCTCCTCGTCCTCCGCGGCGGTCAGATAGGACAGAAAGCCGGACAGGGTCGCGCCCGGGGTCTCCCCGCTGAAGCGGGCCGCCACATCGCCCAGGGCGTCCAGGTGCCCCCGGGCCAGGCCGGCGTCGCCGGCACCGTCCCGGCCGGCGCGCACCGCCACCTCCACGTCCAGGCCGATGGTCCGCTCGATGTCCGCGATCAGGTCCGGCAGCGCCTGGTCCAGCCGGTAGCGCAGCAACGCCAGCTCCATGCCGTACGCGCGCAGCCGCGCGAACCCCTCCGCCGAGTACGCCTGCGCCGGGCCCAGGTCCGCCAGTGCCTCCACCAGGGTCGCCTCGTCCAGCAGATCCGGGGTGATCTCCGGGGCCTCGTCGGCGGCCACCTGCCGCCGGGCGTTGGCGATGGCCCGGGCCCGCCGGTGCAACGCCACCAGATCACGCGGCCCGATCCGCCAACGGGCACCGGTGAGCAGCCGCAGCAGCGCGGCCCCGTCGGTCGGATCGGCCAGCACCCGCAGCGTGCAGACCACATCGCGGACCTCGGGAGTGTCCAGCAGACCACCCAGCCCGACCACCTCCACCGGCAGGCCACGCTCGCGCAACGCCGACTCGATCGCCGGGATCTGGCTGCGGACCCGGACCAGCACGGCCGTCGTCGGGCGCTGCGCCACCGGGATGTGCTCGGGTGCCGCGCCGGGCATCCGGGCCGCGCCACGCCAGGCGGCGAGCACGCTGTCGGCGATCCACGCCGCCTCGTCGGCGTACGTGGGCAGCAGCGCGCAGTGCACCGTGCCGCCGGCCGCCCCGCCCGGGCTGCGGTGCGGGATCGGGTCCAGGACCGTCAGCGCCGAACGCAGCTCCGGCACCCGGGCACCGGCCGCACGCAACGGGGTGGACAGCGC
Source organism: Micromonospora parastrephiae (assembly GCF_016802865.1). Classification (GTDB taxonomy): domain Bacteria; phylum Actinomycetota; class Actinomycetes; order Mycobacteriales; family Micromonosporaceae; genus Micromonospora; species Micromonospora parastrephiae. Next base: position 2,045 of record NZ_JAEVHM010000254.1, on the reverse strand, counting down.
GTTCGCCACCCGGAGGATCTCCGGACGGTTACGCCAACTCGTGGTGAGCCCCAGCGCCCGCGCGGGCTGACCGTCGACCCGCGCGAACTCGGTGGGGAACCGGTCCAGTGTGCCGGCGCTCGCCCCCCGCCAGCCGTAGATGGACTGGCACGGGTCACCCACCGCCGTCACCGGGTGCCCGCCACCGAACAACGCGTTGAGCAGCACCACCTGGGCGTGGCTGGTGTCCTGGTACTCGTCGAGCAGCACCGCCCGGAAACGGTCCCGCTCGATCTCGCCGACCGCCGGGTGGTCCCGGGCCACCCGGGCCGCCCGGGCGAGCTGGTCGGCGAAGTCCATCGCCTCGAAGTCCTCCTTGCGCCGGGCGTACGCCCGCACCAGCGGCAGCAGGCGCAGCCGGGTCCGCTGCAGGGCGAGCGCCTTGCGCACGTCGGCGTACACCCGCCCCGGCCGGGACTGCACCTCCGCGAAGAACCGGCCCGTCCAGGCCGCCAGCTCGTCCGGGGCGACCAGGTGCTCGTCCAACTCCCCGGCGAGCGCCAGCACGGCGTCGGTGATGGTGCTCGGCATCCGGTCCACCTCGGACATGTCGCCGTCGTAGTTGCGAACCAGCAGGTCGACCAACTGCCAGCGGGACGCCTCGGTGAGCAGCCGGGTGGACGGCTCGTAGCCGGCCCGCAGCCCGTGCTCGGTGACGATCCGACCGGCGTACGAGTGGTAGGTGGAGACGGTGGGCTCACCGGCGAGCGGGTCGTCCAGCGGGTCACGGCCCTGCCGGCCGAGACGGCGGATCAACTGGTCGAGGCGGGTACGGACCCGGTGGGCCAGCTCGCCGGCGGCCTTCCGGGTGAACGTCAGCCCGAGGATCTGCTCCGGACGCACGTACGAGTTGGCCACCAGCCAGACCACCCGCGCGGCCATCGTCTCGGTCTTACCGGATCCGGCCCCCGCCACCACCAGCAGCGGCTCCACCGGGGCGGCGATGATCGCGGCCTGCTCCCGGGTGGGCGCCGGCAGCCGCAGCAGTTTCGCCAGCTCCACCGGGGTGTACCGGGGACCGGAGTCGGCGAGCCGGGGCGTCGGCGCCGGGCCGGCGCCGAACAGGGTGGGCTGGGTCACGGTGTCGCCTCGGCTCGCAACACCGGCTCACTCCTCGCCCTCACGGGTACTCCGGGTGGTCGGCGGCTCGACGACCTGGCGCCCCTGCCCGGAGACCGGGCAGCTGGTACGCACCGGGCAGACCCGGCACTTCGAATTGGCCACCGCGGCAAAGGTGGCAGCGGCCATCGTATCGGCGGTCCGCCGGACCAGCGCGGTCGCCCAGCCGGCCGCCGGGCCCTCGCCCGCCGCCGGCTGGTTCTGCTCCCTGGCGTCCTTCGCGGAGGTGCCGAGCTGCACCAGCGCGGCGCCCCCGGACTCGTCGCCGAACTCGGCGAACGCCCCCGCCTCCACGGCCGCCTGGTAGGCGCCGAGCTGCGGGTGCTCGGCCAGCTCGCTGCCGGTGACCGCGGTGGACTTGCCGGTCTTCAGGTCGATCACCACCAGCCGGCCGGCCTCGTCGACCTCCAGCCGGTCGACCCGTCCGGTCAGGTCGACCGGTCGCTGCGGGTCGTCCAGCCGGACCGCGAACTCGTGCTCGATGGCGAGCAGCCGGCGCGGGTTGGTGGCCAGCCAGCGCAGCAGCTTGTCGACCATCGCCTCGGCGCGTTCCCGTTCCGGGCCGGCCATCCACCGGGCGGCCAGCTCGATCGCGTCGAAGCGCGCGGCCACGTAGTCCAGTAGGGCGCCCCGGTCGGCGCTGGCGTCCTCGGCGAGCATCGCGGCGGCGTGCACCAGGTTGCCCACCCCCTGCGCGGTGCTGGTCGGGCCGCTGCCGCCGTGCCGTTCCAGCAGCCAGCGCAGGCTGCACCGCAGGGCGCTCTCCATCGCCGACGGCGTGACCCGCACCGGGTTCCCCTCATCGACCAGGGGGCGATCGTCGGAGAGCGCGCGCAGCCCCCACCAGTCGTCCGGGTGCGCGCCGGGCACCCCGGCGGCGGCGAGGC
>NZ_JAEVHM010000253.1 GCF_016802865.1 Micromonospora parastrephiae | reverse complement strand
GACCGCCTCGAACGCCGGTGTCGGCTCCGATCGGTTGGTCTGTTGATCCATGGTGGTGGTCCCTTCCTGACGGCGGGGCACGCCGTCGACGGCGGTCGACCGGCTGCCGCCGTCCGGGCGCGCCGAACCGGCCGGAGGCAGGCTCCGGCGGCACGGTGAGGGACGACGCGCGGGGCACGACCGGACCCGTCGGGCGGGACGCGGCGACCCGGCCGGGGTGGCGGCAGGCTGATCGACGAATGGGCAACCCTCTATCTAGATCGGGACCCTACCCTTACCCCCGGACGAAGGCAAAGCTTCGTCGCGTTCGGCGAAAGTTTCGCTCCAGCTGACAAAAGTCCGTGCCCGGGGTGCGCCACCGGCCCGGACCTCCCGCCGGTACACGTCCGAAGCCGGGCCGGCGTGGTCGCCCGGTCGCCCGTCCCCGCCGAGCAGCGCCGGCTATCCGGACACCCGGGGTCGCGTCCGCTGATGCGGAGCAAAGGACGCCAGGACGGTCGGGTGGGCCTTTGATCCGCCAAGCGACGCAGCGCCGGAAAATGCACCAATAAATGCGCCGCGATTATTTCCGAATGGCGTGGACGCTCCCGACGGGGCGGCGAGAATGTGGCGGAGGGAAGCCAAAAACGGGGGGACAGAACATGACGTCGAGGCGGCGACTCACGCTGTTGGCGGTAACCATCGCAGCCGCACCACTCGTCCTGGGCGGGTGTACCGCCGACCGGGATCCGGCGGCCGGGCCGGCCAAGGGGCACGCCGCCCCTCCGGAGCTGACCGTGACACCGGGGGACAAGACCCGGGAGGTCCCGGTCAGCGCCGAGGTGGGCACCACGGTCAAGGGCGGTCGGGTCACCGCCGTGCGGCTGACCGACGACAAGGGCGCGCAGGTCAAGGCCGAACCGCGCGAGGACGGCTCGGGCTGGGTGCCGAGCGCGCCGCTGCAACCCCGGCGGACGTACACCGCCGAGGTGACCGCGACCGGCGACTCGGGCGCCACCACCACCCGCAGCACCACGTTCACCACGATGGCCAAGTCCACCAAGCCGCAGATCACCAGCACCCTTTATTTCGTCGGTAACCGGACGTACGGCACGGCGATGCCGGTAACCGTGGCGTTCGACCCGGGAATTCCGAAAGAGGCCAGGGCGGATGTGCAACGCCGGTTGTTCGTAAAAACAAATCCGCCGCAACCGGGCACCTGGTCGTGGCTCGACGACGGAACGCAGGTCTATTACCGTGCGCCCGATTTCTGGAAGCCGGGGACGACGATCAGCGTCCGGGCCGGACTGGAGGGCCTGCCCATCGGCAAGGACCGGGTCGGCGACGCCGAGCGGACCGCGACCTCGAAGATCGGACGGCAACTCGCGCTGGAGATCGACAACGCCACCAAGCAGATGACCGTGCTGCGCGACGGCAAGCAGATCCGGCGGATCCCGGTCAGCCTGGGCAAGGCGAGCACGCCCAGCTCCAGCGGCAAGATGGTGATCATGGAGAAGCACGAGCGGACCACCTTCGACACCCGGGGTGACCCGAACGGCGGCTACGTCGTCGACGTCGACGACGCCCAGCGGTACACGTGGGGCGGCGAATTCATCCACTCGGCCCCCTGGTCCGAGGGCGACCAGGGAAACACCAACGTCTCGCACGGCTGCGCCAACGTCTCCGCCGCCGCGGCCGACTGGCTGATGGGTGTGACCCAGGTCGGTGACCTGATCACCGTCAAGGGCACCGAGGTGGAGTTGCAGCCGGGCAACGGCTGGACCGCGTGGAACGTGAGCTGGGACGAGTTCGTCCGGGGCAGCGCCCTGCCGGTGCCGTCCGGGTTGAAGCCCGTGCCGCCCGCTCCGGCGCACCCGGGCGCGGTGGCCGGGGGATCGCCCGCCCCGGCACCCTCGGTCACCGGTCGCTGAGACGCCACCGACGGCCGTCCGGGGCCGGCCGCCCTCGCGGCGGGCGGCCCCCGCGGCGTCAGTCCAGGGGTACGCGGGCCACGCCAGCCCCGATCAGGCTGCCCAGCCAGAGCTGGGCGCCGTGCTGGCGTACCCCGGTGATCATCCAGTAGTGCCCCGCCGGGCCGTGCAGCGTCCGGCGGACCGTGCCCGCGTCGTCGACCAACGCCACCAGCCCGTAGCGGCGCGGTTGGGGCTGCATCGCGTCGGGCAGCAACGCGGCGAGCTGACGCAGTCGCGGATGCGGCAGCAACCGCTCGGCGATGGGCACCCGTGGGCTGGGCAGTGCGATCCAGTACGTCCCGTCGCCCACCGCGGAAAGATTGTCCGGGTACGCGGGCAGGTCGGCGAGCACGCGCACCCCGCCGCCCAACTCGACGCGGAGCAGCCGGTGGGTGGTGGTCTCCACCAGCATCAGCGCGGACTCGTCGGGGGTCAGCGCGATCCCGTTGGGGAAGTACAGCCCGTCGGCCACCACGTCGGTGCGCCCGCTGCCCGGGTGGTGCGCCAGCACCCGGCCGTTGGGGCGGTGCTCCAGCAGGTCCCGCTTCCAGTGCGAGACCGGGAACCGGTCCGAGGAGTCGGTGAAGTAGACGGTGCCGTCGCGGGCCACCGCCGCGTTGTTGGCCAGGTGCACCGGGGCTGCCGTCCCGGTCAGTTCGCGTACCACCCCGTCCGGTGTGACGCGCAGCAACCCCCGGTACGCGTCGCAGACGACCAGCGCCTCCCCGGACGGGTCCAGCTCGATGCCGAGCGGTCGGCCGCCGGTCTCGGCCAGCAGCCGGGGCTGGGTGCCGGCGGGCGCGTCGCCGGCCACCACCACAGCCGGCCGTTCTCGTCGCCGCTGATCACCCGTCCGGCCGGGTCGACCAGCACGTCCTCGGGACGACGGCGCCGTCGGGCAGCGGCAGCAGGTCGGCATGGTCGAGGCGGCGGTCGGTGGCGGCCCACGCCCCGGTGAGCGGGGGAGGAACGGTGGCCGGCTCGCGCACGGGCCGGATCAACCGGGGCGGCCGGGGCCGGGGGATCACCATCGGTCCATTCTCACCCGCCGATGTCGTCCGCTCCGGTATCTCCGCACGCGCCGCGCGCCGCACCCCGGCCTGCACCCCGAGGGGGACCCGGGGGGTCTCGGGGGATGACCCTGGGCGTACCCGGAATCACTTTGTGGACGGGCGAAACTGTCGGTGGCGGAGGATAGATTTCTGGGCATGGAAGAGCGCAGCGACCGGTTGGACGTGCAGGTCAACGTGGGTGACCGGGTGGTCCAGGTGCGGGTGGCCGGCGAGGTCGACATCGCCACGGTGGGTGCGTTCCGTTCCGTGCTGTGGTCCGCGCCGGCGCGCCCGGTGCTCTACCTTGAGCTGTCCGGGCTGCGGCTGCTCTCCGCCGCCGGCGTGCGGACGCTGCTCGCCGCGCACCTGCGCGTCCGGGCCCGTGGCGGCGAGCTCGTCCTCGTCGACCCGACCCCGGTGGTCGCGCGGGTGCTCCGCGCCACCGGTCTGCATCGGGTGATGACGGTGCTGGAGCCGGGCCGCGTGGTCGAGGCCGCCCCGCCGCCCGGCCGGACCGGCCGCAGACCTGATGCTGGCCGCCTGACCACGGCTCCCACGCCCACCTGAGCCCGGCGCGGTGCGCCCGGGCCGGGCCGCCGGTGTCGGCCGGCGACCCCGCCGAGAGTCGGTCAGCGCACGTCGAGCAGGTCGACGACGAAGACCAGGGTCTCACCCGGCTTGATGACGCCGCCCGCGCCCCGGTCGCCGTACCCGAGGTGCGGCGGGATGGTGAGGCGACGCCGGCCGCCGACGCGCATGCCCACCACGCCCTGGTCCCACCCGGCGATGACCTGGCCGCCGCCGAGCGGGAACTCGAACGCCTCGCCCCGGTTCCAGGACGAGTCGAACTCGTTGCCGGTCGAGTGCGACACGCCGACGTAGTGCACGCTGACGAGCTGACCCGGCTGCGCCTGCGGGCCCTCGCCCACGGTGATGTCCTCGACCACGAGGTCGGCCGGCGGCGCACCCTCGATCGGACCGACCTCGGGCTTGCCCGAACGGGCGCCTGCTGCCTGGTTCATGCGGGGATCTCCTGCCGTGTTGGGTGATGTGTCCGGTCACCGTCGATCCTGCCGGATCACGCCCCACCAATGTTCAGCGGACCCGCCACCCCGCCAAACTCCGACGCCGGGTAGGCCGCTCGCCTAGGCTCGGGAGCGGCCGGCCAGCACGGGGGCGGGGCGGCGGACGGTGGTCGATGCCGGGGGGCGCCGGGTGGGTGAGGCGACGGTCGCGGTGCCCCTGTGGGCGTGGGCGGCGGTCGGCGCCGTGATCGCCGTGATGCTCGCGGTCGACGTGCTGTCACACCGGGACGACCACGTCATCGAGCTGCGGGAGGCGCTGCTGTGGAGCGCCGTCTGGATCGGGGCCGGCCTGCTGTTCGGGCTGGTCGTCTGGGTCGGTCTCGGCGGCGAGCCGGCCATCGCGTACTTCTCCGGCTACCTGCTGGAGAAGGCGCTCTCGGTGGACAACGTCTTCGTCTTCGCGCTGCTGTTCGGCTACTTCCGGGTGCCGGCCGGCTACCAGCACAAGGTGCTGTTCTGGGGCGTCGTGGGGGCGCTCGGTTTCCGCCTGCTGTTCATCTTCGCCGGCGCCGAGCTGCTGGACCGGCTCACCTGGGCGGGGGTCGTGCTGGGGGTGTTCCTGATCTGGACCGGTTGGCGGCTGGCCGTACGCGGGGAGCCGGACGTCGATCCGGAGCGCAACCCGGTCGTGCGGCTGTTCCGGCGCGCGGTGCCCACCGACGCCGGCTACCACGGGAACCGTTTCACCGCCCGGGTCGGCGGGCGGCGGGTGGCGACCCTGCTGCTGGTGACGCTGATCGCGATCGAGGCCACCGACATCGTCTTCGCGATCGACTCGGTGGCGGCGATCCTCGCCATCACCACCAACACGTTCCTGGTGTGGACGGCCACCGCGTTCGCCGTGCTGGGGCTGCGCAGCCTCTACTTCTGCCTCGCCGGTCTGCTGCGGCACTTCGCCTATCTGCGCTACGGGCTGGCCCTGGTGCTCGCCTTCGCGGGCTTGAAGCTGATCCTGGCCGAGACGCCGGTGGGCAAACTGCCGATCTGGCTGACCCTCGCGGTGGTGGTGCTGAGCCTGGCCGCCTCCATCGGGGCCAGCGTCGTGGTCGGCCGCCGCGCTCGCACCGCCGGTTGAGACCGCCGCGTCAACCGGCGCGTACCGGCCGGGACAGCTGGTCGGCCAGCAGCGCGGGCGCCTCGGCCAGGGAGGGGCCGTACCAGGTGAGGTGCCGGCCGGAGAGCAGTGCGCACGGTACGCCGGGAAAAGCCTCCGGCCCGTCCTCGGCGGTAAACCGGTACGGCTCGTCGGGCAGCACCACCAGCTCCGGCGAGCGGTCGCGCAGTTCGGCGAGGCTCGGGCGGGGATAGCGTTCGGGATGCTCGTCGTAGGCGTTGACGACGCCGAGCCGGCGCAGCACGTCGCCGGCGAACGTGTCCGCCCCGAGCACCACCCAGGGCCGCCGCCAGACCGGCACCACCGCCCGGCGGGCCGGCGCCAGCCTTGGCGGCTCGGCCCACGCCCTTCTCGCCGCCCGCAGCCAGTCCGGCTCCGCCGGCGCACCCAGCTCCGCCAGCAACTCGCCCAACTCGGTCAGGGCGCCCGGGACGGTACGCGGATAGGTGACGCGTACCGGCACGCCGGCGGCGCGCAGCGCGTCGGCGTCGGCCCGGCGGTTCTCCTCCACGTTCAGCAGGACCAGGTCGGGTCGTAGTGCGCGGACCCGCTCCAGGTCGGGGTACTTGCTGCCGCCGACCCGGGCGACGTCCAGGCCGGCCGGGTGGCTGCACCAGTCCGTGGCGCCGACCAGCGTCCCGGGCAGGGTCAGCGCCACCGCCTCGGTCAGCGACGGCACCAGCGACACCACCCGCACCCCGCGTACCTCCGTCCGCCGCCCGCACCGATCATGCCCGTCCGGCCGGCGCGGCGCCGGTCAGGGTCGTCCGGTCTCGATCCGGGCGGTCACGTCCAGGTGCGCGGGCTGGCACCCGGCGGTCGCGGCGAAACGGCGGACCGCGGCGTGGACGTGTTCGCGGACGCCGGCCGCCCCGGCGTCGGCCGTCAGGTCCACCCGGATCCACACGTCGGGGTGGGGCGGCGCGCCGGTGAGCACCACCCGGGCACGCGTACCCGCGGGGTCGCCGGTCAGGTCCCGCTCCAGCGCCCGG
>NZ_JAEVHM010000252.1 GCF_016802865.1 Micromonospora parastrephiae | reverse complement strand
ACCCACTCCGGTCGCCGCCGACGGCACCCCCGCGCCGACCCGGACCGACCGGTCGCCCGCCGGCCTGCTCGCCCTGGTCGACACCTGGCGTACGGCGGGTCGGGGCGAGCGGCTGCTCGCCGGCACGGTCGGCGGGCTGGTGCTGGTGGAGTTGCTGATCGCGCTGCTGGCCGAGCCGAACAACTTCGACTCGCAGACGTACCACCTGCCAAAGGTGGAGCACTGGGTCGCCCAGGGTGACCTGGACTTCTGGCCCACCGCCATCCACCGGCAGGTGACCATCCCGCCCGGGGCCGAATACCTGCTGCTGCACCTGCGCCTGCTCACCGGCGGGGACGCGCTGCACAACCTGGTGCAGTGGGCCGCCGGGGTGCTCTGCGTGCTGGTGGCCGCACGGATCACCGCGCAGCTCGGCGGTGGTCGGCGGGCCCAGCTGCTCACCGCGTTCGTGCTGGCGAGCACGCCGATGGTGGCCCTCCAGGCGACCAGTACGCAGACCGACCTGGTCTGCGCGGCGTGGGTGGCCTGCGCGGCGACCGTCGTGCTGGACGGCCTGGGTCGGCGGACCGGCTGGGGCACTCTGCTCGGGTTGGGAACTGCCACCGGTCTGACCGCGGTGACGAAGACCAGCGGCCTGATCGCGGTCGGCCCGCTGCTGGTGCTCTGGGGGTTGGCCCAGCTCCGCCTCGCCCGGACCGGCTACGCGGCAGTTGGTCGGCGGTCCCGGCCGGCCGGCTCGGTGGCTCGTACGGTCGGCGGTTCGGTGCTGATCCTGCTGGTCGCCGCCGTGGTCGTCGGTCCGTTCCTGGCCCGGGTGACCGCCGAGTTCGGGCACCCGCTGGGGCCGCCCCGGTTGCGGGAGTCCATCCCGATGGAACGGCACGATCCGGCGTCGGTCCTGGTCAACGCGCTACGGATCGGGCACACCGCGTTCGACACCCCGTTGGCGCCGCTGCGCAGGGCCGGGGCCGAGGCGATCATCAGCGGAGCGGACGCGATCGGCGTCGACCCGCAGGACCGGGCGATCACCTTCGGTCGGGAGGTCTTCCCGGAGCCCGCCTGGTACCCGGACGAGGACCGGGTGGCGTTCCCGATCGCCGCGACACTGGCGTTGATCGGCGCGGCCGTCGCGCTCGCCCGACCGCGCCGGCTCGACTCCGGGCAGGCCGGGCCGCTGCGCGCGTACACGGTGGTGGTGCTGGCCACGGTCCTGCTGCACACGTCGATGATCAAGTGGCAGCCGTGGGGTAACCGGTTGATCCTCTACGCCCTGGTGCTCGCGGTGCCGCTGGCCGGGCTCTGGCTGGACGCGCTCCTCCGCCGTCAGGTGGACCCGGCAGCCGGCACGGCCAAGGTGGCGGCACGGCGATCGGTGGCCACGGTCGCGGCGGTCACCGTGCTGGCCACCTCGGCGCTGGCCGGAGTGCTCGCCCTGTCGTACGGCTTCCCGCGCCGGCTCGTCGGCGCCGGCTCAATCTTCACCACCTCGGACTGGGACACCCGGTTCCTGCGTCGACCGCAGTGGGCCGACGAGTTCCGCTGGGCCGCGGCGGCGGTCCGCGACAGCGGTGCCCGCCGGATCGGGCTTGCGCAGCAGAACGACAACTGGGAGTACCCGTGGTGGCTGCTGCTGCGGCAGCCCGACGGGGGCTCGCCGGAGCTGGTGGCGTTGCAGTCGGTGCTGCCGGAACGACCGCCGGCCGATCCGTCCTCGGTCGACGCCATCGTCTGCACCGGCAGCAGGCCGGCCTGCGCCAACCTGGTGCCGGTCGACTGGCGGTTGGAGTTCCGGGGTTACGTCGGCTACGCGCTGCCGCCCGGCCGCTGACCACACCTCGGGAAAGGGGCCCTGGCGTCGACCAGGGCCCCTTCGCTCACTTGGTGTGCGGGATGAGGATGAGCCGGGCCGCGCCCTTGTCGCCGTCCTTCGCTCCGGCGACGCCGAGCGTCGTACCGACCTTGACGTCGCTGGCCTGCACGGTGGCCCGTCGCTCGACGACCCGCAGGTCGTCGCCGAAGGTCCAGGTCATGCTGAAGCCGTCGGTGGACTTGACGGTCATCGAGTCGCCGTCGATCGCGGTCACCTCACCGCGCTGCACGGCGACGGTCTGCGTATCCCCGTCCTTCGTCTTCACCACGGCCTCGCCGTGCAGGGTGTTCTTGCGCAGCAGAACGTGTGCCTGGCGGCGCTTGCGCGACTCCTCGCCCCGCTTCTCCCGGGCCTTGTCCTTCGCGGAGGGGGAGGCGCCGGGCGTCGGGGTGGCCGGCGCGGCGACGGTCTGCACGTCCAGGTCGTCGGCGTCGAAGCCCATCGCGGCGAGTGCCTGACCCTCCACCCCCATCGCCGCGACGACGTCGACGGCGGCCTCGCGGGCGGGCTGGCTGGCCACCTCGGCCGCACCGCAGCCGGTGAGGCCGAGCGCGACCGCCGCGAGCAGTGCCGTGGTGCCGGTGGCGAAACCCCAACGTGGCATGACTGTTCCTCTCGTCCGTGGAGCCCTCAGCCTTCCCCGGGACGACGAGCGGAGCGTCAGGCCGATGTTCGGGTCCGGTAAGGATCACCGGGCAGCCGGACCGTGAAGGCCGCGCCGCCCTCCGGCGCGTGGCCGGCGACGATCTCCCCGCCCAGCCGGCGGACCAGCCCGGCGGCCAACGCCAACCCGAGCCCGCTGCCCACCTTGCGCACCCCCCGGTAACGCTGGTGCAGCGCGCCCCGCTCGAAGGCCACCGCCAGGTCGTCGTCGGTGAAGCCCGGTCCGCCGTCGCGGACCTCCAGCACACCGCCGGCGGCCGGGTCCGCGCCGACCGGCCGGACCGCGAGCACCACCGGCGCACCCGGGGGTACGACCCGCAGCGCGTTCTCCAGCAGCCCGTCCACCACCTGCCGGATCCGTCCCGGATCGGTGTACGCGGGCACCGGCTGACCGGGCGTCTCCACCCGGAACGGCACGCCCACCGCCGCGCACCGGCCGGACCAGGTCGGCTCGGCGTCCATGGCCAGCCGTGCCAGGTCCACCGGCACCGGTTCGAGGGGGAAGTCGGCGGCCTCCAGCCGGGCCAGCGCCAGCAGGTCACCGATCAGGCGATCCAGGTGCTGGGCCTCGGCCAGCACCGTCCGGCCGGTGTCGACCGTGTCGTCCGCGCCGAGCACCCCGTCGGCCAGCGCCTCGGCGTACCCCCGGATCGCGGTCAACGGGGTCCGTAGCTCGTGCGAGACGGAGAGCAGGAACTCCCGCTGTCTGCCCTCGCTGGTGGCCAGTGCCGCGGCCAACCCGTTCAGCGCCTCGGCCAGGTCGGCGACCTCGTCCGGCGACTCGACCGGCACGCGGACCGCGCGGTCACCGGCGCGCAGCCGGGCGGCGGCGGTGGCGGCGACGCGGATCGGGCGGGCCAGGCGGCGGGCCAGCAGCAGACCGGCCACCACACCGGCGGCCAGCCCCGCCAGCAGCGGTAACCAGAGGCTGAGCAGCACCTGCGCCCACAACCCGTTCGCCGAGGGGCGGGAGAGCACCACCCCGTTGCCGTTGGGCAGCGCCCGACCCTCGACCAGGGCGGCCCGGCCGTTGACCGGCCGGCGGACCGACACGTTGCGGCCCTGCTCGATCCGCTGCACCACCCGGGCCGGCAGGCCCGCCCGGTCGACCGTCCCGCGCCGGATCAGGTACGCGTCGATGCCCTGGTCGCGCAGTTGCTGGATGAGCCGCTCCTCGTCGGCGGTGCGGCCCCGGTCCAGCCGGGTCCGCAACACCTCGGCGGCGAGCCGGGCCTGCGCGGCGAGCGCCTCCTGATCGCGGCGCTCGGCACCGCGGATCGCCAGCGGCAGCGCGACGATCGCCGTGACCAGCACCGACACCAGCGCCACCGCGCAGGTGACCAGCACCGCGCGGGCGGTCAGCGTCCGGCCGAACCGGCTGCGCCGGGGTGCGGACGGCGGACCGACGCCGATCACGGGCAGGGCCATGGTCGGCGATTCGGGGCGCGCCGGCGGCGACTGCGGGCCGGGGTGATCAGGCATCGACGGCGTACCCCACGCCGCGATGGGTCCGGATGACGCTGGCCGGGCCGAGCTTCGCCCGTACCTGGGCGACGTGCACGTCCACCGTGCGGGTGCCGGCGTGCGCGGCGTAACCCCACACCCCGGCCAACAGCTCCTCGCGGGTGAAGACCCGGCCGGGCCGGGCCATCAGATGCGCCAGCAGGTCGAACTCGGTGGAGGTGAGCTGCACCGGCGCGCCCGCGGCGGTGACCGTCCGGCGGGCCGGATCGAGGGTCACCGGGCCGACGACGCGCGGCCGGTCCGCGCCCTCCGGGCCGCCGGCGGTGCGACGCAGCACCGCGCGCACCCGGGCGACCAGCTCCCGGGGGCTGAACGGCTTGGTGACGTAGTCGTCGGCGCCCAACTCCAGACCGACGATCCGGTCGACCTCGTCGTCACGAGCGGTGAGGAAGATGACCGGCGTCCAGTCGCCGGCCTCCCGCAGCCGCCGGCAGACCTCGGTGCCGGGCAGGCCGGGCAGGGCGATGTCCAGGACGCAGGCCACCGGACGCAGCCGACGGGCGGCGGACAGGCCGGCCTCCCCGTCGCGCTCCAGGTGGACGCCGAACCCGTCACGGGTGAGGTAGAGCCGGACCAGGTCGGCGATGGCCGGCTCGTCCTCGACCACGAGGACGAGCCCGCGGTGCGGCGGGTCGACGGTCACCGGCCCATGATTGCCGACCCGGTGGCGTCGACGCGATCGGTCCGTGTTCGGGTTTGGTAAAGGCGAGGCGAACGGCCCTCACCGGCGCGGTGGAGTGTCAGCGCGCCACGGCGGGGCGGAACACGCCGGGCCGCGAGGTCGTGGGCGCGTCGCCGATGGTGGCGACGACCCGCTCGCGCGGTGTCCGCAGGCGGGTCCGGAACGCGTGGTTGAGCAGCGCGTCGAGCTGCCACACCCGCTTCGGGTGGGTCGCGCGGATCAGGAACCGCTCACGGATCCCGTCGATCGCGGTGGCGGCCAGTTCGACCGAGTGCAGCCGCGGGTCGGGGCTCCAGGTGACGTTGCTCAGCTCGCGCAGCTCGGTGTTGAGGTGCAGGCGCAGCCGGTGCAGCAACCGGGTCTGCTGGGTCACCACCAGCCGCCGGTGGGTGAGCAGCAGCAGGTAGTCGCCGGTGACCGGCCGGTCGGGGCGGCTGCAACGGGTGACCAGGATGGTGGCGTCACCGGTCCCGACGCAGCGCCGGAAGACCGGCATGTGCCGGCCGAGGGTCTGGACCGCGAGGCCGGCCTCGGCGGCGGCGGGAAGGAACGTTCGGGAGAAGACGTCCATGACCTGCCCAACGACCTCCCCGTCGGGAGTGACGTGGGTCACGGACAAGTTTTGGAAGTTCCACGCGCCGGGTCGCACCGGCTGTCCGACATTCGGCCCACCCTGGCCCGAAAGCCGGCGTCAGCGGGTCGGCGGACGTACACGGAGCCGGTCGATGATCCGGGGCACGTCCCGCAGGGCCCGGAACCGCGACCAGCTCGGCGGAGCCTGGCGCTGCTGCCGGAGATCGAGGTAGTTGCTGTCGATGTTGATCCGCACCCCGCCCCAGGTCTCGTGGTGGTCGCCCCGGTACTGCTTCATCCGCCCGCCGGGCATCCAGTGCGACACCGGCAACGCGCTGTCCGACACCGTCTGGACGCCGTCCCAGCGAGCGAAGTCGATCATGTCGGGGCGGGCGTGACTCGGCCGCTGGTACGCAGCCACCTGATCCGCCAACCCCGCCGAGGAGACCGGGGTGTAGAGACCGGAGAAGTACCTCTGCTCGTGCAGCCGGGTGGTCCACGCGCTCACGAAGGAGTTGACCGCCTCGGTGCACGCGGCGTTCCCCGCCGGGTAGTGCTCCATGTCGAACGTGATCGTGCTGCCCAGCCAGAGCCCGAGACCCCGGGCGCTGCGCACCGCGTCGTCGGCCGCCTCACGGCCCTGGGCCGCCGCGCGGGTCGGATCGATCTTCCGCTGGTACGTCGAGCAGGGCGCCTGGAGCCCGACGTAGAGCGGAAAGAGCCGCCAACCGGCCGCCTGCTGCGTCGCCACCCAGCTCGGCGTGAGGTTGGGCTGCGCGCAGCCCCGGTTGACGCCGCCGATGTAGATGCCGATCGCCCGGTACGGCGACTGGAGCCACGCCTTCATCGACGCGTTCGACGGGGCGGCGCAGGTGTCGAACCCGAGGCCGGTGAAGGTGCCCGGCTGCGGACCGTCATAGGCCGCGGCCCGAGC
>NZ_JAEVHM010000251.1 GCF_016802865.1 Micromonospora parastrephiae | reverse complement strand
CGGCGGGCCGCTGCCGGCGCGTGTGCCGCCCCGCCTGGCCGAACTGTGGGCCGACCGTGATCTCTACCCGCACGCCCACCGGGGCGCCTACACCGGTCTGGCCGAGACCGTCGACGCGGGCATCGAGGGCTTCGCCGACGCGCTCTACGAGCGGCTGCTCACCGCCGACGGTTGGCTGCCGTACCCGGACACCGCGCCCACGTTGACCGCGTTGCGCGACGCCGGGGTGCGGGTGGCGGTGGTCAGCAACATCGGCTTCGACCTGCGGCCACACTTCGACGCCTGGGGGCTGACCGGGCTGGTCGACGCGTTCGTGCTGTCGTACGAGGTGGGGCGCTGCAAACCCGACCCGTCGATCTTCTGGCGGGCCTGCGGGATGCTGGGCGTCGACCCCGAGCAGACGCTGATGGTCGGCGACACTCCGGCGGACGCGGGCGCGGTGGCCGCCGGCTGCGCCGTGCTGGTGCTACCGGCCGCCGACCCGGGTCGGGACAACGGGCTGGGCGCCGTCCTGGACCTGGCGCTGCCGGCCTGAGCTGTGCCCGCCGAACCCGTCAGTCCGGGATGTTTATCACCGGCAGCTCGCCGTCGCCGTACCGGTCCTCCGCGGTCAGGATCGAGGCGTCGTGTTCGAGTACGGCCAGCACCGTGGTCGCCAGGTCGGCGCGGCCCGTCACCGTGCGCCAGAAGCTGAGTTCGTGCCAGGAGTGCCCCTCGGTGGAGAGCACCTCGCACGCGTCGAGGGTCAGCAGCCGGTGAAGTGTCGCCCGTTCCTTCGGGTCGCTGACGATCGCCATGGCCTCCGCCGCCGTCACGGCGGTGACGCCGAACCTGTTGCGGTCCTGGATGACCTCGTGCAACGGCTCCCCGACGTGCACCGACCCGGCCAGGTAGGCCAGCAGTGCCGACCGGTCCAGCACGAGCCGGACAGGGCGGTCGTCCTCGTGGGTCACGCTGCCGGCTGGTCGAGAGTGTCGGCGGCGGCGTCCAGCGCGTGCTGGCGTGCCCGCTCCCGAAGTGCGGTGCGGCGCTCCGGCGACCATTCGGCCTCAACGGCGGCACGCCGGGCACGCGCCTCGGCCACGCCCTGCTCGGTGATGTGGATGCCCTGGTGGGCCAGCTCCGCGTTCAGAGCGTCCAGGCGCATCCGGTCACGGACAGCCTGGGTGATGTAGGCGCTCGCGTTGGCTTCGTGCTCCAGGCGCTCCGCCACGTCCGGTGGCACCGAGATCGACAGTTTCCGCATCGCGCTGGTCATACCACGGACGATACGCCGGTAGCACCGCGGTGGCGAACACGTACGGCCGTGTCGGCCCCGAACGGCGAGACGTCGGACACCGCCGGAGGGCGGCCGGGGCCGACCGCCTACCGTCATGGCCGTGACGGAAACCCTGCTGCCCGCCCTGGGCGCGGCCGACGCGCCGCCGGAGCGCCGCGGTGGCATCGCCGCCGTGGGCCTGGTGCTGGGCGGGGCGCTGTCGGTGCAGTTCGGCTCCGCCGTGGCCGCGTTGATCTTCCCGCGTACCGGGGTGGCCGGCGCGGTGACCCTGCGCCTGACGATCGCGGCGGTGCTGCTGCTGCTCGTCTGCCGGCCCCGCCTGCGTGGGCACGACCGGTCGGCCTGGGTCGCGGCGGGCGCGTTCGGGCTGGCGCTGGCCGGCATGAACTCGCTGTTCTACCAGGCCATCGAACGCATCCCGCTGGGCCCGGCGGTGACCCTGGAGGTGCTCGGCCCCCTCGCGCTGTCCGTCGTCTCCACCCGCCGACTGTCCAGCTGGTGCTGGGCGGGACTCGCGCTGGGCGGGGTGGCGCTGCTCGGGCAGGGCGGCTTCGACCGGCTCAACCCGGCCGGGGTGGCGTTCGCGTTCGGCGCGGGCACGATGTGGGCCGCGTACATCGTGCTGAGCGCCCGGGTCGGCGGCCGGTTCCCCGGCGCGGACGGGCTGGCCCTGGCGCTGACCGTCGCCGCGCTGGTCACCCTGCCCCTCGGCATCGTCGACGGCGGCGCCGCGCTGCTCGACCCGACGGTCCTGGCGCTCGGCACCGCCCTCGCGGTGCTCGCCTCCGGTCTGCCGTACACGCTGGAGCTGCTGGCGCTGCGGCGGATGCCCACCGCCACCTTCGCGGTGCTGATGAGCCTCGGCCCGGCCGTCGCCACCCTCGCCGGGTGGCTGGTGCTGCGCCAGGCGCTGACCCTGCTGGAGTGCGCCGCCATCGTGCTGGTCATGGCGGCCAGCATCGGTGCGGTGCGGGTCAGCGCAGCAGCCGCAGGGCGCCCGGCACGGCGCTGATCGTCACCGGCAGGGCCAGCGAGCGTTCCCCGTCGGCGTACGTGGTGATGCCCTCGGCGGTCAGCTCCACGGTGCGGGCCCGATAGCTGGTCACCAGGGGGTGGGTGACGTGGGTGCCCTGGTAGATGCGCGGCTTCACCCGGATCAGGGTCCGCCGGTTGACCCGCCCCGCCACCACCACGTCCAGCAGCCCGTCGGTCGGGTCGGCGTCGGGGCAGATCCGCATCCCACCCCCGTACGTGGGGCAGTTGCCCACCGCCACCAGCACCGCGTCCAACTCGTGCGGCACCCCGTCGAGGCGCAGCGTGTAACGGCGGGGCCGCAGCCGGGCCAGCTCGACCACGATCGCCAGGTCGTACCGGCGAGGGCCGCGCGGCCAGCTCATCCGGTTGGCCCGCTCGTTGACGATCGCGTCGAAGCCGGCCGCGAGGACCGCCCCGTACCAGCGTTCGACGCCGTCGGCGCCGACCATCCGGGCCAGGTCGAGCGGACGGCTCCGGCCGGCGCGCAGCGCGTCGGCGATCACCGACACCGCGGCGAGAGGATCGGCCGGGAAGCCGGTGTCCAGCGCGAAGTCGTTGCCGGTGCCCGTCGGCACCGCCCCGAACGGCACGCCGGTCCCGGCGACCGCCTGCAACGCCCCGTGCACGGTGCCGTCGCCGCCGACCGCGACCAGCGCGCTTGCCCCGTCGGCGACCGCGGCACGGCACGCCGCCTCCGCCTCGGCGGGGTTGGACGCCGACAGCAGCCGAACCGGCCGATCGGCGGCGGCCAACCCGTCCAGCAGCCGGGGCAGCAGGGCACGGTGCCGTCCCCGCCCCGCGGTCGGGTTGGTGAGCACGGCCACCGGGGCAGGCAGGTGATCGTCTGCGGTCACGGGCAGCACCGTACCGGTCGGACACCCGCCGTTCACCAGGGGCAGGCGCCGTCACGACCAGTCCCGTCGCCGGCGCTCGGGGTGACGCGGCGACGCCGCCCCCGGCAGGCGGGGACGGCGTCGGCGGACCGGGCGGCGCGGAGCCGTCAGGTCATGTCGTCGTAACGACGTTCGATCGGTGCGGGCGGGGCGATCGGCTCGGGTACGCCGATCGGCGCGGTCGCGTCGACCCGCTGCCCGGCCACGACCGGGTCCGCGTCGTACTCCAACGGCGACACCTCGTCGTCGTCGATGCCGGCGTAGATCTCCTTGCCCCGCCCACGCCGCTTGTCGTTGAGGAACGCGATGCCCACCGCGCCGAAGTAGAGCGCGGAGAGACAGATCGCCAACGCGGTCATCCCGAACGGGTCCGGGGTGGGGGTGACCACGGCGGAGAACGCGAAGAAGACGAAGATCGCCACACGCCACCAGCTGAGCAACCGCTTCGCGCTGGCGATGCCCACGAAGTTGAGCATCAGCACGACGAGCGGGAACTCGAACGCCACACCGAACAACAGGATCAGGTTGGTGACGAAGGAGATGTACTTGGTGATCTCCAGTGTCGTGCTGATCTCGCTGTCCGAGATGCTGAGCAGGAACTCCAGACCCTTGGCCGTGACGAAGTACGCCAGCACCGCGCCGGCCGCGAACAGCGGCGCCGCCAGAGCGGTGAAGAAGTACGCGTAGCGCCGCTCGTGCCGGTGCAGGCCGGGCGCGATGAACGCCCAGAGCTGGTAGAGCCAGATCGGCGCGGCCACGATCAACCCGACCCAGAGCGCGACCTTCAGGTTGAGCAGGAACAGGTCGGCTGGGCCGAGCTGCACGAACTCACACTTGCCGTCGACATACCTGGCCTGGGGCAGGTCGCAGTAGGGCTGCTGGAGCAGGTGCAGCACCCGCTCGGCCAGCCAGAAACCGAAACCGAAACCGATCAGGATCGCCAGAGACGCACGGAAGAGACGGTTACGCAGCTCGCGAACATGCTCGATGAGCGTCATCGACCCGTCGGCGGCCCGTTCGAAGGTGCTCGGGCCGCGTTTACGCAGTGCGAAGGCCACGGGAGTGGGCCCCTTCGGTCAGTTGTCGCGGACGCGGTGCACCGGGTCGACGACCGGCTGCTGCGGCGGGGCCTGCTGGTACGGGGCCTGCTGCGGCTGGCCAGCGTACGGCGCCTGCTGCCCGGCGTGCGGCGGCAGCGGCTGGTAGCCGGCCTGCGCGTCGGCCTTCTCGGCGAGGTCGCGGTCGTCGTCCTGCAGGCTCTTGGTCTCGGCCTTGATGATCCGCAGCGAACGGCCCAGCGAGCGGGCCGCGTCGGGAAGCCGCTTCGCACCGAAGAGCAGGATCAGCACAACCACGAGAACTGCGATGTGCCACGGCTTGAGGGCACCCATGAGAAGCTCCACTCGCTCTGTGTCCGGGGGTGGTACGCAGCCCATCGTACGTGCGGATCGGCCTGTTGCCACCCGCCGGGTGGTGGTGGTCCGGCCCGGCCGGTGAAGTCTTGACCAACGCGCGATGATCCGTCAACCGCCGCCGCCCGGGCGCGGCGACGCCGGTCGATCAGCCGCGCTTGGCCTTGATCACCGCGAGCCGCTGCTGCGCGGTGTCGAGCTGCCGCTGGACCCCCTCGGCGCGCTCCTGCAACGCCTCGGCGGACTCCCGCAGCGTTTCGGCCTCGGCGGCCCGCCGCTGCAAGGCCACGGCGGCGCGGCGCAGCCGGGGCAGCCGGGTCAGCACCGGACGCACGGCCAGCGCCAGCGCCAGGAGCGGGAGCAGCACCACCGCGACCACGATCCAGATCAGCACGGCGGTCAGCCTACTGGGTGCTGCCGGCCACCGCCGGGTCACCCGACGGCGCGCCGACCCGGGGCGCCCGGGTCGACCGGCGCGACCCCGACGGGAGCAGCCGCGGGCACGGGCACGGCGTACGCGTCCAGCGCGGCGGCCGCCGTGGCCCGGACCTGCTCGGCCAGCTCCGGCGGAGCGACGACGGTGACCTCCGGGCCGAGGCCGAGCACGAACCGGCGCGCCCACCCCAGATCGGTGACCCGCAGCGAGACGAGCCACTGGTCGCCGTCGCCGGCCTCCACCCGCTCGCACGGGTAGTACTCGGTGATCCACCGCTCGCCCCGGCCGATCCGCAGGGTGATCAACGGCAGGTCGGGCGAGGGACGGAAGACGCCCTCGGTGAGGTCGTGCGGCACGGCCTGCGGCGGAACGGTCGCCGGCTCGTCCAACTCGGTGATCGCGTCGATCCGGTCGGCCCGGAACAGCCGGACCGCCTCCGCGCGCCGACACCACGCCTCGACGTACGCCCGACGCCGACCATCAGCACCCGCAGCGGGTCGATGACCCGCTCGGTGGTCTCGTCCCGGGCCGCCGTGTAGTAGGTGATCCGCAGCGCCTTCCCGCCCTCGACCGCGGCGCGCAGCGCCTCCACCCGCCGGGTGTCCCCGGGCAGCCGGACCGCCACCGGCGCGCCCACCAGGTCGCCCGCGTCCTCGATCTTCGCCAGAGCCCGTTCGACGGCGTCCCGGTTGGCCACCCCGGGCGTCTCGGCGAGCATCCGCAGCGCCACCACCAGTGCGAGGGCCTCGTCGGGGGTGAGCCGCAGTGGCCGGTCGATACCGGCGTCGTAGGTGATGGTCACCCGGTCACCGTCGAAGGCCATGTCGATCAGGTCACCGGGGCCGTACCCGGGCAGACCGCACACCCAGAGCAACTCCAGGTCCTCGCGGAGCTGCCGCTCGGTGACACCCAGGTCACCGGCCGCCTCGGCGATCTCGATGCCCGGCCGGCCAGCAGGTACGGAACGAGGTTGAGCAGCCGGGCCAGCCGGTCGGCGGACGCGCGGGAGCCGCCCCGGGCGGCGGGGCGGGTCACCGGGCACCCCCGGTGGCGGCCAACTCGTCGTGGCGCACGGCGATCTCCTTGAGCCGCTGGATGACCGCCTCGCGGACCTCCGGTGGGTCGAGCACCCGCACGTCCGGGCCGTACCCGACGAGGTGGCGGCCAGCCCGTCCGGGTCGGCGTACGGCAGGACCAACC
>NZ_JAEVHM010000250.1 GCF_016802865.1 Micromonospora parastrephiae | reverse complement strand
CTGCGCGTCGCGGCGGCACGCGGCGCCGACCCCCGGCCGGTCGTGTTCGTCACCACCGAGCCGGCGCTGCTGGCCGCCGGCGAGGCGTCGGTGCTCGTACGGATGCACCACTGCGAGCTGGTCGAGGCGGAACTGCTCGGCGTCGGCACCGGCCAGCCCGGTCAGGTGCTGCGGGCGGCGCACGCCCCGCTGACGCGCACCGCCGAGCCACTGGACCTGCTGCTCGGGGTGGAGGTGCCGGCCGGCGCGGTGGAGCTGGGCGCGGCGGCCCGCGAGCACGACGGTCGCACGTTCGAGATCTGGCGGCCGGTGGACAGCTTCGCCGGGCTGGGACCGCAGGCCAAGGCGTACCTGGTGGACCGTTGCTCGGGCACCGTCACGTTCGCCCCCGCGCTGGACCTGCGGCCGCCCGCCGGGTCGACCCCGACCGCGTCCACCGAACCGGCCACGTCCCCGGCCGGCGTCGCCGAACCGGTCGCGGCTGGCGGCCCGGTGACCGTGGCGGCGGTGCCGCCGGCCGGCCGTCAGGTGCGGCTCTGGTACCGGTCCGGTGGCGGGCCGGCCGGCAACGTGGCCGCGGGCACGCTGACCAGCCTGCGCGATCCGCTGCCCGGGGTGAAGGTGGACAACCCGGCGCCGGCCGCCGGTGGTCGGGACATGGAGGCGCTGGAGTCGGTACTGCTGCGCGGCCCGTACGAGTTCTTCGCCCAGCAGCGGGCGGTCACCGCCCGCGACTTCGAGGTGTTGGCCACCAGTTCCGGCGCGGTGGCGCGGGCCCGGGCGTTCACCCGCGCGGCGGTCTACAGCTTCGCCCGGCCGGGTGAGGTCGAGGTGGTGCTGGTGCCGTACGTGCCGGCGACGGCCCGTCCGGGCGGCCGGCTGCCGGTGGCGGTGCTGCGCGAGCACGAGGTGCCGGAGGCGCGGCGTCGGGTGGAGGCGGACCTGGAGCAGCGTCGGATGGTCGGCATCCGGTCCCGGGCGACCTGGGCCCGGTTCAAGGCGGTGTCGGTGCGGGCACGGGTGGTGGTCCGGCGGGAGGAGGACGTCGACGCGGTCCGCCGCCGGATCCACGATCGGCTGCACCAGACGTTGAGTCCGCTGCCCACCGCGCTCAACCCGACCGGCTGGCCGTTCGGTGAGCCGCTGCGGGCGTCCAACGTGTACCGGATGCTGGAGCACGCCGAGCCGGGCGTGCGCTACGTCGAGTCGGTCCGGTTCGTGGTGGACGAGGCGCCCGACGCCGACGTACGCGCCCTCGCCGTCGACCAGTACCAGCCCCGCACCTGGTACGCCGGGCGCGGCGCGGTGCTGTTCCGCTCCAGCAACGCCGGCGCGGGCTGGGAGCCGACCGGCCGGTTCGACGGTGAGACGGTGCTGCGGGTGGCGCCCGCGCCCGCGCCGGTGCGGCCGGGCATCGTGCCCCGGGCCGGTGCGGTGGCGGTGGTGACGCTGCGCGCCTCCGGCGGCTCCCGGGTGCACCTGAGCACCGACCTGGGTGAGACGTGGTCGCTGCTCACCGACCTGGACTCGCGCATCTCCGACGTGGCCTGGCTGGACCGCGACGGCGCGGGCGCGCTGCTGGTGGCCACCGACACGGGCCTGTACGAGGTGTCGCTGCTGCCCGGCGCGGTGCCGTTGCAGATCCTGGTCGACCGTCCGACGCCGATCGGGGGTTCTACGCGGTACGCGCGTTCGTCTCCGAGCGGGGCGCGCCGGGTGTGGCGGTGGCGGCGCAGGCCGGCTTCGGGGTGTACCTGTCGACGGCCGGCGGCCGGCCGGGCAGCTTCGTCCACGTCGGGCTCGCCAACGTGGACAACCGGGTCCTCGCCGTGCAGTACGACGGCCCGGCCACGCTGCTGTGGAGCGGCGCAGGCGAACCGGACCCGAAGAAACCCGGCCAGGGTTGCCACCGCACCCGGCTGTTCGAGTCCGACGTGAAATGGCAGCCGGTGCAGAGCGGCTGGATCGGCGGCACCTGCCGCGACCTGGCGTTCGCCGGCCAGCTGGCGTTGGCGGCGACGCAGAGCGGCGGGGTGCTGCGGCTGGACACCCTCGCCGCCCAGCCGCAGTGGCAGCCGGTCTCGGTCAACTGCGGGTTGCCGCTGCGCGATCGGACCCGGTTCGTGCCGGTGGACGCCGTCGCCGTCGGCGGCCCGGCAAACAGTGGCGCGGCAGGCGGCGGCCCGGCGAGCGGCGGCCCGGCAAACAGTGGCCCGGCAGGCGGCGGCCCGGCGGAGCGGCTGATCCTGGCCGGCGGCGAGCGCGGCGTGCACCGCAGCGCCGACGCGGTGGACTGGACCGCCAGCGCCAACCAGGCCACCGCCGACGTGGTGACCGTCCCGGACACGTGGCTGCTCTGCTCCGGCGAGCACGACATCGAGGTGGTGCGCCAGGATGCGACGCTCGGCGATTGAACGGCTGCTGCCCGCCGCCTACCAGCGGGCCTGCGTGCCGGGCAGCGTGCTCTGGGCGCTGCTCGACGTGATGGAGGGGCTGCACGCCCCGGACGAGGCGATCCTCGCCGAGGTGGACGCCCTGTTCGACCCGTACCGGGCGCCGGACCATCTGGTCGTGCGGTTGACCCGCTGGGTGGCGATGGACCACGTGGTGGCCTCGCCCCGACCGGACGCCCCGCTGCCGCTGCCGGTGGGCCGGCTGCGTGACCTGGTGGCCGACGGCGCGCTGCTGGCCCGGTGGCGCGGCACCCCGTACGGGATGCGCCACGCCCTGGAACTGGCCACCGGGTTGACGGGCTTCGTCATCGATGAGCCCGCCGATCAGCCCTTCCACATCGTGGTACGGGTGCCGGCGGCCGCCGCCGACCAGCTCGCCGTGATCAACCGCATCGTCGAGGCGGAGAAGCCCGTTTCGACCACCGTCGAGATCGTCGTGGAAGAGGAGTCGTCATGACCACCGAGTGGGCGGTCGTCGCCGCCGCCGAGCAGTTCACCCTCGACCCGCACAACAGCGGCGAGCTGACCTTCACCGTCTCCAACCCGGGCAACGCGCCGGACACGGTGGTGTTCGACGTGGCGCCCGGCGACGGCTCCCAGCGGGCGTGGTTCACCGTGGCCGAGCCGCAGCGGGTCGTGCCCGGGCAGGGCTCGGTGTCGTTCCTGGTCAAGCTGGCCGTGCCGGCGGGCACCCCGCCGCGGCGCTACGACATGACGGGGTTCGCGTACTCGGCGAACACCGCTCCCGAGGAGAGCTCCCGTTCCAGCGGTCGGGTCACCTACGAGGTGCGGGCGGTCGCCCCGCCCAGGCGTACCCCGTGGTTGTGGATCGCCGCCGCGGCGGCGATGGTGCTGGTGGTGATGACCGTCGGGGTGGTGCTGTTGACCCGCGACGGCGAGCCGGGCCCCGGCGAGCCGCGGGTGGTCACCGTCGAGGCGGAGAGCCTGGTGGACGCCGCGGTGGTGGAGTCACCCCGGAGCAGTGGCGCGACGGTGGGCGCGCAGCCGAACTGCTGCGGGGTGACCTGGTCCGGCGACAAGCAGTTGTTCTTCCAGGGGCTGGCCATCGGCGACCAGGTCACCGTGACGGTGCAGATCCCGGCGGACGGCACCTGGCGCTTCGCGGCGGCGCGGACCACGTCGTTCGACTACGCCAACACCGTCTTCGCCATCGACGGCACCCAGGTCGGCGGCGCGTTCCTCGGCTTCACGCCGACGGTGCAGAAGACGGAGTTCCTGGACGTCGGCACGGTCCGGCTGACCAGGGGCCCGCATCGGGTCAGCCTGGTGGTGGTCGGCAAGACGCAGGGCACCAACCGCTACTTCGCGGGAGTCGACGAGATCCGGTTCACCGAACTCGTCGCGCAGGCCGTCGCACGATGAGCGGCCGGCAGAAGGTCCTGCTGGGGTTGCTCGCCGTCCTGCTGGTCGGGCTGTTCGTGGTCGCGGTCGGCACGGGCGGCGACGACCGGGGTGATCCGGGGGCGCGGCACGGACTCGTCGAACGGCTCGGCGCGCTGACCGGCGAACGGTCCGCGGTGGACCCGGCGACGGTCGGCGCCGACTGCGCCGACGGGCCCGGCCGACTGGTCTTCTCCGGCACCTGCGTGCTGCGGGTCGCCGACCCGGGTGGGCTGCGCACCCTGGTGCTGCGCAGCGCGCGGTCGTTCACGGTCGTCGCGCCGGCGCCCGGCGACGCCGACCTCACCATCCGCGACGAGGTCGAGCCGGCGTCGGACGGCACGGGCGCGGTGGCGAAGGTCGCCGTCGACGAGGCCACCGAGGTGGCCGTGACCTGTCCCGGCCTCGGTGGCTGCACGGTCACCGTGGCCCCGTCCTGACCCCGGGAGGAAGGTGCCGCCGTGGGTGACCTCCGCAAACCGTTCCTGCTGTTGGCGATGCTCGCCGTCGTCCTGGCCATCGGGGTGGAGCTGGGCGCCGGGCTGCTGCTCGGCGGCGCCGACGCCAGCTCGGCACTGGCCGACAGCGCCGGCGCGCTCGACGTGGAGATCGACGACGTGTCCGGGGTCAGTGAGCCGTCCGGTCGGGGCACGGGCTACCTGGCGTTGATCGACGCCGTGGCGGTCTGGAGCACCGGGCTGTTCTGCCTGGGCCTGTTGCTGCCCGAACGCGTCCAGGGTCGGGTGCAGGGCGTCGCCAGCCTGATCTTCTCGATCATCCTGATCATCGTCGGGCTGGTGGCGCTGCTCATCGCCTTCGTGGAGCTGTCCATCATGGTGTCGCTGTTCCTGGCCGTTCCGTTCGGCACCCTGGCGTACCTGGCGCTGTGGGGCTTCTTCCCGGTGGGCGAGGCGTCGGTGCTGCTGGGGTTGGTGCTGCTGCTCAAGCTCCTCTGGGCGGGACTTCTGGTGCTGGCCCAGCCGCGCTTCCTCCAGAACAGGGGCCTCGTCCTGCTGATCCTCACCACGCTGCTGTGCACGGTCGTGCTGGAGTTCCTGCACAATCTCGTGCCGGTGATCCTGGTCAGCATCGTCGACGACGTGGCGGCGCTGGTCTTCGCGGTGGTCGCCATCATCTGGGGCCTGGTGCTGTTGATCGGTTCGATCCCGGCGATCGTCAAGGCCGTCCGGGTAACCGCCGCCCAACCCCACCCGCTAAAACCCGCGCTCGTGATCATGAAGTTGTTGCCGCTTCCCTCGGCGTGTCGTGGCAACAACTTCATGGTCAACTTGCGGTGGCGGCGAGGGCTGCGGCCACCGCGCGCGTGAGGGCACCGTCGGCTATCACCACTCGGTGTCGGCCCTGGCGGCTCGTGCCGGCCGCGATGGTGACCGGTTGCTCGAACGCGAAAGCCACCCCCACACCCGGGTACATCGCGGTCCGCACGAACCACCGGTCGCCGTCGCCCAGGCCGGCAACGACCAGGGTGTACGCGCGACCGTCCGGCCCGGTGCCGCGCAGCGCGATCCACGGCTCGGCGGACCCGTTGACCGCCTCCTCCCCACTGGCCGAGGCGCTGAACACCGACGCGGGCGAGGCGGAGACCGCCCGCCAGAAGAACCCGCCGTAGCCGGCGCCGTCGGGGCGGCCGTTGGTTGCCGGGCTGCCCAGCCGCACGTCCTTTCCGTCCGGGGCGCTCAGCGTGTAGTCCACCTCCAGCCGCCAGGCCGATGCCTCCCCGCTCGGCCCGTCGGCGGGGAGCGGGACGGCGGCGAGGTGGCGGTGCTCGGTGAGCAGCACCGTCCCGTGCCTGTCGCGCCACTGCAGCCGGTGCCCCAGACGCGCGGCGGTCCTCTCCGACCAGCCGGTGTGCGCGATGACGCCGTGGTCGTCGCGCCAGGTGTAGCCGACGTCGCGCACGTAGGTGCGACCTCCCCAGAGGTTGGTGCCGTTGACGTCCTGCACCGCGAGGGAGGCTCCGAGGTGCCACGCGTGGTCGGCGGGCAGCGCGTCGGTGACCACCGTGCCGGCGAGGGTGCGCACCGGGTGCAGGTACGGCCGGGGTCCGTGCCGCGCGTCCAGCGCCGGGTCGAGCACGTACCGGGCCACCTCCGTCCCGCCGAGCAGCAGCCGCGCCGGCTTTCCGCTCACGGCAACTCCGGGCGGGCGGGGGCCGGCAGCCGGCCGGCGACGGCGTGCAGGGCGGCCACGGTGTAGCCGGCGAGGATCGGCACCGCGACGGGCGTGACCAGGACGGCGAGCAGCCCGGCCAGGACCGCCACTCCGCTCAGCGCCGCCCACCGGGTGGGCGCGTCCAGGCAGGCGCGGACGGCGGTCCGGGCCGCGGTGCGCCACCGTCCACTGCCGCCCACCTCGACCACGACCAGCCCGGCGTACCCGGCCAGACCGGCAGTGACCAGCGCGGTCACCAGCAGCGCCGGCGGGCCGCCGGGCACC
>NZ_JAEVHM010000025.1 GCF_016802865.1 Micromonospora parastrephiae | reverse complement strand
GTAACCCTTGACCTTCCCATCGATCATGTCGAGCACCTGCTGGTAGGTACCGTGATCACCGGTCATCCGGGGCAGATACCCGTAGCAGTAGTCGTTCTCGGCCGTGGCCGCATCGCCCCAGTACGCCTTGAGCAGGCTGGCCGCGAACGACTCGGCGTTACCCCAGAAACCCTTCTGACCCGGGTGACGGATGCTGTCCACCCACTCGCCGAAACTCGGGTGGGACGCGTGGTGCGGCATCGGCAGGTAACCCGGCAGCAGGTTGAACAACGTCGGAATGTCCGTGGAGCCCTGGATGCTGGCGTGCCCCCGCAGCGCCATCACGCCGCCGCCCGGGCGACCCATGTTGCCCAGCAACAGCTGGATGATCGCGCCGGTGCGAATGTACTGCACACCCACACTGTGCTGCGTCCACCCCACCGAGTAGATCAGCATCCCGGTGCGCTCCCGGCCGGAGTTCCGCGTCCACGCCTGCGCCAGTTCGAGGAACTGCTCCTTCGGAATGCCGCAGACCCGCTCCACCATCTCCGGGGTGTAGCGGGCGAAGTGCCGCTTGAGGATCTGGTAGACGCAGCGCGGATGCTGCAACGTCTCGTCCCGTTGGGTCTGCCCGCTCACCTGGGCGCCGTGCGACTCGTGCGCCAGCCCCGCGGCGCTGTCCCGCTCCTGAGCGGTGTGCCCGCTGCCGGAGGAGCCCTCGTGCCCCTCGTACTGCCAGCTGTCCTGCACGTAACTGCCGGTCTCCGGGTCGAAGCCGGAGAAGAACCCGTCGCCGTCCTCGGTGTCGCTGAACTGTTCACTGACGATCGTCGCCGCGTTGGTGTACGCGAGCACGTACTCCCGGAAGTCGAGTTCGTTGTCCAGGATGTAGCGCACCACGCCACCGAGCAGGGCGATGTCGGTGCCCGCCCGGATCGGCAGGTACGCGTCCGCCACCGCGCTGGTCCGGGTGAACCGGGGATCGACGTGGAAGACCTTCGCGCCGCGGCGCTTGGCCTCCATCACCCACTGGAAGCCCACCGGGTGCGCTTCCGCCATGTTGGAACCCTGGATCACGATGACGTCAGCGTTGGCGATGTCCTGCTGGAAATCCGTCGCACCGCCACGACCGAAGCTGGCCCCCAGACCGGGGACGGTGGCGGAGTGTCAAATACGGGCCTGGTTCTCGATCTGGAGCGCCCCCATCGCGGTGAACAACTTCTTGATGAGGTAGTTCTCCTCGTTGTCCAGCGTCGCCCCACCGAGACTCGAGATACCCAGCGTGCGGTGGAGTGGCCGGCCCTGCGTGTCGACGTCCTCCCAGGTCTGCTCGCGGGCGGCGAGCATCCGGTCGGCGATCATGTCGAGCGCGGTGTCGAGCTCCAGGTCCTCCCACTGCGTCGAGTACGGTCGGCGGTAGCGGACCTTCGTCTGCCGTAGCGGGCTGGTCACCAGACTCTTGCTGGCCGCACCCTTCGGACAGAGCCGACCCCGCGAGATCGGGCTGTCCGGATCACCCTCGATCTGACTGACCTGCCCGTCCTTCACGAACACCCGTTGACCACAGCCCACGGCGCAGTACGGACAGACGGACCGGGCCACCGAGTCCGCGGTGTCGGTGCGGGCGGTCAACGCCCGGGATCCGGCGGACTTGGCCGCGGCGCCCCGGCCCAGTGGGTCGGTGCCGGTGAGCTGCCGGTACACCGGCCAGCCCTCGATCCAGCTCCGCACCCCCATAGCCGTACCTTCCCGACTAATCCGACTAATATGAACAGCCTGACATTAGTCGAGGTGCCCGACCGGGCGCAGCGGAACGGCGGGGGCGGTCAGCCCCGCCCGGGCGGTGTGGCCGGCCAGGGCGCCGAGATTCGCACGGCCCAGTGCGGGCAGCGACGTCGGTGGACGGTCGCTACGATCTCCGCCCATGCGTCGTGTCGCCCCGTTCCTGGTATCCGTACTCCTGCTGGGCCTACCCGCCTGCGCCGCGCAGCCCGAGGAGTCCACGGAGGTCGCGCTGACCGCCTTCCTGGACAACGACGTGACGGCGGAACGGAAGAGCGCCGTGGAGCAACGACTCCGGTCGATGCCAAGCGTCGAGAAGGTGGCTTTCGAAACCCGCGAGCAGGTGTACGAGCGTCAGAAGGAGGACTTCAAGGACAATCCTGAGCTGCTGGCGAGCCTCAAGCCGGAGGACGTGCCGGAACTGCTCCACGCCACGGTCACCGACGTTCGGATCGCCGAGGCCGTCGAGCTGGTGATGGCCGAGGTGGACGGCGTGGACGATGTCACGCTCAGGGCCGCGGATGTCGATCCCCTGCCGTCGCGGATCGGGATCGTCGTCCGGCTCACGTCGTCGGCGACCGGCGAGCAGCGAACCGCCGTGGAGCAGGCCGTCCGGGCACTGCCGAACGTCAAGTCGGTCGAGTTCGAGAACCGCGACGCCGCGTACGAGCGCCTGCGCCAGCGATGCCGGGACAAGGGCGACCTGGCCACGCAGCTCAGACCGCAGATGGCACACGAGTCATGGCGGTTTGTGGCGCCTCTGGACAAGAAGGGCGCCGGATTGTCCGACCTGATGAAACTCGGCGGCGTCGACGGCGTCCTGCTGGTCCCGGTGGCGATGCTGTAGCCCCGGCGCCGGCTGGCTGCTCAGACGACGTGCAGCAGCCGGAAGCGTTGGGCCACCACCAGGGTGTCGTCGTCGACGGTGAAGCCGGGGTCACCCAGCTCGGCACGCACCTCCGCGCTGTGCCAGAACGTCTCGTGCCCCGCGCGCCACTGTGCCACCGACTCGTCACCCTCGCCCTCGTCCAGGGCGTGTTGCAGGTCGACGTCTCCGAGGCGGACCACCCGCACGTCGGTCAGTTCGATCACGGCGACCCGCCGGCCCCCGGAGTCCACCACGGCCGAGCGCTGGCCGACCTCGGGCAACGGCTCGTTCGCGCGCTCGTAGCCGACCAGCAAGCCGGACGTGGAGGTCTTCGCGCCGGCGAGGATCGCGGCCACGAGCCTGTCCCGCAGCGGCCCCGGAAACGCGAACTCGGCAAGGGGAAGATCATCGAGGTCCATCCGCGGAGGGTACGTGATCCGACGGGCCACCAGCGCCCACGGCCTTGTCAAGCGCCACTGGATCGCGCGCCGACCTCCGCAGGACCCGCGGACACGGAACTGGTCCCGGTCGGCGAGCGACCGGGACCAGTGGGCGGCGGCGTCAGGAGGCGGCGATGCCCTCCATGCCGATGCCGTCGGTGAACTTCGGCAGGCCCTCCACGGTGGTGACGAGTTTCAGGGAGCCGTCCTCGTTCACCTCGTAGCCCTGCACGTTGCCGGCGGTGGCGTTCTGCACGTACAGGAAGCCGTCGCTGGTGGTCATGTCGATCGACCCGCCGCCGGTGTCGGCGGCGACGGCCTTGACGAGTTCGAGCTTGCCGTCGTCGTCGACCCGGTACGAGCTGATGGTGGAGGTGCCGGCGTTGGCGACGAAGAAGTAGTCGCCGACGCGCTGGATCCAGCAGGGCGCCTGCTGGCCGTTGGGCACCGACGGCCCGACCTGGTCGAGCGCGCCGTCGTCCTCAAGCTCGAAGCGGCTGACCGCGTTCGCACCCGATTCGGTGACGAGCAGCGAGTTCTCGGTGTCGAAGGTGAAGCCGAACGGCGTGTTCCCCGCGTCGCTGATGACGGGATTCCGGGCCAGCCTGCCGTCGCGGCCGATCTCGTAGCTGAACATGACGTTGGCGGCCTTGGTCGACACCAGGACGAACTCGCTGTCCGGGTCGATCTTCACCTGCGCGGGGGCGGTTCCGAACGCGGGCGGGTTGCCGTTGTGCAGTCCGAGCGACCGGTTGGCGCCCTCGATCCGTGACAGGCGCCCCTTGTGCAGCTCGAATCCTTGCACGGAGCCCTCGCCACCGGCGTTGAGGACGTAGACGAGGTCGCCGCGGGCCGCGACGCTGACCGGCAGCAGACCTCCGGACCAGATGACCTGAAGCTTGTGCAGCTTGGTGCCCTCGACAGCGAAGACCGTCACGGTGTTGCTGCCGGCGTTCACGGCGAAGAGCAGCCCGCGGTGGTAGGTCAAGGACCCTTGCGACGCCAGCGCGTCGAGCGGCGCGCCGATGGTGAACCCGCCCAGCCCGCCGGTCTCGTACTCACCCGCCTTGGTGAGACGGCCGTCCTCGTCGCGGTCGTACACCTTGATGGTGTTGCCTTCGGCCTTGTTGGTCTGCACGAAGACCGCGCCCTCGTCGCCGTGGTGGTGTTCACCCCCCTTGCGGTCGTCGTGGTATCCGGGGCCGCCGCCGTCGGCGAAGGCGGTCCCCGGGATGGATCCGACGCTGGTCAGACCCGCCAGGAGGGCTGCCGCGAGCGCAACGCTGCGCTTCATCATCTGCTCCTTACGCCCATGATGGGAGGAATCTGAGTTTTCCTCTCGTTCAAAAGCTATCGGAGGCTGTAGTCGTATTAGGGGTCCTTACCCTAAAGCGGTAATTTCGTGCCGTTCCGTCGAATCGGCAGACGCGGGTGACGTCATGGCATACGACAAAGGCGGCGTTCGTCCCGCGTCCGACAGGAGGCCGGGCCCGGACACGGCCCGGTTCCTGTTGCCGGACGTCAGCCCGCGTCGGGCCGCCACCACGGTTCGAGGATGACCGGGTCGGCGACGTAGCCCTCGACCTGGGTACGCTCCGCCTCGGTCAACGTCAGCGCACGGAGGCGGGCTCCCCATTCCGGCACCCGATCGGTCTTGCCCAGGGCGACCGACAGCTCGATCAGTCCGGCGAGCGCCGTCGCCTGCTCGACCACCGGAGCGTCCTCGGCGCGCCGGCGCATCCCCGAGTCGAGCGCCCGGTAGGCCGCCCGGTCGTCCATCTTGAATTCGCGCAGGATCCTAGCGTTGTCGAGCACCCGCGCCAGGCCCTGCAACTCCTTCGACCCGCCGTACTCCAGGTCCTGCGGCTCGTCCCGGCGGATGAAGGTGATGGTGTTGCCCGACGGGTCGACGATGCTGAACCGCGACGCCCCGGCTCGGAAGCGGGTCATCCGGGGCAGCCCCTTGACCAGCACCTTGCCGTAGGTGCGACGCATCGCGTCGGTGAACGCCGCGTGGTACGGCGCGACCGCGTCGACCATCACCAGGCAGCCACCGGACCACTCCTTCGCCGGGTCCAGGTCTTTCGGCGCCGGGCCGTAGTGCAGCTGGAACCCACTCCAGGTGAAGGCCAGGTACACATACGGCCTGAGCTGCTCATAGGCGACCTCGAACCCGAGCGCCCGCCAGAACGACAGGGTCTCCTCGGGTGCCGCGCAGGGCAGCAGTGGCACGGTGGTCTCGTTCGGCTGGACCCGGTCCTCAGTGGTCGTCATGCGCACTCTCCGTCCGGTCGGCAGGCGGGCCATTGTGCCAGCAGCGGCGACGGGCCTCGACGGGTTTCGTCGTCTCCTACCCAGGGAGGAGGTCGGCTCCGACCGCAGGCCGCATGCAGGGCTCGGGGTCGGACGCGATCGGCGGAGGCGACCACGAGCATCTACAGGCATGACTACTGTTCTGCGCCGGGCGACGCACTGGAACCGCCCCCTGATGTTCCTGGTCTGCGTGATGACGGTGCTCGCCGTCGTCGCCGCGATCGGCATCCTCGTCGATCCGCGCGTCCTCACCGGGGCGCCGATCTGGCTCAAGCCGCTCAAGTTCGGGGTGTCCTTCGTGCTGTACGGCCTGACGCTCGCCTGGATGCTCTCCCTGCTGCCCCGCCGTAGCCGGGTCGCCGAGCGGGCGGCCGTCGTCATCGTCACGGTGGCTGTCGTCGAGATCGCGTGGATCGTCGGTCAGGTGCTGCGCGGGCAGACCAGCCACTTCAACGACAGCACACCGCTGAACGCCGCGCTGTTCGCCTCGATGGGCGCGGCGATCATGGTGCTGTTCTTCGCGCACCTCGTCATCGGAATCGTGGTCCTGATCCAGCGGATCCCGGACCGGGTCGCCGCGACGGCCGTCGGGTGGGGGCTCGGCCTGTCTCTGCTGGGCATGCTCGCGGCGGTGCCGATGGCGCTGCCGACGCAGGACCCGGGGATCGAGGGGATCGGCGGGGCACACAGCGTCGGCGTGCCCGACGGTGGGCCGGGGCTGCCGGTGGTCGGCTGGAGCACCACCGGCGGTGACCTGCGGATCGGGCACTTCGTCGGGCTGCACGCCCTGCAGGCGTTGCCGATCCTGGCGATCCTGCTGAGCCGGTTCGCGACGCGGTTGGACGAGCGCACCCGCGCCCGGCTGCTGGTCGTCGCGGGCGGCGCGTACGGCGTACTCACGGTGCTGTTGACCTGGCAGGCGCTGCGCGGACAGCCGCTGCTGCGCCCGGACGCCAGCACGCTTGCCGCGGTCGCGGCCCTGGTGGTCGCGACCGCGACCGCCAGCGGCCTGGTGCTGGCCCGCCGACGCCGACCGGAACTGGCGCTGGCCGCATGACCGCGACGCTGTTCTCCCTGACGTTCGCGGTGGCCGCGCCGTTCTGGGCGCTGATGATCCTGCTGCCGCGCTGGTCGTGGACGGCCCGGATCATCGCCTCGCCGCTGATCGTGCTGCCGGTCGTGGTGATCTACGCGCTGCTGGCGCTCCCGGCGTTCGGCGACGTGCTGCCGGCCGTGACGTCGCCGACGCTGGCCGGGGTGCGCGACCTGCTCGGCACCTCCGCCGGGGCGGCGGCGGGCTGGGCGCACATGATCGCGTTCGACCTGTTCGTCGGGCGGTGGGCGTGGTTGGACAGCCGGGAACGGGGGGTGCCGGCGCTGGTCATGGCCCCGGTGCTGGTGCTGACCATCCTGCTCGGACCGCTCGGCCTGGCCGCGTACCTCGCGGGCCGGGCCCGGTGGCGGCGGTCGTCGGTCGCCGCCACCGGGCCGCTGCACCTAGGCTGACCACCGTGGTGAGGCCGGTGCGGGTGTTCGACATGCGGGACACGCTCGTGCGGATGATGCTGCTCGACCTCACCGGGGTGGGCTACCTGCTCTTCGTCCCTCATTCGGCCAGCACACCCACGGCGACACAGTGGATCCTCGCGCTGCTCGCGTTCGCCGTGGCGCTGGTGGCGCACCGCCGACCGGCGGTCAACCTGGTGGCCCAGGCCGCCCTGCTGACGGTCGCGATCGGGCTGATCGACGACTTCACGATCAACCAGGTGGGCGCCAGCTGGGCGTTGCTCGAGGTCACCATGCGGGCACGCCACCCCCGAGTAATCTGGCTCTGCACGGCACTGCTGGTCGTGGTCGACCTGACCGACTCGATCGGCGACCCGCTGCGCCGGGTCGCCTCCGGCGTCGTGGGGCTGGCCCTGGAGGTCGGCGTGCCGGTGCTGCTCGGCCTGGTCATCCGCACCAACCGGGAGCTCAGTCGGCAGGCCGTGGAACGGGCAGCCGCCGAGCAGCGGCGGCGCGAGTCGGAGAGCCGCGCGGCGCGCGCCGACGAACGCAGCGCCATCGCCCGCGAACTGCACGACGTCGTCGCGCACCACGTGGCGTCGATGGTGCTGCGGGTCGGCGTGGCACGGCACGTGCTCACCGACCTCGACCCCCGGGTCGGCGCGGTGTTCGACGACGTGCACGGCACGGGCACCGCAGCCCTCGCGGAGCTGCGCCGGCTGGTCGCGGTGCTGCGCGATCCCGATGGGGTACGCGGTGACGCGGCGCTGACGGCCATCGAACCGTCGGCGCTGCCGGCGGCGCTCGGCGCGACGGTCGACCGGGCCCGGCAGACCGGTGTCACCGTGGAGGCCGACATCGACCCGGCGGTCGGCGCGCTCGACGCGGTGCGGGGCCTCGCGGTGCTGCGACTGACCCAGGAGGCGTTGACCAACGTGGCCAAGCATGCCGGGCCCGCCGCGCTGGCGCGCCTCGTGGTCGCCGTCCAGGACGGGGCCGTGCACTGGGGAGGTGTCGGACGACGGGCACGCCGGCGTGCCGGCCGCGGTGCCGACCGGCGGGGGCCACGGCATCACCGGGATGCGCGAGCGCGTGGAGGTCCTCGGCGGGCGGTTGGAGGCCGGCCCGACGCGGACGGGGTTCCGGGTGCGTACCGTCCTCCCGGCGCTGGCCTCCGGCGCCGAGGCGTCGGCCCGGCCGGTGCCCCGTGACCGCGAGGCCCCCGCCGGGTCGCCCGCACCGGAGCCGGCGTGATCCGCGTCCTGCTGGTCGACGACCAGCACCTCATCCGCGCGGGGCTGCGCATGCTCTGCGAGGCCCAACCCGACATCGAGGTCGTCGGCGAGGCGGACAACGGCCGTGCGGCCATCACCTCCGCCGCGCGGCTCCTCCCCGACGTCGTCGTCATGGACCTGCGCATGCCCGGCGTCGACGGGATCACCGCGACCAGCCGGATCCTCGCCGAACGTCCCGCAACCCGCATCCTGGTGCTGACCACGTTCGGCGACGACGACCACCTCTACCCCGCCCTGACCGCCGGCGCCTGCGGGTTCCTGCTCAAGGACGCGCCCCCCGCCGACCTGCTCGACGGCATCCGCCGGGCCGCCGTCGGCGACAGCCCGTTCAGCCCCGAGGTGCTGCGCCGCCTCGTCCAGCGTGCGGTGCACGCCCGCGCCGAGACGCCGCGACCGGTGCAGGGCCTCACCGCGCGCGAACGGGACGTGCTGGCCCTCGTCGCCGAGGGCCTGTCCAACACCGAGATCGCCGACCGGCTCCACATCGGTGTCACCACGGTCAAGACCCACATCACCAGTCTGATGACCAAGACCGACAGCCCCAACCGGGTCCGCCTCGCCCTGTTCGCGCGCGGCGTCTGAGGATCAGGCCCGCAGCCGCGCGGACAGGGCGATGACGAGGGTGAGCGGCACGATCAGCAGCGCCGGCGCGGCCACCGGCAGGTGCAGGGCCACCAGGGCGCCGACCGCCGCGCCGGTCATCAGGGCCAGCAGCACCTGAGCCTTGGGCCGCAGGCTGCGCCACGGGCTACGTGCGGCGACGCCGGCGATCAGGCTGGTGAGGGTGCCGGTCAGGTAGGTGGAGGACAGGCCCGGCACGCCGAAGCGCTGGATCGCGCTGCTCTGTACGCCCAGCGCCGTCGCCGACAGCATGAGCAGCGCGAGGTCGACGTGGTCGACGTGGGTGGGCAGGTTGACCACCCAGACGACGAGGAACACCACGAACACCAGCAACTCCAGGACGAGCGCCCAGGTGACCCGCCGGGGCCAGACGGGATCGTCCGGTCGGGCCGAGCCGACGACGCGGGCGCCGGCGAGGACGCCGACGATGAAGCTGACGATCGCGCACCCGGAGGTCAGGGCGAGGTCGGCGTCGCCTCTGCCCGCCGAGAGCCCGAGGAGGACCATGTTGCCGGTCATGACGCTGGAGAAGGCCCCGCCGAGGGACAGGAAGCCGATGGCGTCGGCGCTTCCGGTGAGGAAGGTGAGCACGACGACGAGGGCGTGCCGCTGTCGTAGGAGACGATCGTCGTCCTGGGCGGCGACGCGAGGACGGGTGACACGGGGCGCGGTGCTCGACACTGTCGCTGTCCTCCAAAAATTGTTCTTCGTATACACTTTTGCCGGACGGTTCACGGAGAGGCGACCAGGTGGCTGAAGACCTGCGGGACAAGCTCGGCGCTCAGCACCTGCCGCTACGCGACCAGGTCCTCGCCGCGCTGCGGACCGCCATCATCGACGGCGACTACCTGCCCGGCGAGCGGCTGACCGAAGACCGGCTGGCCGAGGACTTCGGCGTCTCCCGCAATCCCGTCCGGGAGGCGCTACGCGTCGCGGAGGCCGAGGGCTTCGTCGTGATCCTCCCCCGCCGGGGCGCGGTCGTCGCCTCGCCCAGCAGCGGGACCATCGGGGACATGTTCGCCGTACGGGAGCGCCTGGAAACGCTTGCCGCCCGACTGGCTGCCGAACGGGCGAGCCCGGCGGACGTCGCGGCCCTGCGCGCCCTGCTCGACCAGGGCCGCGAGGCGACGCAGCGGCAGGACCTGCCCCGCGTCGCCGAGCTGAACAGCGCCCTGCACCTGCGCATCCTCCAGATCAGCGGAAACCCCTGGCTGTCGTCGATCGCCAAGTCGCTGTACCTCCATGTCCAGTGGGTCTTCCGGCTGGGTGCCGAGCAACGCGCACCACACTCGTGGGCCGAGCACATCCAGCTGGTCGACGCCATCGAGTCAGGCGACGGTGACCGCGCCGAGCAGGCCGCGCTCGCCCACCTCGACGCGGCGTCCGCGGCGGCGTACGAGAACGCCGAGGGCGGGTACGGCGCCCGCTAACGACCGCACGCGTAGCCCTGCACGCCGCGCGGATTCGCCCCGGCGGCGAGCACGCCGGTGTCCGGATCCCGGGTCACGGCGCAGAGCCGGCCGAGACTCCACGCGTCGGACAGCCGCACGTCGTGCCCGTACGACCGCAGTGCCGCCAGCACGTCCTCGTCGAACCGTTCCTCCACCACCAGGACGCCGGGCTGCATGTCACGCGGATAGAACGACCCCGGCAGGCTGAGCGTGTGCCACGCGGGCGCGTCGATCGCCTCCTGAAGGGACTGACCGCCGACGAGATGGCGCAGCAGGAACGGCACCTGCCACTGGTCCTGCTGGTCGCCACCGGGCGTGCCGCACGCCAGGATCGGCTCCCCGTCGCGGTGCACCATGGTCGGGCTGAGCGTGGTGCGCGGCCGGCGGCCCGGCGCCAGCGACGACGCGAGACCCTCCTCCAGCCAGAACATCTGCAAGCGGCTGCCGAGCGGAAACCCGAGTTCCGGGATCGTGGGCGAACTCTGCAACCAGCCGCCGCTCGGGGTCGCCGAGATCATGTTGCCCCACCGGTCGACCACGTCCACGTGACAGGTGTCGCCCCGGGTCACCCCGTCGGACTGCACCGTCGGCTCCCCCGTCGTCGCGTCCGACGGATCGGCACGACGGTCGGCGCCGGGTTGGACGTGCGCCGCGAGGCGAGGCTCCGCCCCGTCGGGACGCCCCGGCCGCAGCTCCGCCGACGCCCGATCGCCGATCAGGGCGGCCCGCTCCCGCGCGTACTGCGGGGAGAGCAACGCCTTGGCGGGCACGTCGGCGCCGTCGCCGTACCAGGCCTCACGGTCGGCGAAGGCGAGCTTGAGCGCCTCGACCTGGGCGTGGATGCCGGCCGCGGTCCCCGCGTCGTACGCGCCGGCATCGTCGAGCGCGTCGAGGACCGACAGCGTCTCCAGCAGCACCGGGCCCTGGCCCCAGAAGCCGGTCTTCGCCACCGAGTAGCCGTGCCAGTCGAGGGTGGCTGGCGCCTCCCACGTCGCCGAGTACGCGGCCAGGTCGTCGCCGGTGACCAGGCCGGCGTGTGGGCGTCCGCTGGAGTCCTGGAACGGCTGCCGGCTGAACTGGTCGATCGCGTCGGCGACGAAGCCCGTGCTCCAGGCCCGCCGCGCGGCCTCGATCTGCGCCTCCCGGTCGGCGCCGGCCGCCTGCCCCGCCTCGACGAGCCGACGCAGGGTGCGCGCGTACGCCGGGTTGGTGACCATCTCCCCAGCGGCCGGCGCTCTGCCGCCACGCAACCAGAGCTGGGCGGACGTGGGCCAGTGCTCCTCGAACAGCGAACGCACGGCCGCCACGGTGTCACCGACCCTGCCCACCAGCGGGTGGCCGGCGCCGGCGTAGCCGATCGCCGGCTCCAGCACCTCGGCGAGGGAGAGCGTGCCGTGCTCACGCAGCAGCAGGAGCCAGGCGTCCACGGCGCCGGGCACGGCCGCCGCGAGCGGACCGGCGCCCGGGATCAGGTCCATCCCGAGGGACCGGAAGTGCCCGATGGTGGCACCGGCCGGCGCCGGCCCCTGCCCGCACAGCACCTTCGGAGCGGGGTCCTGTGCGGTCGCCACGATGGCCGGCACCTCGCCGCCCGGCCCGTTCAGGTGCGGTTCGACGACGTGCAGGACGAACCCGGCGGTGACCGCGGCGTCGAAGGCGTTGCCCCCGCGTTCGAGGATGCCCATGGCCGACTGGCTGGCGAGCCAGTGCGTCGAGGACACCATGCCGAACGTGCCCTGCAACGTCGGTCTGGTGGTGAACGTCATGACAACACCTCACTGGGGTCTGCGGTGCGGACGTCGGGGCCGGTACCGTCCGGCTGGACCAGGTGGCAGGCTGCCATACCGTCGCCGATCGGCACCTGTCGCGGCACCTCGGTCGCGCACCTGTCGAACGCGAGCGGGCACCGGGTCCGGAAGCGGCAACCGGACGGAGGGTCCAGCGCGGACGGCAGGTCGTCGCCGAGCAGCACCGGCTGACGCTGCCGCTGGCGTACCGGGTCGGCCACCGGCGCCGCCGCCAGCAGTGCCTGCGTGTAGGGGTGGGCGGGCCGGGCGAAGATCCGCTCGCGGGAGCCCTTCTCGACGAGCTGGCCCAGGTACATGACGGCGATGTCGTCGGCCAGGTACTCGACCGCGGACAGGTCGTGGGTGATGAACAGGCAGGCGAATCCGATGTCGCGTTGCAGGTCGGCGAGGAGGTTGAGCACCGACGCCTGCACGGACACGTCGAGCGCGCTGGTGGGTTCGTCCGCGATGAGCAGCATCGGCTCGGAGACCAGGGCCCGCGCGATGCTGACCCGCTGGCGTTGCCCGCCGGAGAGCTCATGGGGGTAACGGCGCGCCACCTCGGCGCGCAGGCCCACCCGCTCGAGTTGCGGAGCGACGCGGGCCTCCCGCTCGCGCCGCGGGACGCGCCTACCGGCCAGCCGCAGTGGCTCGGCCACGATCTCGCCCACCAGCATGCGCGGGTCCAGTGAGGCGGCCGGGTCCTGGAAGACGATCGACACCGCGTCGCGGTGCGGACGCAACTGTCGTCGGGACAGGTGGGTGACGTCCGTCCCGGCGATCCTGACCACGCCCGCGGTCGGTTCGACGAGGCGTACCACGCACCGGCCGACTGTCGACTTTCCGGAACCGCTCTCCCCCACCAGAGCCGTTACCCGCCCTGCGGCGATGGTGAGGGACACCCCGTCCACGGCGCGCACCGGACCGAAGTGCATCACCAGGTCCTCGATCTCCAGGGCGTTCGGCTGCGACGTCATCGGTTCGCCTCCTGGGTTTGCGTCGCGCAGGGGTGCCAGCACGCCGCCAGGTGGTCCGGCCCTCCCCTCGCCACCTCCAAAGGCGGCGCGGAGTCGCGGCACCGCGCGTCGGCCGCCGGGCAGCGGTCGGCGAACGTGCACGCGTCCGGCTGGGTCGACAGGACGGGCACCAGACCGGGGATCTCCGCCAACCGGGTGGTGCTGGCGTGCCGCCCCGGCTTCGGTGACGCCGACAGGAGGCCGGCGGTGTAGCGGTGGTACGGATGCGCGAACAGGTCGGTGATCGGGGCCCGTTCCACCACGCGGCCGGCGTACATGACGACGACGCGGTCGGCGATGTCGGCGATCACGCCGAGGTCGTGCGTGATGATGAGGATGCTCGTGCCGAGCCGGTCGCGCAGATCCCGCAGGACCTGGAGGATGCCCGCCTGGACCGTGACGTCCAACGCGGTGGTGGGTTCGTCGGCCACCAGCACCTTCGGGCCACAGGCCACCGCCATCGCGATCATGACCCGTTGCCGCATGCCTCCGGACAGCTGGTGGGGATAGGCGTCGACGCGGTGCGCCGCGGACGGGATCCCGACGAGTGTCAGCAGGTCGATCGCGCGGACGCGAGCGGCCCGCCGGGACATCCGCTCGTGGATCTGGAGCACCTCCCCGATCTGCCGGCCGACGGTGAGCACCGGGTTCAGCGACGTCATCGGCTCCTGGAAGATGTAGGCGATCTCCCGTCCGCGGACCCGGCGTAAGGCGGACTCGCGGGCGCCGACCAGCTCGGTGCCGTTCAGGCGCACTGAACCGGATACCCGGGCGCTGCCCGGGAGCAGGCCGGCGATGCTCATGCCGGTGACGCTTTTTCCGCAGCCCGACTCGCCCACCATTCCGACGATCTCCCCGGCTGCGAGGTCCAGACTGACCCCGTCGACCGCCGAGACGGTGCCCGTCTCGGTCGGGAACGAGACCGACAGATCGCGCATCTCCAGGACGATCGCGGCGGTGCTTGCGGCGGCCGTGGTCATCGCCGGTCTCCCTTCGGGTCGAGGGCGTCCCGCAGGGCGTCACCGAAGACGTTGAACGCCAGCGCCAAACCCATGATCACGACACCGGGGAGGACGGCGGCCCACGGCGCGCGGGCGGCGAACTGCTGGGCGGTGGCAAGCATGGTGCCCAGGCTGGGGGCCGGGGGCTGGATGCCGAGGCCGAGGAAGGAGAGCACCGCCTCGCCGAGGATCGCCGCCGGGATCGCGACGGTGGCCTGCACGAGGATCACCGACGTCGCGTTCGGCAGGATGTGCCGGGCGAGGACCCACAGGTCACTCGCGCCGTCCACGACGGCCGCCGCGACGAAGTCCAGCGACTTGAGGCGCAGCGTGTCCGACCGCACCACCCGGATCACCCCGGGGATCTGGGCGATGCCGATGGCCACGGCGGCGTTGCCGAGGCTGGCGCCCCGGATGGCCGCCAACCCCACCGCCATGATCAGGAACGGAAACGCGAGCAGCAGGTCGGTGAAGCGCGAGATCACCGCGTCCCAGGCCCGGAAGTAGCCGGCGGCGAGCCCGAGGGGCACACCGATGACCAGCGAGGTGGCCACCGCCAGGAGCCC
Organism: Micromonospora parastrephiae; assembly: GCF_016802865.1. Taxonomy (GTDB): domain Bacteria; phylum Actinomycetota; class Actinomycetes; order Mycobacteriales; family Micromonosporaceae; genus Micromonospora; species Micromonospora parastrephiae. Next base: position 33,083 of record NZ_JAEVHM010000025.1, on the reverse strand, counting down.
CACCTGCAACGACGCCCGCGCCCCGAGCATGATCCGGGACAGGACATCACGCCCCAGGTCGTCGGTGCCGAGCAGGTGACCGGCGCTCCCGGGAGGTGCGAGCGTACGGGCGAAGTCGGTCTGGTCGACGGAGTAGGGGGCGAGCCACGGCGAGAGCAGCGCGACGACGGCCGCGAGAGCGAGCACGACGAAGCTCACGACGGCGAGCGGGTTGCGTCGTAGCCGGCGCAGGACGCGCGTCCGGCGGGTGATGCCGGCCGTGCCGGTTTCCGCCATCGGTACGGTGAGGACGGTCATGCCGGATCTCCCGTCACCCGGATACGGGGGTCGATGACGGAGTAGAGCAGGTCCACGAAGAAATTGATCACGATGTAGGCGGCGGCGGTGAGCAGGACGACGGCCTGGATCACCGGATAGTCGCGCTGGAACACCGCGTCGATGGTCATCTTGCCGAAGCCCGGCAGTCCGAAGATCTGCTCGGTGACGACCGCGCCCGAGATCAGCCCTCCCAGTTGCAGGCCCACGACGGTCACCACCACGATCAGGCTGTTGCGCAGCGCGTGCCGGGTGACGACGGCACGGGGGCGCAGGCCCTTCGCCTTCGCCGTCCGTACGTAGTCCGAGGAGAGCGAGTCGAGCATCGCCGAACGGGTCTGCCGCATGATGATGGCGGCCAGGCCGGTGCCGAGGATCACCGCCGGCAGGACGATGTGGTGCAGGTTGTCGACCGGGTCCTCCAGCAACGGCACGAACCCGGAGGCGGGGAACAGGCCGGTCGCCACCGACAGGTAGAGGATCGCGAGCAACCCGAGCCAGAAGTGCGGCACCGACAGCCCGATCAGGGCGAGCGCGTTGGCGAACCACTCCGCCGGGCGGCCACGACGGACCGCCGCGAGCACCCCGGCGCCGATGCCCAGCACCGAGGCGATGACGATCGCCAGGACGGACAGCTCGACGGTCACCGGCAGGGCGGTGGTGAGCATCGACGAGACCGGCGTGCCGGTCCGGATCGACACCCCGAAGTCGCCCTGCGCCACACGTTCCACGTACTGCGCGAACTGGACCGGCAGCGGTTGGTCCAGGCCGTAGTGCCGGCGGATGGCGTCCAGCGCCTCCGGCGACCGGTCCTCCCCCGCCAGGGCGAGGGCCGGGTCACCGGGGAGCGCCCGCACACCGACGAACACCACGATCGTCGACAGCAGCAGGGTGAGCGCCGACTGCCAGGCGCGGGTGAGCAGATACCGGGCCACGGCGACCTACCTGGTGTAGCCGGCGAACGCCGCACGGATCACGCCGTCCGGGAAGACCTGCAGGCCCTGGATCTGCTTGGCGACGGCGGTCAGGTTGCGCTGCCGGTACAGGTAGATCAGCGCGTCGTCCTGCTGGAGCAGCGTGACCGCCTGCCCGTACAGCTTCTTGCGCTCCTCGACGTCGCCGGCCTGCCGGGCCTGGGCCAGCAGCGTGTCGAGCTGGGGGTTGCTGTAGCCGGCGACGTTCTGGCTCGCGCCGGTCCCGACGAAGTTGGTGATGTTGGCGTCCGGGTCGATCCGCCCGCTCCACCCCAGTTGCAGCAGCTCGAAGTTGCCCCGGTCCTGCTCGTCGAGCAGGGACGAGTACTCCACCGGGTTGATCTTCAGATCGAAGCCGCCGTCCTTGACCATGGCCTGGAGTGCCTGCGCGAGGCGCAGCGAGTCCGGCGTGTTCGACGCGAGCATCGTGACGGTGTACGGCGTCTGCACGCCCGCCTCGGCGAGCAGTTGCTTGGCCTTGCCGGGGTCGTGCGCCGGGCAGGTCTGCGCCTCGGCTGACGAGAACGGGCTGGCGGGCGAGATCGGTGAACAGGCGACGGTGTGGACTCCGTTGAAGACGGCGTCGACCAATGCCTTGCGGTCGATGGCGTGCTCGAAGGCCTGCCGGACCTTGGCGTCCTGGGCGAGGGGGCGGTTGATCGGCTTGGGCGGGGTACGCACCCCGTCGACGTTGCCGACGTTGATGGTGAGGCCCTGGTAGCCGAGGGACTGCGACTGCAGGACCGAGACCGAGGAGTCCTGCCGCAGGGAGGCGACGTCCTGGGTGGAGACGGTGTCGGCGACCTGGGCGTCACCGGAGCGCAGGTTGGCGGCCCGGATGCTCGCGTCGCTGAGGATCCGCCACGAGATCGCGTCGAGGTGGACCTTGTCGGCCTCGTAGTAGTTGGGGTCCCGCACCACGTCGATCGAGTTCTGGGGCACCCGCTTGGCGAACTTGAAGGGGCCGACGCAGACCGGCGCCGACGCGAAGTCGTCGCCCAGGCTCTGTAGCGCCCTGCTGCTCATGATCATGCCGGCGCGGTCGGCGAGGGCGCCGAGCAGGGGCGCGAACGGCTGCTTCAGCCGCAGGACGACGGTCTGCGCGTCGGGGGTGTCGACGCCGTCGATGGGACCGAGTTCGCTCTTGCGTGCCGATCGGGCGTTGGTGAGGTGTCGTTGCAGGGTGGCCTTCACCGCGGCGGAGTCGAACGGGGTGCCGTCCGCGAAGCGCACGCCCTGGCGCAGCGGGATCGTGACCGTCCGGCCGTCACCGCTCGTCGTGGGCAGGGCGGTCGCCAACTGCGGTACGACCTGCGCCCGCTCGTCAATGTCGTAGAGCTTCTGGCACATGGCCTGGAAGACGTACCGGGAATAGAGGCTGCGCGAGAGTGTCGGGTCCAGCGCGTCGGGCTCCGCGGAGAGGGCGATGACCAGCTTTCCGCCCTGCTTCACGGCGGCGGGGTCGGCCGGCGCACCGAAGGAGTCCTGGCCCGCCGACTGGTTGTCGCCGGACTGGGTGCCGCCCCCGCTGTCCGACACCGGTGAGCAGGCGACGACCGCGCAGGCAACAGCGACCGCCGCCACAGCGGCCCGGAGTGCACGGCTCGTTTCGCTGACGGAGAGGTTCGTCATGGAGAGCTCCTCGAGTGGGCGATTCGGGGAGCGTATGTTGTATACGATGACCGCCGCAAGACCTCCGTGAAGGGCTTTCCGGGCACCCCCGTGCCCTGGGCGACCGGACCTGGATCAGCTCGCGGATCGGGTCTGGCCACCGCGCAGGAGGCTGAGCAGGACGCCCAGCGCGAGCACCGCCACCACGCCACTGAAGATCTCACCAGCGGGACGCAGACCGGTCGCCTGGATCAGCAGCCCGACCCCGACCGCGGGCACGCCGAGCATGGTGAACAGGATGGCGAAGAAGGTCGACACCGCCTCGGCCTGATGCTGTGGAGCGGTCCTCATCGTGATCGTCGCGATGCCGTCGCCGACCGCCACCCCGGCGGCGACCCCGGTGATCGTCGCGCTGATCGCCAGCGCCGCCAGCACCGCCATCCACATGCTGAACGCGAGCAGGGCGGCGCCCACGATCAGACCGACGCAGGCGCAGGCCAGCGCGGCGCGCGACGACAGCACGCGGGTCAGCAGCTGACCGAAGGCGGCGCCGGTGAAGGCCAGGAAGACCACCAACGCGGCCAGCGTGTGCGAGCTCTCGTGCAGAACCATGCCGAGGAACAACCCGGTCACCGAGGTGAGCACTCCGAGAGCCGCGAAGCCCGCACCGCTGGTGATCGCCGCTCGGATGAAGTCACCGCGGATGTTCGATGGCACGTGCAGCCGCTGAACCCGCACCGTCACCGGCGACCGCTCCCGCACCGTCTCCGGTACGCCGCGCAACGCGACGATCGCGCTCACCGCCAGGATCAGCACGATGGCCCAGGGCAGCCGGAGTGGATCGGGCGCCACGTCCGACACGATTCCGGCCAGCAGGGTGCCGGCGGCGAGACCGCCCAGGTTCGCGAAGATCGAAACGGTGGCGGCACGTCTGGGGTGCCGGGGGTCGATCAGCTCCGCCAGCGCCGCGGTCGCCGCTCCGATGATCAGTGCGGCGGAGAGGCCGGCCAGCACCCGGCCCACGATGATCATCGCGAGGTCCACGGCGAACAGGAAGACGGCGTCGGCGGCGACGGACAGAACGAGCGCGGTCAGGATGACCGGACGCCGGCCGATCTGGTCGGAGAGCCGGCCGAAGACCAGCAACCCGATGACCACGCCCAGCGCGTACAGCGCGTAGACCACGGTCACGGTCAACGACGAGAAGCCGAACTCCAGCTCGTAGAGCGGGTAGAGCGGGGTCGGCACCGTGGTGCCCACGAGCGTGATCCAGAAGGCGAACGCGACCCGCACCGCCCCGGACGTGGAACCCGACCGCGCCCCTACGCCATCGGCGCGGCTGGCGTTGGACATGATCAGTCCCTCCGGGCTCGGACACCCCTGCTGCGGGCCGACGCGGCTCCTCTCCCCCGTGCAGCATGGGTCCTGGCCGTTGGTGGAGGTGCGGTAACGGCCCTAAACGCCCGCATCAGGTGGCGCCGACGTCACGTGCGCGACCCCGGGCCGGCCGTTCTGCACGTGGACGCTGGCCCGCGTCGTGATCAAAGCGCCCGGCGCGTTTACGAACGGCACGACGCGGTAGTCGGTGCGCATCTCCTGGCGACCGAGGTGGCAGACCTGGTACCCACGCTGGGAGTTGTGGAACTTCATGTGCGGGTTCTCGGCCAGCCAGGTCACGCCGAGCGCGTCCATGTCCTGCCCGTTGCCGCCCGAGCTGATCGCCGTCCCGAGGAACTCGGTGCCGATCGTGCGGGAGGCCGGGTCGGAGAAGTCCAGTTTGAGATCGGCGGCCACGCTCCGGTGCGCGTCGCCGGTGATCACGAGGAAGTTGTCGACGTTGCGCTGCGCCAGCCCGTCGAAGAGCCGCTGACGCGCCGCCGCGTACCCGTCCCAGGTGTCCATGCCGAACGTCTCGGGCGCGCCGTCGGTGTGGTCGGCCTCCATCGCGAACACCTGGTTGCCGAGCACGTTCCACCGGGCCGTGGACGCGCCGAGGCCCGCCAACAGCCAGGCCTCCTGCTGGGCACCGAGCATCTGCCGGTTCGGGTCCCAGCGCAGCGACTGGTCGGTGAGCTGCTGGTCCCGGAACCGGCGGGTGTCGAGGACGTCGAGCTGGAGCAGATCGCCGAACGTCAGACGCCGGTAGACCTGCATCTCCGGACCCCGGGGCATCGACGAGCGGCGCAGCGGCAAATTCTCGTAGTACGCCTGGTAGGCGGCGGCCCGGCGCAGCCGGAACACGGCCGGGTCCTGGTCCGGCTCGGTGTCCGGCTGCGAGTGGTCGCCGGCCCAGTTGTTCTCGACGTCGTGGTCGTCCGGTGCGACCACCCACGGCGCGGCCCGGTGCGCGGCCTGCAACGCCGGGTCGAGTTTGTACTGCGAGTACCGGATCCGGTAGTCGGTCAGGGAGAACGTCTCCGCCGCCGGAAGGTGCGCGCGGCCGATCGTGCCCGCGCCGCCGCCCTCGTAGATGTAGTCGCCGAGGTGGACCACGAGGTCCAGGTCCTCCCGGGCCATGTGCTCGTACGCGGTGAAGTAGCCGTCGGTGTAGGCCTGGCAGCTCGCGAACGCGAAGGTGAACGACCGCAGGGCGGTCCCCGGGCGCGGCGCCGTCCGGGTACGGCCCACGGGGCTGACCTGGCCCGCGACACGGAACCGGTACCAGTACACGCGGTCCGGCCGCAGGCCGTGCACCTCGGCGTGCACCGAGTGCGCCCACGCCGCCGTGGCACGCTCCACGCCACGACGCACGATCCGGCGGAACTTCTCGTCCTCCGCCACCTCCCACCGCACGCTGACGGCACGCTCGGGCATGCCCCCCAACCCGTCGAGAGCGAGCGGGTCCGGTGCCAGGCGGGTCCAGAGCACGACACCGTCGGGCGACGGGTCACCGGACGCGACACCGAGCGTGAACGCGTAGCCCGGCAGGGTGATCCGGTCGTCCGGGACGTCGGAGCTCGCCGAGGCGGGCTCGGCGCCGAGCATCGCCGCGCCGGCGGCGACGCCTCCCAGGGCGAGGAAGTGACGACGCGGCAGCGTCAGAGGGGACTGCGACATGGATGCGAGACCTTCCGGAAAGCAGAGCTGTTGCCTGTGCTCCCGTGATCCCAACCGCCCGACATGACGCCCGTCGGAACACCCCGTGAACACGGCTCGGGCAATCCACTCGCGACGGCGAAGCGATCGGGAGGCGGTGGGAAGTCCTGACTCTCTCCAGCATGCGCATTGGCTGGCCCGGCGTGTCGAGGTGCTGTTGAGCGGTATACCTCAGAGTCATATTCATACCTCTGAGGTATACCGCTCAATACCGCGTCCGCCCCGACGGAGGCGACCGACTACTTACTCGTCTAGGAGTTGTACGCCTGCGCGGTCACCGTGACCTGGCGGGCCACGCCCGCCCGCGCGGGCCAGGAGATCCGCACCTGACGGGTCTCCCCCGGCAGGAGCCAGAAGTAGTTGTCGTCGTAACGGGCCGGCAGGACCCGCTTGCCGTGCTGGTCGCGCACGGCCAGCCGGACCAGAGCGGCGACCGCGCGGCCCTGGTTGCGGACCGTGGTGGTGACCGTGGAGCGACCCTCGACGACACGTACCGTGCTGGACGACGTCGACAGCCGGGCCGACGGCAGGCCGTTGAGCGCCCGCATCTCCTCGGCGCTGTCATAGCGCCAGTACGTGTTGTCCGCCAACAGCCGGTCGCGGCCGTCCCGCAGCTCCAGCCGGACCAGGTGCAGCCCGCCGCCGTCGGGCACCGCGAGGGGGAACGCCGCCGTCGTCGCCGAACGCGCCACGTCCACCCGTTGCCGCTGGGGCGTGCCCAGCGACCGGCCGTTCAGGTCGTACCGGCGGGCGGTGACCGTGACGCCGGTGAGCGCCGTCGTGGTGTGGTTGACCACCCGGACCTGCCAGGTGCCCGGGTCGGCCTGGACGTGCACCGGCTCGCACCCCTTGCGGGCGCCGTAGTAGGCGCCGTTCACGTCGAGGTCGTAGTCGTAGGTCTGCCAGACCGTGCTGTGCCACGCCGGGTGCGACATCCACAGCAGCAGGCCGGTCGCGTCCTGCCACAGGTTGGCGTTCCACGCCTCGAACATGGCGCGGTGGCTCTCGTAGTTGACGAACTGCGCCCGGGCGGCGAACTCGTCGAGCGAGCCGGACTCACCGAGCCGCGCGTCGATCGCCGCCTGGTACGTCCCCACGCGCTGGTTACCGACGGTCGACCAGTCGTGGTAGTTCCACACGTCGCCGATCGGCCACTCCGGCGCGTCGCCGACGAGGTTGCGCATGCTCTCGACCACCGACACCACCGGCATGCCGATCTCGGTGTGGAAGCCGAACGCCCCGGTGTCGTAGGTGTTCCGGTTGTTGTAGGTCCCCGGCTCCACCCAGTGGTACGGGCCGTGGCCGCTGACGATGCCGCCGGCCGAGTTCGGGATGTAGAGGATCTCCGGGTGCTCGGTGGCGGCGGCCGCCTTGAGCCCGGCGTCGACGATCGGCGGCGGGTCGCCCTCGTTCGCGCCGCACCACACGACGATGCTCGGGTGGTGGCGGAACCGGCGGATCGTGTCCGCGGCGATGTCCACGTAGCCGGGCGGGTTGGGCAGGAACTGGCCGGCCTGCCAGAAGTCGTTCCACACCAGGATGCCCTGCTCGTCGCAGGCCTGGTACAGCTCCTCGCGGTTGCTGCTGCCGAGCCAGTTGCGGATCATCGTGAAGTTCATGTCGCGGTGCATCTCGACCGTGTCGGCCAGCCGGTCGGGCAGCACCCGCCGCAGCAACTCGTCCCAGCCCCAGTTGCCGCCCCGGGCGAACACCGGCACACCGTTCACGCTGATCTTGAGCTGGGTGACGGCGTTGCTGACGGCCTTGACGTCGGTCCACCGCTGCCCGTCGTCGGAGACCTGGATGACGAAGTCGCGGGCGTACGCCTGCTCCCAGACGATCGTCACCTGGTCGAAGGCGACCGGCGCGCCGAGGTCGACCTGGATCCACTGGTTGTCCTCGAACTTCGAGGACCACCGGGTCCGTGGGTTGCCGTCGACGGCCCGGTCGGGGCCGTTCGAGTCGCTGTCGGACGACGAGGCGGTGGCGGTCTTACGCAGGGCCAGGTCGACGTCCGGCTCGGCCTGCCGCTGCACCGAGAGCGCCCACATGGACACACCCCACGAGGTCACCCGCGCGCCGGTCTGGATGCGCAGGTGCCGGGCGGTCTGGCTGGCGAAGGTCTCGACCTGGGTGGCGCGGCTGCCCAGCGGGGTGTCGTTGCTGACGGCCTTCACGTCGGTCCAGGCGTCCCCGTCGGCGGAGACCTGGACGCGGTAGTCGAGCGCGTACGCCTGCTCCCACACGATGGTGACCCGGTCGAAGTCGACCGCCGCGCCCAGGTCGACCTGGATCCACTGGTTGTCCTCGGCCTGCGACGCCCAGCGGGTCGCCGGGTCACCGTCGACGGCCCTGCCGGGCCCGTTGGTGTCGTTCTCCGACGACGAGGCGGTCGCTTCGCGGCGCAGCGCGAGGTCCGGGCCGGTGCCGTCGGCCACCGACAGCGAGAACATCGAGATGCCCCAGCCGGTGGCACGCTGGCCGGCCTGGATGCGCACGTGTCGGGCGTGCTGCCCGTCGAACGTCACGGTCTGGGTCGCGGCGCCGTCGACGAACTCCAGCGGGGGCTTCCCGGGCGGCGAGATCACGATCGGCTGGTGCCAGTCGTAGGCGAACTCGCGGATGCCGAAGCGGAGCTCGCGCCGGTCGCTGACCGAACGCTTGACGGTGGCGGTGAGCGTCAGGTCGTACAGGTGGGGCTCGCCGTAGCCGTTGGGCCACCAGAGCCGGGGGTCGCGCAGGCGTAGCGCGCGGAAGCGCTCCGGCGCGAAGGTGACCGTTGTGGATCCCCCGGCGGGCACGGTCACGGTGGACTCGACGCGTACCTTGTCGAACTCGGCGCGCACCGTGACCGTGCTGGGGGTTGCCGCCGCGTTGCGCACCGGCACGTTGATGGTGACCTCGGCGGTGTCGGTGTCCGGCAGGTCGGGCAGCGTGGTCAGTACGTGCGGGTCGCCGACGACCACCGCGCCGGTGCTGCGCAGCCGGACGTGGTCCCAGAGCCCGGTGACCCGGTCGCGGACGGCGGGCATCCAGTCCCATCCGGACACCGCGAGGTAGGTCGGCGCGTCGAGGTAGTGGTGGGCCGACTGGAGGAAGGTGCGGCCGTCGGGGCCCTTGTCGCCGGGGGTGCCCGGGTGCGGCATCGGGGTGACCCGGACGGCGAGGACGTGCTCGCGGTGGCCGGCCAGGGCGTCGGTGATGTCGAAGGCGGCCCGCGCGAACGGGTGTGCGACGCTGCCGACCTGCACGCCGTTGACCCAGGCGGTGGTGGTTGATGCCGTCGAACTCCAGCCAAATCCGGCGGCCGGGCGAGGTGTCCAGCTCACGTGGCAGCCGCAGCGCCCGCCGGTACCACCACGTGTGCCGCGACAGCGCCTCCGGGATGCGCATGTTGTTGAAACCGGCGACCGGGTCGGGCAGGTGGCCCTGGTCGACCAGGGTCCCCAGCACGGTGCCGGGCACGGTCGCCGGCAACCAGGACCGGACGTCGACGCCGGCTCGGGAGAGCTCGGTGCCGTCGGTGGTGCCCGCGAAGTCGTCCATCGTCAACGACCAGCCCGACTCCAGCGGCACCGTGCCGTCGGCGGCCACCGTGAGGTCGGGGGCCTTCTCGGTGTTGCCGCCCTCCCAGCTGGTCCAGCCGTCGGCCTTCGGACGGCCCGTCAGGGCGACGCCGTAGACCTGGAAAGCGTTGAGTCCGACCGGGTTGCCGTTGGACCGCCTGGTGGCGGTCATCCGGATCCACCGCGCGGTGACCGGCTGCGGCAGCCTGATGGCCTGCACGCCGCCCTGACCGTCGGTGGTCTCGTACACCGACCGCCAGTCCCGGCCGTCGGTGGAGACCTCGATCCGGTACGCCGTCGCGGCGCTGGAGAGGATCTCGCCACCGTCGGTGTCGGTGTAGTTGCCGTCGAACGGACCGTCGGCGAGGGTGGCCTCGAAAACCAGGGTGACGGCCTCGACGCGGCACGGTGCCTGAAGGTCGACCGATATCCACTGAGGATCGCCCTTCGCGGCCCGCCACCCGCTGCCGCGCACGCCGACCTGCGGCAGGCCGTCCACGGCGAACGTGGCGGGCGTCGGCGCGTAGTCGGTCGAGGAGACCGCCACCGGGCGGTACCGGGCGAGGTCGGTGGGCGGCGGCGTCGCGGCCGGCGTCGCCGCAGCGGCGGTCGCGACCGCGTCCGGTAGGACGGCGGTCACCCCCACCGACGCCAGCAGCGTGGCACCGGCGGAGAGGAAGGTACGCCGCGACAGGGGCGATTGCTCGGACATCGTGCCTCCAGACAATGACAACGTTGTCAGATGGCGGTGATCGATGACAACGTTGTCAGATCGTGGCCCCATGTCTGGCGAGAGTCAAGACCCCCGGTCGAACGTGATTCGACGAATACGGGGTGCGGTTGTGCCACTTCGGACATCGACCGCAAGCACCGGGCTGAAGCGCTGCCTTTGGAGCTGATGTCGTCAGCGATTCAGACTGACCGCCGGCACCGCCCGCCGGCACCGGCCGCCGGCGTCTCTTGCCCGGAGCCCGCAGCTACCAGCTCGCCGCCGGGTCGATGATGTCGCAAACGATTCAGCTCCAAAGGCACCGATCACACTGACCCGTCCCACGCGGATCAGTCAGCCCGCGTCCGGCGTGCGCCGGGTGGCCACAGGACGGTGGTCGGGATGGAACGCTGCCGCGCCCAGCCGACCGTCCGGTCGGTCGCCGCCTCGTGACAGCCGGCCTCCCCGTCCCAGACGGCCACCAGCCGGTGCACCCGGCGCACCAGCTCCCGGTTGGCGGCCACGTACGCCGCCGTGCCGGAATGCGGAAATCCGGTGTGGACCACCTCGGCGGCCCTGCCGAGCAGGTCGTCGAAGGCCGGGCGGCCAGCCGGGGGAATCGCCCGCTCCCGGTAGTCGGGTGCCGGCAGGACCACCTCGTACGCCCCACCGGTGGCCAGCACCGCCCGCGCGAAGACCTGGTCGCGCCGGCGGCCAGGCAGGTGACACCCCGCACCGGCCGTTCGCTGATCCGGCGCAACTCGGTACGCAGCGCGTCGAACACGAGCCGTTCGGTGGCGGGGGTCAGGTTGATGTGCCCGGTGATTCCCACCCGGACCGGCCGAGGGTCCAGCGTCATCCGCCGATCCTCTCTCCCGACGCGCCACCCGAGGCACGCGGGGAGTCACCCGGGGCACCGCCCTGCCGCGGCGGCCCCGGCGGACCGGCGGAGTCGACGCCCTCGGCGGTCAGCCGGATCATCTCGAAACCGGCGTCGGACAACACCTCCGGCAGCGCCCTTATCTCGTTCCGGTTCGTCTCCTGGACGTCCGGCGGCAGCTCGCCCCACGGCCGCAGCGCGGGGTGCCGGCGGCGGGCGTCGTCGCGCGGCTCGCCGTACACCCAGCCCTCCCCCCGTCGTTCCTGGCACCACCGTTCGTGCTCCAGTCGGGCCAGCTCGTCGATCCGGTCGTCGATGGCCCGGCTGGCGCCGGGGTCCGCGGTACCGGCGGTGGGGCCGTGTCGGGGCGCCACCACACAACCGAGGCTCAACAGCTTCGCGGCGATGTCCTGCACGTGGGCGCGGTTGGCCCGACGCAGCGACTCGGGAAGCCGAGCCCAGTCCACCATCGCGGGCGCCGAACCCGGGCGCACCCCGGCGCGCACCTGCGACTGGACGTACTTGTCGTGGATCTGCCGGGCCAGGCGTTCGGTGAGATCCTCGGCGATCAGTTGGGCGTCGCAGGCCCGGGTCAGCACCGGATAGAGCTGGAGCCGGCCGTGCACCTCGTCGAGCAGGTCGTGCCGACGGTCGCCGTGGAACGCGGCGGCGAGTGCCGCCTGCCGGTACACGGGTACGAACACCGTGCTCTCCGCCCGTTGCCACAGCGCCGGGGTGTCCAACGCCAACTGGAGTCCGTTGCGTTCGTCCACGGCGCAGACGTAGAGCCGGTCGTAGCCACGGCGCAGCATGCCCGACTCGACCAGACCGTCGAGGTCCAGGTCGTACGCCCGCACCTCGCAGGCGGCGGGCAGGAAGGGGTGACGGGCGGTCGCCAGCTCGAGTTCGACGGTGGCGTCCGGGGCCACCAGATCGACGTGCAGCGGCGGCACGGGCCGACCGGCCGACGCCTCGGCCTGGCGCAGCTGCCAGTGCCGTGCGCTGGCCACCAGCGCGGCACGGCGGAAGCTGCCCCGACCGGCGATGAGGATCCGGACCGGTCGTCGGGTCGTGGAGGGCAGGGGGTGGTGCCGGTGCAGGGCCCGGGCGGCGACGTCGTCGACGTGGAAGTAGTCCAGTCGCAGCCGGCTGGAACCGGCCGCGCCCAGCCGTCGGGCCTGCAACGACAGGCACATCTCCGGGTCGTGGACCTGCACGTAGACCCGGGCCGGCTGCCGCCGGTCCTGGATCAGCCGACTCGCCGCGTTGGCGATGGCGTGGTTGCGGTCGTCGTCGTCGGTGCAGGCGTACACCGTGTGGGCGTGCGGCAGACCGGCGCCGCGCAGCACCTCGGGACTCGCCGGGTCGCCGGTGACGCCCAGGTAGCGACGCCTGCGGTACTCCAGTGGCCCGAACGGCTCGGCGCGCACCACGACCACCCGCTCGCCCTCACTGAAGAGCCGGTCGGCGAGCATGTGGGCGAACTGGGAGTCGCCGCAGACCACGGCGTGCCCACGGGCCCGACGGGCGCGCAGCCGCCGGATCTCGGCGGCCAGCAGCAGTCGGCTGGCCTCCACCACCGCGAGCAGGGTGAACAGCGGGGCCGCGAACCGGGCGACCTGCAACTGCCACGGGTACGGGCCGGGATCCTGCAACGGCTCCGCGCCGAGCACGAAGAGCTGGATGTCGTAGTAGACCACGTCGTACAGGTCGTAGCCGCTGCCCGGCTCGGCCCGCAGCAACCGGTCGAAGCCGACGTAGCCGAGCACCAGCGCGAGCAGGCCGATCACCGCGAAGACCATCCGCAGTGCCCTCCCGGCCGGGCGGTACGCGCCGGGGACCGGACCCGTCATCGACCAACTCCCTCGTCCGCGGGACCGTCGTCGCACCAGTGTCGCCGGGCGGGGGGCCGATGCCCACCGTCCGCGCCGCGCCCACCCGGACCGACCCCGCGATCCGGCGGGATCGGCCCATCCGCATCGTATTCGACGCAGTCGATCCGACCGGACCAGCGGCACCCCGGCTGATCGGCTCTTTTTGCAGGTGAGCGGCGCAGTCCACAGGTGCGTACCGGTCCCCCTGACTGGCCACCGAGGGTTACGATTGCAAGACGGGCCGGAGGGGGCGCACGAACGGGTCGGCCTCGGGTCCCCGACACCTGGCGCCCAGGCCGGAGCTACCGGAGGATCACGGAGATGGACGCAATCGGAGGTCCACCGGCGGCAGGCCCGGTCAATCCCTTCTCGCCGACGGCCGTGGCACGGGTGACGGAGCACGGCACGGGCGGAAGCACGGTGGTCACCGCCGCCGTCCGCGACGCGACCGACCAGCTCGACGACTACATACGCACCGGCGACGGCGCCGTGGTCGCCCTCGTCGGTGACTACGGCACCGGCAAGACACATCTCGCGGTCGAGCTGCTGGCCCGCGCCCGCAGGATCACCGGAGCCGCCGGGCAGGCGATCTATCTGGACGCGCCGGGTGACACCTTCCTGTCACTGCACCGGCGGTTCCTGACCCGACTCTCCCGTGACACGGTGCGTGAGCTGCTCACCGGCTACCTGCCCGATCCCGGGGGCGTCGCCTCCTCGGCGGATCAGCTCGTCCCGCGGCTTCGTGCGGACCTCGCGGAGGTCACCACCGACCCGGCGTTCGGCACCGCGTTGGCGATGCTGCTCGACCCGAGCACCGAGGCGGCCGCCTGGGACTGGCTGTCGGGTCACCCGCCGGGCCCGGCGTTGGTCGCCGCCGGCGTGACCCCCAGCGCGGACGTGGAGGCCACCGCCGTCGAGGCGATGGGCGTGCTGGTTCTGCTGCACGGTCGACGGCACGACCGTTTCGTGCTCGTCCTCGACGAGCTCGACAAGATCCTCACCGCGGGTGGCCGGCCCGGTCCGGAGACGATGGCCCGCCTGCAACGGCTGCTCGGGGTGTTCACCTCCGCCGGGGCCTTCCTGGTGATCGCCGGGCTGCCCGACATGTTGCACCTGCTCAGCGCCGACGTGCGGCAGCGGATCGGGCCGATCGTGCGGATGTCGGCCCTCAGCGGCGAGGACGTCCGCACGTTCATCCGGCAGACCCAGCTCCGGGCGTTCGGCGCAGCCCGACTCGCGCCGTTCACCGTGGAGACCACCGAATACCTGGCCAACCTCGCCGACGGGGTGCCCCGGCGGGTGATCCGGCTCTGCTACCACCTCTTCCAGCGCGCCGCCCAGGCCGGCACATCCGTCACCCACGTCATGGTCCGCGAGGTGGTGCGGGTCCAGTTCGACCTGGCCAACCGGCAGGATGTCGCCGCCGACGTGCGGCGGGTGCTCACCCAGGACGGCTGGTCGTACCAGCGGGACCACCTGGTCGGGTCGATGCGCGACCTGCCGGTCGACTTCTGGATACCCCTGGAGGAACGCAACGCCGGCTGCTGTGTGCTGCTCAGTGAGTCGGTCCTCAAGGCCGAGGAGGTCGACGATCTCAACCGGCGGGTCGTCGCGATCCGGGCGGCCGTCCCGGACAGCGAGGTGATCCTCGTCGTCGTCGGTCACCTGCCCGCGGAGTTCGCCGCGGAACTCGCCGGCACGTTCAGCGTCGAACCGATCGTCCACGACCCGCAGTCGTTCGCCGAGGACCTGTCGGGCAGCGTCAAGGCCCTGATGCGCCGGTTGGAGCAGGCGATCGGCGCGGACGCGTTGACCTCGGTACGCCAGCGCGTCGAGCGCATCCACCGGCAGCAGAGCAACACCCAACGCTCCATCGAGCACCTGTCGTACCAGCTCGACGAGATCCGGGGAGAGCTGCGCCAGGATCTCACCGGCCCGGCAGGACGGCTCGGCGTCGTACCGGAGCGGCACCAGCCGGCGACCGGGACGACGCCCCCGCTGCCGGGGCGGGTCGCGCGGGTGTTCGTCGAGGCCATCGCCGCTCTGGACCAGCTCACCGGTTTCGAGCGTCGGTTGCGCGACGCGTTCGATCCGCACCGCGTGGCGACCGTCGGCGGCGCCGACGGCGGGCAGGCCCTGCGGTCGCTGCTGCGTTCCCGGGACGTGCAGCGGGCGGTCGGCACGTCGGTGGTCCTCCGCCGCCTCATCGAGGCGTTCCGGGAGGGTGTCGAGCAGTGGTACGACGGCCACCGCGCGAACCCCCAACCGACCGACCTGGAACGGTTGGACCTGCTCTGCGAGACGTACGACGGGATCGCCGAGTATCTGCCGCTGTTCCAGCTGGACACCCTGAGCGGGCTGGCCGGCGCCGGCGGTGAGGACGGCACGGACCCGGCCGAACGCTCGCGCACCTGGTCACAGGCGCGGTCGGTCTTCGACGGGCTGGGCGGTCGGGTCCGCCAGCTGCTGCTGGCCGGCTGAGGGCTCCGGCCGGGTTCAGCGTTCCGGTTCCAGGGTGCGCGCCGGCGGGACCTCGCGCATGCGGGGCGCCCGGTCGGGTCGGCGTCCGGCGGGGGCGTTGCGTTCCCCGGACCGCCGGGGCGACGCCGGTCGAGCACCGCCGTGGCCAGGGCGTGGATGACGTTGATGACCACGATCGCCGTCGCCACGATCCCCACCGTGCCGGGGAAGTCCCGTTCGAGGACGAGGGCGAGGATCACCGCGGTGATGCCGTTCTGCTGCCCCCAGGCGAGGTAGCGCCGGTCGGCCGCGGGCAGGCCACGGGTGATCGGCACCGACACCACCAGTTGCGCCGCCACCGCCGCCAGCCCGAGCACCACGCCGGGCACGACGTCGACGCCGTTGACGAGCAGCAGCCCGAGCAGGAACGTGGCGACCAGGTACGCCGCCTGCGTGGACCGGCCGACGACGGGGCCGAGCCGGGGCCGGAAGAACAGCCCGGCGATCGCCAGGCCGAGCATGAGGAACTGCCAGGCGGCGAAGAGGACCAGCGCGATCAGCACCGCCACGGCCAGCCAGTTGAGCGCCGAACGGAGCCGGGGGCGGGGTCCGTCCTCGCGGAGGCCGACGGCGCGTAGCAGCCGCCACAGCAGCCAGGCGCCCGCGGCGAAGGCCACGTTGGCGAGCAGGTCGACCAGCAGATCCAGGGGCCGGTCGCTGATCGCGCCGGCGAGCGCGCCGCCGTCACCTCCGCTGAGATCCAGAGCGAACGCGGAGACGTAGACGGTCAGCAGCACGGTGATCGGATCGTCGAAGGACGCCCAGATGGACAGGATGGAGCGCGCCCGGGCGGAGGTGCGGTCGGGGCGGCTCATCGCGGCCACCGCGAGCGGGTCGATCTGGGCGACGGCCACGCCGAGGACCAGGAACGCGGGATCGCGGAAGGCCAGCACCATCACCCCGGCGATGAGCGCGGCCTTGGCGACCACGCCGAGGGTGACGGCCAGCAGCAGGGTGCCCAGGTGGGCGCGAACGTCGGCGAGGCTGATGTCCCGGGTGCTCCCGACCAGGCCCACCGCCAGCAGCACCGAGGCGAGCAGGAGGTACGTGGGCGCTCGTTCGAGCCCGTCCACGTCGCCGGCCCAGGCCACGATCAGCCCGGCCAGGGCGGCGGCGACCACGGCCGCTGATCTCGCCAGTACGGTCACGGCCACCCAACCGACGCGTCGAACCTCGTTGATCCGAGGTGAGGATATCGGCGCCGGCCAACCACCTCAATCGCGAACCACGTGAATCCTCGCGACAATTCAGGCCGCGCGTGAGCCGTCGGGCCACCGTCGCCATTTCCTGGTCGGCGCGGGCGACCGAGTCCTGGCTGAGGGTGACGCCCACCAGGTAGTCGTCCGGGGAGAGCCGGTAGTAGAAGACCGCGCCCATCTCCACGTCGAGCACCAGCCGGGTGACGTTCCCGGCGACGGCCCGACGCAGGTCCCGACCCACCTGCAGGGCCAGCAGCGACAGGTCACCGGCGAGGCGCTGGTAGCGGTCCCGCCGATCGACCACTGTGACCCCCCGGTTGAAGAACGGGTCCAGGTCGGGATGGTCGAGGATGTCGACCGCCCACTCCTGGTCACCCATCCGGTGGTGGCTCAGGTAGTGCAGTCCCTGCGGGCGCAACGCCGCCGTGAGCGTCCCGTCGGGCGAGGGTGACCCGGTCACGTAGGGCCGGAACTCCTCCCCGGACGTGGGGGCCGGTGTCGGCTCACCGTCGGTGTCCGCCTCCCAGCCGCCGGGGTTCTGCGACCGCTGCCGCAGCAGTCGGCGCAGGTCGGTGGCGAGTTGCGCGGCCGCGCGGTCGACGACGCTGACCCGGCTCGGATCGGCCACCGGCTCGGCGTCCGCTCCCGCTACGGCGCCGAAGCCGACCACGTGCTCGTTGCCGACCACCGAGTTGCAGAAGACGAGACCCGTGCGGGTCTGCACGACCGTCCGGATCAGCGCACCCGTGTGCAACTCCCCCAGCCGGCGGTGCAGCTCGCTGACCCGGTACACCAGTTGCGCGCCGACCCGGCGGTACGCCTCGCGGCGCTGCGACGGGTCCGCCTCGTCCTCGGACGGCGGGGCCGACGGGTGAGCGAACAGGTCCAGCGCGAAATCGAGCACCCCGGTGGTGTAGTGGGCGACGTGGTAGACGCCGCAGCCGCTGAGCAGCAACCCTCGGCAGAGGTCCCGCTTCTTCAGGAAGCCCGGGACGTCCTGCTCGGCCGTCTCCTCGACCACGGCGTCGTGCAGCTCCGGATCCGTCACCAGGTCACTCCCTCAGCTCTGCGGCACATCGATGTCGGCGTCGGTCAGCGTGGCGGCGCCCGGGGTCCCGTCCCGCAACGCGCGGATCGCCGCGAGGTTGGCGGCGGCGTCCCGGGTGACCGGGTGGGCGCGGCCCAGGTAACCCAGGGCGGTCGCGTGCCCCTCCTCCTGGGTCGACAGCGCGGTGTCCAGGTCGCCACGGGCGGCCAGGTGGCCGGCCTGGGCGGTCGTCGCCGCCAACGTCCACGGGTGCGCGTCGCCAAGCTTCGACCGCAGCGAGCGCAGGCCGCGCTCGCCGTACCAGACGGCCTGGTCGAACTCCCTCATACCGCGCTGGAACAGGCCCAGGTTGACCGAGCAGACCGCGGTGAAGGGGTGCCCCGCCGCCAGTTTCCGCTCGTAGCCGCGCAGGCAGCGCATGGCGCTCTTCACGGCGATCCCGGCGTCGCCGGCCCGGTAGTAGTCGGCCGCCAGGCTGAGCAGGCTGCCCCGGGTGAGCGGGTGGTCCTCGCCGAGGTTCTTGACATAGCCGCTGTACGTCTCCGCGCTGCGCTTCTTGGCCGGAATGGTCAAACCGAGGCGGCGCTCGGTGACGGCGAGGCTGCGGTTGACCCGCAGCTCGTCGAGGAGGCTGCCGGTGGGCAGCTCGTGAATGCGGGCGAGGGCCTCGCGCAGGGTGGCCAGCGACAGCTCGTACTCGCCGACCTCCCGCTCGCACGTGCCGACCTGGCACGACGCCCGCCAGGTCCGCGGGTCCTCCGGGCCGAACAGCAGCATCCGGCGATCCCGCTCCAGACGGGCCAGTCGCAGCGCCTCCGGTGCGTCACCGGTCAGCAGGAACGAGATGCCGAGGTTGTTCACCGCCATCCGCGTGTTCGGGTGGTCGTCGCCGACCAGCTCACGGAAACCCTTGAAGGTGGCCTGGTCCTCGACCAGGGCGTCCTCGAATCGACCCAGACCGCGCAGGTCACCGCCGCGACCCCGGCCGGCGACCAGGGTACGGAAGTGGCGCAGGCCGTAGCGGCGGCGCTGCTCGCTGAGCACCCGCTCGTCCAGCCGCAACGCCTCCTGGTAGTTGCCCAGCGCCCGGTGCAGATTCGCGGCCTGGGCGAACAGCCGCATGGTCAACTGGTCGATCTCGTCGCCACCGTCCCACCGCTCGCAGGCCGCCGAGGCCAGCAGCAGCGCGGAGCGCCAGGCATCGCTGTCGTTGGACAGGTACAGGTGGCGCACCTGCTTGACGACCCAGTGCCGGACCCGCAGGTCGTCGGACTCCGGCGCACCCGAGGGGACGAGGTGCTGCTGCAGCTCGTCGAAGACGTCGGCGTAGCGGGTGTCGTCGGCCTCCGGATCGGTCGGGGCGTAGCCGGCGAGGCCCCGCAGGACCTGCCGGTGCCGCTCGCACCGCTCGGGCTCGGGGATAGCCCCTCGGAGCAGCACCTGGATGGCGCGGTGCATCCGCAGCGCCGACCCGTGCCCCCAGTCGACGTCGTAGAGCGCGAAGCGCGCACCGACAGTGAGGACGAGGTCCACCTCACCGGCGTCGAGCAGCAGCTCGTCCGCGTCCCTGCCGGACGCCGCGGCGAGCTGGGTCAGCATCGACGTGGACCGCAGCAGTGGTAGCCCGATGCCCTCCGGGGACAGGAACGCGCTCAGCTCGGCCAGCCGGATGGCCAACTCCCCGAAGGGGGTGGCACGCAGCGCCTCCAGCGTGATCCGCAGGACCCGGGCCACGCTGGACGTGTGCGATCCGGGAATGCTCTCCCCGAGATCCTCGTCGGACTGCCGTTCCAGCGCGGCCAGTAGCTCCCGGACACTCTGGCCCACCGCCTCCAGGCTGGGCACGCCGCCGCGCTCCAACCCCAGGGCGCGCTGCCGCATCCAGGCCGTCGCCAGGCGCAGGGCCAGCGGCAGGTGCTCCAGCGCCACCGCGATCGCCCGGGCGTCCTCGGTGCTGATGCCGAGCACCCGGCGCAGCATCGCCACGCTCTCGTCGCCGGTCAGGGCGGCGACCTCCAGTGGAGACGGCAGCCCGGAGGAGCCGTCGTCCCGGGAGGTGATCAGGACGTGCCCCGCGCCGTCCTGCGGCCAGAGGCCGGTCAGCACGTCGGCATCGTCGGCGTTGTCGTAGATCAGCAGCCAGCGCTGGAAGGCGCCGTCGGCCGCGGCGAGCGCCTTCAGGGCCGCCTCCGCCGCCCCGGTGCTGTCCACCGCCTTGATCTCGTCGGCGAGCGCGCCGAGCCCGGTCTGCACGGTCTCCCGGTCCTGGGCGGGGATCCACCAGACCACGTCGTAGTCGTAGGCGAACCGGTGGGCGAACTCGCGGGCCAGCTCGCTCTTGCCGACCCCCGCCCCGCCGGTGAGGGTCACCGGGCCGTCCTCGCTGGTGAGGTGGTCGCGCAGCCGCTCCAGATAGTCGTCGCGGCCGACGAACGACGGGTTGCGGGGAGGCACGTTGAACCGCACCCGCCGGTCGGGATCCGCCGGGAAGCGGGGCACGTTGCGCAGGTCCCCGGCGGGTTGCGCGGGGGCGATCAGGCCGAGCTGGCTCAGCAGCAACGACTGCGCCCGGACGGCGTCGGCGGCGCGCAGGTCGACGACCCGCTCGGGGCTGGACGGCTCCCGCCACGCCTCGCCGGCCACCAGCACGCCGAGCACCTCCGCCGAGACATCGGCGGAGTCCGGACGCAGGCCGGCCAGATCCGTCCCGGCCGTCTCGGCGAGATCCGGCGAGAGGACCGCCAGCACGGTGGTGTCCGGCCCGAAGACGGGCTTCGCGCCGGGGCGTACCGCCCGCAGGTGGGACCGGACTCCGGCGCGGCGCAACTGCCCGCCGATCCAGTCCGCCCAGGGCCGGTCGACCGGGTCGTACGCCACGGCGATGTCGCCGAGGTTCTCCGCCGGCTCCAGCAGCACGGCGCGCCGGTAACGCCGTCGGATCGGGTCCGGCACCGGCGCCGCGCGGGTGACCTCACCCCCGGTGATCCACTCGGTGATCCGCTCGTACGCGGCCAGCGGGCTGTTCGCGTCGTTCGGGTCGTCGGCGAGCACGGACAGCACGTCGTCGAAGGTGTCGTAGTTGTGCGCCGGCACCTCCACGATCCCCGTCGACGCGGGGCCGGGGGCGTCGCCGGCCGGCTTCTCCAGCAGCCAGGCGAAGGACTGCCGGACGTAGTCCCGGGACCCGCCGTGCCCCGGGTCAAGGACCTCGTGCAGGGTTGGCGCTGCGAGCACCCGGATCCCGCCGGTGGCCCGCTGCTGCAACTCCTTGGCGAGCCCCGCGGCGTGCTGCACGGACAGCCGACGGGGTGGCATGAAGACCACCGCGACGTCGCTGAGCACCGCGCTGTGGGTGATCCCCGGGGCGCTCAGATCCACCGGTGCGTCGATGAGGACGTAGTCGTAGTCGGTCTGCTGGAGCAACTGCCGGATCCGGGCGGCATCACCGGTGGGCAGCCCGCCGGCGGTGGCGCCGAGACCGACCATGCTGAACGTGGCGGCCGAGCCGGACACCGCGTACCGGTAGAGGGTGCCCTGCTCGGGCGCGGCCGGTGCGATCACCGTCGCGGGCGGCACCGGCGGCGCGTCCGACGCGGGGGTGAGCACGGCGGCGAGGTCGTCGCCCAGTGCCGGGGCCGCCGCGACGGCGTCCACCTGGACCGGGCGCAGGAAGTCGTGGACCCGGGGGGTCTTCGGGCACCAGTCGACGGCGAGCACCTTCTTGCCGTTGCCGGCGAGGATCCAGGCGACGTTGGCCACCGCGCTGCTGCGGCCGGTGTCGTCGGCGGGCGACACGAACGAGACGATCGTGGCGACACCCGCTGTCTCATCCCTGCTGATCTTCATCGGTCTCCCCCGGCCCGGGCGGTGATGCGGGTCGCCGGCGTCGCCGCGGCGCCCGTGGGGTCAGTCGTCGCCATCGAGGGCGCTTTCGAAGCCTGCGTACTGGTCACCTGCGACGGCACGGCGGTCGAGCCGCCCCAGCGCGGCGACGAGGACACCGCTCGGGAGGGCGTCCAGCTCGGCCAGGTCAAGTTCGGTCAGGTCGATCAGCTCCGAACGGAGGTCGTCCTCTCCGGTGTCCATCCCCGACCACCGCCTGTCTCCGTGTCGCGCCGCGCCCGCTCGGCCCCACCGCCGGGCCAGACATTGACCGGTGGCCAGATCCGCTGAGTGTCCTCATGATAACCGTGCGCCGCTCCTGCTGCGGACACCCGGACGGCGGCGGGACCAGGTACGACGGGTCCACCCCGGCGCCGGCCGGTCAGCGGCGACCCCCCGGAACGTCATCTGTCGATGTATGCTCCACTCTGGTAGGTGGCCCGACCGGCGACCGACAGGACGGCGGAGCGTTTGATACCCGGATCCGTTGGCGGCCACCGGCCGGCACTCGGCACGGTGGTCCGTCCCGCGCCGCCGGGGCGTCCGGTCCCCTTCCGACAGTTCGTGGTGAAGCTGCACAGCCGCTGCGACCTGGCCTGCGACCACTGTTACGTGTACACGATGGCTGACCAACGCTGGCGCAACAGGCCCCGGACGATGTCGGCGGCGATGCTGGCACGCACCGGTGAGCGCATCGGCGAGCATGCCCGCCGGCACCAACTGGACCGGGTCAGTGTCGTCCTGCACGGTGGGGAGCCGTTGTTGGCGGGGGTGTCCGATTTGGGACGGGCCGTCGAGCTGCTGCGGCGTGGCGCCGCCCCGGTTCCCGTGCGGATGACCGTGCAGACCAACGGCGTCCGCCTGGACGACTCCTTCCTGCGCCTGTTCGACCGGCTCGACGTGCGCGTCAGCGTCAGCCTCGACGGGGACCGCACGGCGCACGACCGGCACCGGCGGGGGCCGGACGGTCGGGGCAGCCACCACCGGGTCGAGGCCGCGCTGCACCGGCTGACCGGGTCGTACCGGCGGTTGTTCAACGGTCTGCTGTGCACCGTCGACCTGCGCAACGATCCGATCACCACCTACCGCGGTCTGCTGGCCCACCGGCCGCCGGTGGTGGACTTCCTGCTACCGCACGGCACCTGGTCGGCGCCGCCCGCCGGTCGCACCTCCGATCCACGGCAGGCCCCCTACGCGGACTGGCTGGGCGCGGTCTTCGACGAGTGGTATTCCGGCGGCGGGCAACCGACCAGGGTGCGGCTCTTCGACGAGATCATCCAGCTTCTGCTGGGCGGTTCCTCCCGCCTGGCCGGCGTGGGGGTCAGCCCGGTCGCCGTGGCCGTGGTGGAGACCGACGGGGCGATCGAGATGGACGACACCCTCGGCACCGCCCACGCCGCGCCGGGAGCACCGGCCTGCACGTCGACCGGGACGACTTCGACGCCGCCCTCGACCAGCCCGGCGTCCGGGCCCAGCAGGCCGGGGCGGCCGGGCTCTGCGCGCAGTGCCGTGCCTGCGACCTGCACCAGGTCTGCGGCGGCGGCCTCTACACGCACCGGTGGCGCGCCGGCAGCGGCTTCGACAACCCGTCGGTGTACTGCGCCGACCTGTACCGGCTCATCGGTCACATCCGCCGCACGGTGCAGCGGGACGTGACGGCACTGCGGAAGGTACGACGGTGACGCCGGCCGGGCACCGGCTGTCCCGGAGCGTCCTCGACGACCTCGCCACGGGCGGAGGCGGGCCGGCCGCCGTCGAGCAGCTGCGCGCCGCCCAGCACAGCAAGAACCTGCTGCTGATCCGGGCGCTGGTCGTCCTCACCCACCGGGTGGACCACCCGGACCGGGCGGCGGTCGAGGCGGCGTACCGGCTGGTGGGTGGCCTGGAGAAGGACCAGCGCCGGGCGGCGTGGGGCCATCCGCCGGTGGCAGCCTGGGCCTTCGGCACCGCGTCGCTGCTGAGCCGCGGCGAACGCGCGGCGGCGTACCCCGGTCTGCTCGCGGCGGTAGCCGCCGCCGCGGCGGTGCGGGCCCGCGCGGACGCGACCTGGACGTGCCGCTCGACCCGGCCACGCCGGGCCGGCTGGACCTGCCCGGCCTGGGCACCCTGCGGGTCGACCCACGGCGACCCGGGCCCGCGTGCGCTGCGCCGGCGGGCGGGCGGAGGTGCGCTGCGCCGGGGAGCGGATCGAGATCGGGTACGACCACACGCCCGACCACCGCTGGCGACCCTTCCCCGAACTGCGGGCCACCCATGGCGGCCTGGCACTGCGGCTGCTGCTGGACACCGGCACGTGGCGGCACGTGCCTGTGGCGCTCGGGGTCGGCGCCCATCCGATCGCCGCTTCCGTCCGCGATCCGGGCCGGTGGCAGCACCGGCTACGTGGGGCCTGGCGCCTGCTCGCCGACGAGCACCGGACGGTCGCCGAGGAGGTGTCGGTGGCGCTGCGCGCGCTGGTGCCGCTCGCCACGCCGCGGGCCGGAGTCCGCAGCGGCACGTTCCACCACGGCTTCGGCGCGGTGGCGATGTCCCTGCCGCCGGACTCCCGCTCCGCGGCGGTCACCCTGGCCCACGAGATCCAACACCTGAAGCTGGCCGCGCTGACCGACCTGTTCGCGCTGGTGGAGCCCGGCCCCGACGAGCCGTTCTACGCGCCGTGGCGGCCCGACCCCCGCCCGCTGGAGGGCCTCCTGCACGGCGCGTACGCCCACCTGGGGGTGGCCGGGTTCTGGCGTCGACAGCGGCTCGTCGAGCGGGACCGGGCGGCCCGTCACCATGCCGAGGTCGAGTTCGTCAGGTGGACCCGAGCCGCCGGAGAGACAGTGCGGGTGCTTGCCGCGCAACCACGCCTCACCCCTGTCGGCCGGCACCTCGTCGACGGCATGACACAGGTCCTCGACAGGTGGGCACGGGAACCAGTGGAGCCCGACGCGGCGGCCGACGCCGGGCGGCTGCTCGCCACGCACCGCGCCCAGTGGGACCGGGAGCGGGCCGGGGCACGACCGGCGTGACAGCGAGGCTTGCCGATCTCCTCTACGCTGAGCGGCATGGGGGACGCTAACGGGCAGCCCACCCGACGCGAATGCTTCGTCATCGCTCCGATCGGCCCAGAGGGCTCCGAGATCCGCGAGCGCAGCGACCAGATCCTCGAATACGTCATCCGTCCGGTGGTCGAGGAGCGGGGGTTCCAGGCGATCCGGGGTGACGAGATCGAACGCGCCGGCCTGATCACCTCACAGGTGCTCGACCGGATCATCCAGAACGACCTGGTCATCGCGGACCTCACCGACCAGAACGCGAACGTCTTCTACGAGCTGGCCGTGCGGCACGCACTGCGTAAACCGTTCGTGCAGCTCATGGCGAAGGACCAGCAGCTCCCCTTCGACGTGCAGGGGATGCGCACGATCCTGGTCGACCACAGGAATTTGCGCAGCGTGCACGCTGCCAAGGAGCAGCTGGGCCGGGCCATCGACTCGATGACCGACGACGCCGACATCGTCACCCCGATGTCGGTCGCCCTCACCCTGCAGGACCTGCGCGGCTCGTCGAGCCCACACGAGACCGGCCTGTCGCAGATCATCGAGACACTGCCGCAGATGATGGACATCCTTCAGGACCTGCAACGGCACATGGGCACCGGCAACCCCGTCGACCCCTCCGAGGCCGACGACCACCGACGGCTGCGCCGCCTCATCATGTCGCTGACCGACCGCGGCGTGGTCACCGAACAGGACCTGACCGGTCTGCTCGGCGGCGCCAGCAGCAGGTTCGACAAGTGGGTCCAGCACCTCATCCAGCGCTCAGGCGGGGCCGGCTGACCCATATACCTCTGGTGTGCGGGCTGGTCGTCGCGCATTCGGCCCGCCACCGACGACGTGGCCACAGCTGACGCGTAGCACTCCGCCACCGTCGCACGGGTAGGGTCCAGTCACGGTCGACGAGAGGCAGATCAACCATGGCGATCCCGCACCTGACGGCAGCCGACGGTACGACGTTGCCGGCGATCGGGCTGGGCACGTACCGGCTGAACGGCGCGGTCGGTGTCGACGCGATCGGTCAGGCGATCCGGGCGGGCTACCGGCTGATCGACTCCGCGGTGAACTACGAGAACGAGGGCGCGGTGGGTCGGGCCGCCCGGGCGGCCGGCGGCGTACGCGACGAGCTTGTCGTGACGTCGAAGCTGCCGGGTCGGCACCACCGCTTCGACGAGGCGCTGACCACCATCGAGGAGAGCGTCTTCCGCACCGGGCTCGACCGGATCGACCTCTACCTGATCCACTGGCCGAACCCGAAGGTCGACCTGTACGTGCAGGCGTGGCGGGCGCTGATCGAGGCCCGCGAGCGCGGCCTGGTCCGGTACATCGGCCTGTCCAACTTCCTGCCCGAGCACATCGACCGGCTGGTGGCGGAGACCGGGGTCGCCCCGGTGGTCAACCAGATCGAGGTGCATCCGTACTTCCCGCAACAGGAGGCCATCGACTACCACCGGGAGCACGGGATCCTGGTGCAGGGCTGGAGCCCGCTCGGGCACGGCAACGACCTGCGGCAGCACCCCACGATCGTGGAGATCGCGGCCGCCCATGGTGTCAGCCCGGCGCAGGCCATCCTCGCCTGGCACGTGGCGCGTCAGGTGATTCCGCTGCCGAAGGCCGCGTCCCCGCAGCGACAGCTCGAGAACCTGGACGTCTTCGGCATCACGCTCACCGATGCGGAGGTGGAGGCCATCAGCGGGCTGGGCCGCCCCGACGGGCGTCTCGCGGACCAGGACCCAGCGGTGTACGAGGAGTTGTGAGCAGGGCGGGCGCGGCGTGCACGACACGAGCGTGGCGTCCGCGCGAGTGGATACCGCGAGGAGCGTTATGACTCGGAGTCATAAATATGCCTGTGAGTCATAACGCTCACTGACACATCCGCCTCGAGCGGGCGGTGCGCACCCGCCCGGGCCGGCACCCGGACCGGCAGCGGTCCGGGTGCCGCGACGTCGATCAGACGAGCCCGCCGAGGGACGGGTCGCTGATGCTGTCCTTACCGTTCTCGACGTGACCCGCGTAGCGGTACGCGAACCCGGCGGCACCGGCCACGGTGACGGCTAGGTCGTACCAGCCGTGGGTTCGGGTGAGCGTCCACTGCGCCCGCTCCGTCTCGCCGGGACGCACCGCCAGCGTCACCGGACGGGAGTGGTACCCGTCCCGCACGGTCACCTCGATTCGCTTCGCGCCACGGTTGCGCATTGTGAGGACGACCTTGTGGTCGCGCTCGTCGTACGAGGCGGCGATGTCGAGGTTAGTCGCGTGCCCGCCGGGCTGGCCGTCCGTGAATCGGCGGAAGAACCCGTTCGGCCCGTGCACCGACAGGTCGTACCCGGCTTTGGCGTCCCAGGTGTCGGTCAGGTGCTTGCCCGGTTCCACGGTGTAACTGCGCGGGGCGTCCGTGCTGCCGGCCCGGCGCACCTGGAAGACCGCGCCGGCGCCACCGGAGTTGCGGAAGTCGACGCGGATCGCGCCGTCGGCGACGTGACCGTCGGCGTGCAGGGTGTACGGGATGGCCCGCGCCGGGCGTACCCCACGCTCCTGCTTCGGCAGCCGCTGGTCGACCGGTGGCACCGGCACCTCGTCGGGGTGCCGGACCAGGTCGTCGGGCTTGAAGTCGTCGGTGTCGGGCAGCCTGACCTCGCGCGACCGGTTCGGGTGCCGGAAGTCGAAGGCCGTGGTCAGGTCACCGACGACGGCGCGCCGCCACGGGGTGATGTTCTTCTCGATCAGGTCCGGGCGGCCGTGGCCGAACCGCGTCTCCATGAACTTGATCAGCGAGGTGTGGTCGAAGACCTGCGAGTTGACGTAACCACCGCGCGTCCACGGCGACACAATGATCATCGGTACGCGGATGCCGAGGCCGTACGGGCCGGCCGGGTGGTCGTTGTCGCCGGGGAAGATCTCGTTGGTGGTCGGTACGGTCGACAGGCCGTGCTCGCGCGTCTGCGGGGGCGTCGGCGGGACCACGTGGTCGAAGAAGCCGCCCTCCTCGTCGTACGTGATGAAGAGCGCCATCTTGCTCCACACCTCGGGGTTCGACGCGAGGATGTCGATGACCTGCGAGATGTACCACGAGCCGTAGGCCGGTTCCCAGTTCGGGTGCTCGGTGTACGCCTCGGGTGCGGTGATCCAGGAGACCTGCGGCAGGCGGCCCGCCTCGACGTCGGCCCGGAAGTCGGCGAGCAGCGCCTCGGGGTCGCGGCCCTGGGTGCGGATCTCGGTGCCGGTCTTGGCCCGGTCGGCGAGGGGCGTTCCGGGCTGCGCGTGCTGGTACTGGTGGAAGTAGAGCAGTGAGTTGTCGCCGTAGTTGCCGATGTACGGGTCGTTCGTCCAGCCCCAGGAGCCGGCAGCGTCGAGGCCGGTGCCGACGTCCTGGTAGACCTTCCAGGAGATGCCGTTGCGCTCCAGTCGCTCCGGGTACGTCGACCAGTCGTAGCCGGCCTCCGCGTTGGTGATGACCGGGCCGCCGCCCTTGCCGTCGTTGCCGACCCAGCCGCTCCACATGTGGTAGCGGTTCGGATCGGTCGGGCCCATCAGTGAACAGTGGTAGCTGTCGCAGACCGTGAAGGCGTCGGCGAGCGCGTAGTGGTAGGGCAGGTCCTGGCGGGTGTGGTAGGTCATTGCCGTGACGCCCTTGTTCGGCACCCACCTGTCGAACCGGCCGTCGTTCCAGGCGGCGTGCCCGTCGTTCCAGCCGTGCGGCGGGTCCGGCAGGAAGGTCTGGCCGAGGTCCTTCACCTCGGGCCGGAACGGCAGCAGCTCGTCGGCGCCGTCGGGCTGGTGCCACACGTCCTTGCCGGACGGCAGTGTCGCCGGATGTGGGTCACCGAAGCCGCGTACGCCGCGCATGGTGCCGAAGTAGTGGTCGAAGGAGCGGTTCTCCTGCATGAGGATGATGACGTGCTCGACGTCGTTGATCGTGCCGGTCCGGTTGTTCGCCGGGATGGCGAGCGCCTTGCTGAGATCCAGCGGGAGCGCCGCGCCGATCGCGGGAACTCCCATCGCCTTGAGGAACGTACGCCGATCCACCGTGCCCATGACTCATCCTTTGTGCGGTCTGGTCGAGAAACTGGCGACCGGACGCTACCGACGACGGGTTGACGGCAGATGGCCATAATCGGGCCGGCCGGGAGCACCCCGACGTACCGTGAGGTGGTGCCGACGAGCGACGTACTCACCAAGGCTGACCTGGCCGAACTGCGCCGCTCGGCGCTCGGGGCGGCGACCCGCTGGGTGTCGCCGCGGACCTCGCCGAGGCCGCGGAGCAGGGCCGCCTGGAGGATCCGGATGACGCCGGCGACGCGCTGACCCTGGCCGCCGAGATCGCGGAGATCCGGGCGAGACCGGATGCCGCGCTGCGGTACGCGGACCGGGCGTTGGAGGCGTACCCGTCGGGTGACGATCCTCGGGCCGGGGTGGCCCGCGCGTTGCGGGCGCGCGCACTCTTCCGGGCCGGTGGTCGGGACGACGAGGCGATGGCGGAGCTGACGGCGCTGCGTCCGTTGCTGCTCACGCAGCCCGACGCGCCGGCGTACCTGAGCGCGGCGTTGGACGCCGGCGGTCGTTCGCCGATCGCCGAGACGTGGCTGAGCGAGGCGGTGGAAACGCTGCTCGGTGAGCGCGCCCCGGCGGCCGACCCGGAGGTCGGTCCGCCGGACGCGCCCGGCGTGCTCTTTCTCCTGCTGCAACAGCGCCATCGGGTACGACGGGAGCTCAACCTGCCGCACGACCGGCAGGACGACCTGGCCGACCGGCTGGAGAACCAACTCGTCCGCCGGGCGGCGGAGCGTCAGGGCGCCGATTCGGATCTGCTCCTCTGGCGCCGGGACGAGTTCGACCGTCTGCTCGCGGAGCACGCCGAGCTGACCGACGTGTACGGGCCGGACTGGGACGCGCACCGGGCCCGGCTGGAGAAGGCGCTGGTCCGGTTGGCGGGCGCCGGCCGGACGGGGTTGGGTGTGTTCGCCGCGACGGTGGCCGGGCTGGACGCGTTCGCCCGGAGCCGCAACGGGGATCCGTCCGATCCGGAGATCCGGGCCGGCTACGCGGCCGAGGTGTCGGCGCGACCCGGCGCGCGGGTGCCCTGGCCACCGGAGCGCAACGACGCCTGCTGGTGCGGGTCGGGCCTGAAGTACAAGAAGGACTGCCTGCCGCGTTCCCGCAGCTGAGCACCCGCCATTGCCGCCGACTCTAGGACGGTGTACCGAGGCAAATCAATACTTGAAGAAGTTAAGTATTCGCCTTAGGTTTCGTCCATGTTTCCGGACAGCGGCACGGTCGCCGGGCCCCCGGCGGCCACGGCGGTGTTCACCACGGTGCTGACCGAGGGGCCGGTGAGTCGCGTCGCCCTCGCCCGCCGGCTCGGGCTCTCCTCCGCGGCGGTCACCAAGGCCGCCCGCCCGCTCATCGACCTGGGCTACCTGCACGAACTGGCGGCCACCGAACGCACCGGGCCGGGCGCCGGACGCCCGGCCAGCCCGCTGGCCGTAAGGGCCGAACGCGCGTTCTTCCTCGGCGTGAAGATCACCGCCGACGCGCTGATCGGTGTGGTGTGCGACCTGCGCGCGCAGGTCCACGCCAGCGCCCGCCGGCCGTTGACCGATCCCGACGTCGAGGCCGTCCTCATCGAGGTCGGCCGGCTCGTCGACGACCTGTTCGGCGCGTTCCCCGGCGACCGTACCCGTGTCCGGCGGCTCGGGCTCGCCCTCTCCGGCGACATCGACCGCACCACCGGGCTGGTGCGCTACTCCCCCTTCCTGCACTGGCGCGACGTGCCGCTGGGTCGACTCGCGGCTCAGCGCACCGGCCTCACCGTGACGGTGGAGAACGACGTCAAGGCGCTCACCGCCGCCGAACACTGGTTCGGCGAGGGGGTGGGCGCCGAGTCGTTCGCCCTGGTCACCGTGGGCACCGGCATCGGCTGCGGCCTCGTCGTCAACGGCCGGCTGGTCTCCGGTTCGTACGGGGTGGCCGGCGAGATCGGCCACCTGACCGTCGACGGCGCCGGACCCGACTGCCACTGCGGTGGCCGTGGCTGCGTGGAGTCGATCGCCGGTACCGACGCGATAGTTGCGCGGGCCCGCGAGCACACCGGTCGACCCGAGCTCACCATCGACGAGGCCGTGGCCCTGGCGCGCGGCGGCCACGAGCGGGTCCGGGCCGTCTTCACCCGGGCCGGCACCGCCATCGGCTGCGGCATCGCCGCCGTCGCGAACCTCGTCGGCCCCACCCGGATCGTCGTGTCCGGGGAAGGGCTGGCCGCCTACGACCTGTTCGACAGCCACATCCGGACGAGCTTCGAACGGCAGGCGTTCGGGGCCGCCGCGCGGTGTCCCCTCTCCATCCGGCCGCTGCCCTTCGAGGAGTGGGCCCGCGGCGCGGCAGCCGTCAGCATCCAGTCGCTCGTCGTCCCCTGAGCCCGCACGTCGCGCTCGACTTCACCCACCCCGCCACCAGGAGGTTGACCATGCCGACGACACCCCACAGACGTTTCCGGGCCACCGGCGGCCGGCGCGGCACCCGCACCGGTGTGGCCGCCGTCGCGCTGGCCGTGCTCCTCGGCGGGGGCGCGTCCCGGCCCAGGCCGCTCCGGCCGGGTCGTCCCCGACGGCGACGGCGGCCAGCGCCGGCGTCGCCGAGCGCCCCTTCATGGGGTGGACCAGTTGGAGCATGCAGTCCTCGAAGTACCCGGGCCTCAACCCGGACGGCGACTACAGCTACCTCACCGAGGCGAACGTCCTCAGGCAGGCCGATGCCCTCGCGGCCAAGCTGAAGCCGTACGGGTACGAGTACGTCAACATCGACGCCGGCTGGTGGCGCGACAACGCCTGGGTGCCGAGGTTCGACCAGTACGCCCGGCAGACCCCCGACCCGGTGCGCTTCCCCCGGGGCATGAAGCCGGTCGCCGACCACATCCACGCCAAGGGCCTGAAGGCCGGCATCTACCTGCCCGTGGGGCTGGAGAAGGAGGCGTACGCGGGCGGCGCGGCGCCGATCTGGAACGCGCCCGGCTGCACCACCGCCGACATCGTCCACCAGGACCTGCGCACCACGAACGGCTGGGACAGCGCCTACAAGCTGAACTTCGACAACCCCTGCGCCCAGAGGTACATCGACTCGCAGGCGCAGATGTTCGCCGACTGGGGATACGACTTCCTCAAGCTCGACGGCGTCGGCCCCGGCTCGTTCAAGTCCGGTGACAACTACGACAACGTCGCCGACGTGGCCGCCTGGCAGAAGGCCATCGCGACGACCGGCCGCCCGATCCACCTCGAACTGTCGTGGTCGCTGGACATCAACCACGCCGCCGACTGGAAGCGGTACTCCAACGGCTGGCGGATCGACACCGACGTCGAGTGCTACTGCAACACCCTGGTCAGTTGGGAGAACTCGGTCGACGACCGGTTCGCCGACGCGCCGGCCTGGAGCCGCAAGGCCGGCCCGGGCGGGTGGAACGATCTCGACTCGCTCAACGTCGGCAACGGCGAGATGGACGGTCTGACCAAAGCCGAGCGGCAGTCGTACGCGACCCTGTGGGCCATCTCGAAGTCGCCGCTGTACACCGGCGACGACCTCACCCGCCTCGACGACTACGGCCTGTCCCTGCTGACCAACCGCGAGGTCATCGCCATCGACCAGAACGGCGGGGCACCCGCCCGGCCGGTCACCCCGACCGGCGACCAGCAGGTCTGGGGCGCGAAGAACCCCGACGGCAGCTACACGGTCGCCCTGTTCAACCTGGCCGACGCGCCCGCCTCGGTCACCGCCCACTGGGCCGCCTTCGGCTTCACCGGCAACGCCTCCGTGCGCGACGTGTGGAACGGCCGCAACCTCGGGCCGCAGAAGAACCGGATCACCGCGGCGCTGCCCGCGCACGGCTCGCGCCTGTTCACGGTACGACCGGGCGCCGCCCTGGCCTCGACGAGCTACGAGGCCGAGTCGGCGGCCAACACGCTGAGCGGCAACGCCTCCGTCGGTGGCTGCGACGCCTGCTCGGGCGGCCAGAAGGTCGGCAACCTCTACGTCGGCGGCGCGCTGCGGTTCAACGACGTCACCGTGCAGACGGACGGCATCTACACGGTCGCCGTCTCCTACGTCAGCGGTGACGCGCGCTCGGTGAACGTCTCCTCGAACAGCGGCAACCGCACCTACCTGACGTTCCCCTCCACCGGCGACTGGGGCACGGCCGAGACCGTCGGCGTCCAACTCGCCCTCAAGGCCGGCACCAACACCATCACGTTCGACAGCGGCACCTGGTACTCCCCCGACATCGACAAGATCGCCATCGGCACCGGCTGGTCGGTCTGGCGCAGCGCCTCCCACCAACACACCGTGTGCAGGTAGGTGGTGTCGACGAGGGTGCCGTCGACGTCGAAGA
>NZ_JAEVHM010000249.1 GCF_016802865.1 Micromonospora parastrephiae | reverse complement strand
GCCGCGCCCGGCCGGCGACCCGGAGGCGGCCCCGCCGGGCCTGCGCTAGCGTGGCGATCATGGAATCACCTGCGGAGCCGCGTGCCCGGCGGCTCTTCGGCGGCAGCGCCCGGGCCCTCGGCGACCTCGCCGCGACCCGTTCCGCGCCGACCGGGACCGAATCGTCGGCTCACCGTTTTTCGCCCGCCTCGGCGGCGTCACCCAGGTGATCAGCCCGGTCGGCTCCGGCCTGCTGGTGCACAACCGGCTCACCCACAGCCTGAAGGTCGCCCAGGTGGCCCGCTCGATCGCCGAGCGGCTGATGGCCGACGAGCGGTGGCGCGACCTGCTGGACAAGCTCGGCGGCTGCGACCCCGACGTGGTGGAGGCCGCTGCGCTCGCCCACGACCTCGGCCATCCACCGTTCGGGCACCTGGGGGAGCGGGTGCTGGACCGGCTGGCCCGCCAGCGCCTCGGCCTCGCCGACGGTTTCGAGGGCAACGCCCAGTCGTACCGGATCGTCACCAGCACCGAGATCCGGGGCGCGGCCACCACCGGACTGGACCTGACCGCGGCGGTCCGCGCGGCGATGCTGAAGTACCCGTGGACCCGGCTGGACCACCCCGACCCGCACCCGCGCACCATGGACCCGCCGCCACGCGGGGCCACCCCACCGCCGGACGACCCGGACAGCGGCTCGTCGAAGTTCGGCGCGTACCGGACCGAGCTGGACGACCTGCGGCAGGCGCGCGAGCCGTTCGCCGGCCGCATCCCGGACTGGCAGCAGACCGTCGAGGCGTCCGTGATGGACACCGCCGACGACATCGCGTACGCCATCCACGACGTGGAGGACTTCTACCGGGTGGGGGTGCTCCAGCAGGGGTCGGTGTCCGCCGAGCTGATGGCCTGGCAGCGGGAGAGCGGGCAACTGCGGGCGATCACCGACGCGGCGCTGACCACGGCGTCCCGGCGACCTGGCGCGGCCATCGAGCGGCTACGCCGGCAGTTGCACCGCAAGGACGCCTGGATCGCCGACGACGACGCGTTCGCCGCCGCCGTCGAGCACGTCCGCGAGGAACTGGTCGACGGGCTGCTGGCGATGCCGTTCGACGGCTCGATCGAGGCCGAGCAGTACGTGGCCCGGTTCTCCGCCCGCTGGTCCACCCGCTTCGTCGAGGCGATCACCGTGACCGACCAGCCGTCGGTGCGCTCCGGGTACGTGCTGCTCGGCTGCGCGCAGTGGCACGAGGTGCAGGTGTTGAAGTTCGTCCACCACCGCTTCGTGCTGGCCCGCCCGGATCTGGCCCTGCACCAGCGCGGTCAGGCCCGGCTGCTGGGCACCCTGGTGGAGGCGCTGTGGGAGTGGCTGCTCGACCCGGAGGAGGAGTCCCGGCTGCCCCGCCGGTTGCACGACCTGGTGGAATTGGCCGAGGCGGAGCTGCACCCGCGTACACCGGACCGGATCGGTCGGGCCCGGGGGCGGGCCATCGTGGACTTCGTGGCGCAGCTCACCGACGGGCAGGCGGTCGCCATGCTGGACGCGTTGTCCGGCCGGTCCGGCGCGCTCTGGACCGACGCCTTCGTGCTCTGACGACGCGCCGGTCAGGCGACGGCCTGCCACCAGCCGTCGACGGCGGGCGGGTCGTCGACCACCACGCGCTCGCCGGGGCGGGGGACGGCGAGCCGTACGTCACGGGCCTTCGCCTCGGCCCACAGGCGGTTCACCGGCTCGGACCAGTCGTGCAGGGCCAGGTTGAAGGTCGCCCAGTGCACCGGGATGAACAGCCCGCCGCGCAGGTCGAGGTGGGCGTTGACGGCCTCCTCCGGGAACATGTGGATGGCCGGCCAGGCCCGGTCGTACGCGCCGATCTGCATCAGCGTCACGTCGAACGGCCCGTGCTCGGCGCCGATCGCCGCGTACCCGGCGAAGTAGCCGGAGTCGCCGGTGTAGAAGACCTTGCGGCGGGCCCCGGCCACCACCCAGGAGCTCCACAGCGTGCCGTCGCGGCGCAGCCCTCGACCGGAGAAGTGCTGTGCGGCGGTCGCGGTGATCTTCAGCCCGGCGACCTGGTGCGACTCGGACCAGTCCAGCTCGATGATCCGGTCGGCGGGTACGCCCCACCGGTCCAGGTGCGCGCCCACCCCGAGTGGCACCAGGAACGGCGCGGACTGACCGGCCAGCAGCGCCCGCACGGTGGCCATGTCCAGGTGGTCGTAGTGGTCGTGGGAGATCAGGATGGCGTCCAGCGGAGGCAGCTCGTCGAGGCGTACCGGCGGCTCGTGCAGACGGCGGGGGCCGACCAGTCCGGACGGGGAGCAACGGTCGCTCCAGACCGGGTCGAGCAGGACCCGCCTGCCCTCGATCTCGATCAACGCCGAGGCGTGGCCGTACCAGATGATGTTCAGCTCGCCGGCGGTGTCGGCGGTGTGCGACCCGCTGGGGCGCAGCAGAGGCACGGGCGCGGTGGGCCGTCGCTTCTGCTTGCCGAAGATCAGCTCCCGGAGCAGGTTGCGACCCGGGTCGGCGACCATCGTGCTGGTGCCGGCCTGGTTGTGGAAGGTGCCGTCGCGGAACTGCGGTGAGCGGGCCGCCCGTTCGGCGCGGGCCCCGGCGAGCCGGCCACCGAGCGCCGCCGGCACGTCCCGGGCCACCCAGGCCAGGCCGGCCAGCGCGGCCAGGCCGGCCGCGCCTCGCATCCGTCGCCCGAGCGACCGTTCGACGTCCGTGCTCCGC
Organism: Micromonospora parastrephiae; assembly: GCF_016802865.1. Taxonomy (GTDB): domain Bacteria; phylum Actinomycetota; class Actinomycetes; order Mycobacteriales; family Micromonosporaceae; genus Micromonospora; species Micromonospora parastrephiae. The sequence continues at coordinate 3,607 of NZ_JAEVHM010000249.1, read as the reverse complement.
GTTGGTGCCATCGCCGTCCCTCCGCCGTGTCCGCCCTACACGGTAGTCACCCCGGCCCTCCCGTGCCCGGGCGGTCGCCCCTCCAGGTCGGCCGCCGGCAGCGGCGACCGACCCGGCACCGGGCTCAGCCGCCGTTGCTGGGGTGCGGGGTGTTGATCCGGAACGTGCTGCCGGCGCCGGCGAGCCGGTCCACCGCTGCCAGGAACCGGGGACCCATGGCGGCCCGGGCCTGCACCGCCGGGTGGGTGGCGCCGAAGTTGTCCGGGTCGGCCTGCCCGTCGGCGAAGAGCGCATAGGTGAGCACCGCCGCGCCGGACCGGTCGAAGATCACGCCGGCCTCGTGGCGGGCGTCGGCGAACCAGCCCGCCTTGGTGGCGATGCGGGCCCGCTCGTCGGAGGACATGGTGCGCCGGATGCCGTCGGTGAAGGCCACCGGGGAGCGCAGGAGCCCGAGCAGGAACGTCGTCGACGCGGGCGAGAGCAGGGTGCCGGCGACCAGGGCCCGCAGCAGGTCGTGCGTCTCCCGGGGAGTGCTGGTGCCGAGGAAGAACCGGTTCGGGTTGGCCACCGGCTCGACCTGGGTGTTCGGGAAACCCTTGGCCACCAGGATGGAGTTGATCTCGGCGGCCGGGGCGACCAGCCCGCAGAGCCGCACCGCCGTGTCGTCGGAGACGGTCAGCAGGTTGGCCAGCACGTGACCGAGGGTCACGCTGCTGGGGTACGCGCCGTCCAGGCTGAAGATGCCGTCACCGCCCGGCACGACGATCGCGGCGGTCACCTCGACCCGCTGGTCCAGGGTCAGCAGACCTCGGTCGACCTTGTCGAGAACCGCCGTGGCGACCGCGATCTTGTTGACGCTGTACACCTCGATCTTCCGGTCCGCGTCTGCCGCCACCGCCACGACCGGCTGGCCGGCCGGATCGGCGACGCTGATGTACGCCTGCCAGTTGCCGCCGGCCTCGGTGCGGTGTCGGGTGTAGATGGTGGCGACCCGTTGGGCGGCCCGGGCGGGGGTGGTCGGGGTCGTCTCGGTGGTCCCGGCGGCGCTGGCCGGGGTGGCCGCCCCGAGCACCGTGCCGGCGGTGGCCACCGTGCCAAGTCCGAGTGCCGTCCTGCGGTTCAATCGCATGGTCGATCGTCTCCCCCATCGTGGTGCGCCAGAGCGCTTGCTGGCCCACCACCCTAGGCGAGTTGATCGACGCACGTATGCCTCCGAACAGTCCCGAACAGTCCCGAACAGCTCAGCTGAGCCGCCGGCGCAGTGCGGCGCCGACCACACCGGCCGGCCCGGACACGAGTTGCCGCAGGTCGGGCAGGTGCCCGCCGCGAACCGCCTCGCCGGCCGGGTTCGGAGCGAAGACGCTGCCGTCGTTCGCGGCGACCGATCGTCCACTCAGGCCGGCCAACCGCATCAACGGTCCGACCAGGACGTCGTAGACGCCCGGCAGCATGGTGAAACCGGCCCGCAGCACCACGTTGAGCCGCCCCACCGACACCTCCCGGCGGGGCCGGTTCGCACAGTCGACAATGGCCCGAGCCACCCGCCGCGCGCCGGCGACGGGTGGCGGTGGCCGGCCGATCCGACCCAGGTAGTTGGCCGCCTGCTGGTAGACCGGGGTGTCCACACTGCCCGGATTGACCAGGCAGAGCCGGATCTTCGGACTGTCGCGCAGCTCCTGCTGCACCGTCCGGGCCAGCCCCTGCAACCCCCACTTGCTGGCCACGTACGCGCTCATGTACGGGGCGGTGATGTGCCCGAGCACCGAACCGGTGAGGATCAGGGTGCCGGCGCCGGTGGCGCGGAAGTGCCGCAGCGCCACCCGCACCGCGCCGGCGGCGGCCAGCAGGTCGGTCCGTACCACCTGGTCGAAGACCCGTTCCGGCAGCTCGTCGAAGCGGCCGTAAGCCATCACCGCCGCGGTGTGCACCCAGACGTCGACGCGGCCGAACCGGTCGATCGCCGCGTCGGCGAGCGCGTCCAGCGCGCCCGGCTCGGTCACGTCGGTCGGCACGGTCAGCACGTCGGCGTCGGCGCACTCCGCGCGTACCTCGGCCAGGGTCTGTGCCGCGCGGGCGGCGAGGACCAGGCGGTCGCCGCGGTCGGCGAACGCCCGGGCCGTCGCCCGACCGATCCCGCTGGTCGCGCCGGCGATCACCACCACCCGACTCACGGCGCGAGTACGACCTTGATGCAGCCGTCCTCCTTCTTCTGGAACATCTCGTACGCCTCCGGCGCCCGCGCCAGCGCACCCGGTGGGTGCGCAGGTCCTCGACGCCCAGCGGATCGTCGTCGCCGGAGAGCAGCGGCAGGATCTCGTCGGTCCACCGGCGCACGTGACACTGCCCCATCCGCAGTTGGACGCCCCGGTCGAACATCTCCATCAGCGGCATCGGGTCCACCTCACCGCCGTACACGCCGGAGATCGACACGGTGCCGCCGCGGCGGACCGCCTTGACGGCGGCGTGCAGGACGGAGAGCCGGTCCATGGCGGCCTTGTCGGTCAGCGTCTGGGCCAGCTTGTCCGGCAGGAGCCCGACGGCCGCGTGGGCCAGCTTGCCGCCCGGCGAGCCGTGCGCCTCCATGCCGACGGCGTCGATCACCGCGTCCGGGCCACGCCCGTCGACCAGGTCGATCAACGCGCCCGGCACGTCGCTCAGCTCGCGGACGTCGAGCACCTCGATGCCGTGCCGGCGGGCCAGCTCCAACCGCTCGGGCACCAGGTCCAGCCCGATCACCCGGCCGGCGCCGAGGTGACGGCCGATGCGGGCGCAGAACTGGCCGACCGGGCCCAGCCCGAACACGGCCAGCGTGCCTCCGGGCGGGGTGTCGGCGTACTTCACCGCCTGCCAGGCGGTCGGCAGGATGTCGGAGAGGTAGAGGTAGCGCTCATCGGCGCCGGTCTGCGGAATGGTGATCGGTCCGAAGTGGGCCTGCGGGACGCGAAGGTACTCGGCCTGCCCGCCGGGCACCGAGCCGTAGAGCGAGGTGTAGCCGAACAGCGCCGCGCCCTTGCCCTCACCGGTGACCTGGGTGGTCTCGCACTGGGCGTAGAGCTGGCGTTCGCACATCCAGCAACTGCCGCAGGCGATGTTGAACGGCACCACCACCCGGTCCCCGGGCTTGAGCCGGGTCACTCCCGACCCGACCTCCTGGACGATGCCCATCGGCTCGTGGCCGAGGATGTCACCGGGCTTCAGGTACGGTCCCAGCACCTCGTACAGGTGCAGGTCGGAGCCGCAGATCGCAGTCGACGTGATCTTCACGATCGCGTCCGTCGGTTCCTCGATCCGGGGGTCCGGCACCTCCTCGACCCGTACGTCCCGCTTGCCCTGCCAGGTCAACGCCTTCATGTCTGGTTGCCTCCCTCGGTCGCTGCTTGACTGCTACCCGGGGAAGGGGAGTTGAACCGGCGGCGTCGCGGGCGTGGTCGGGCCTGGCGTGTCGGGCTTGGTCGGTGGTTGCGGTCGGGCCTGGCGTGCCGTGCTTGGTCGGTGGTTGCGGTCGGGCCTGGCGTGCCGTGCTTGGTCGGTGGTTGCGGTCGGGCGTGGCGTGCCGGGCTTGGTTGGTGGTTGCGGTTGGGCTGGGGGCGACCGTCCCGGCTCCGGA
>NZ_JAEVHM010000248.1 GCF_016802865.1 Micromonospora parastrephiae | reverse complement strand
CACCATCACCTCCGCTGCTACCAAGTGTGAGTGGAAGGGCCACACGATCCAGATCATCGACACGCCTGGCCACGTCGACTTCACGGTCGAGGTCGAGCGCAACTACCACGTCAAGAACATCCAGACCAGCGGCTCGGCCGCCAAGCTGACCCACATCCTGTACGCCTTCGGCAACACCACCGGTGGCCGCTGCGCCATCGGTGACAGCTACGCCGACTACGAGAAGGCGTACACCGCGGCGGACAGCGTGGACGGCGTCGCCGACACGTGGGACCAGCCGCTGCGCGGCAGCTTCAACCAGCTGCGCAAGCTCAAGCAGATGAACCCGCACCTCAAGGTGATCTGGTCGTTCGGCGGCTGGACCTGGTCCGGCGGCTTCACGCAGGCCGCGCAGAACCCGGCCGCGTTCGCCGAGAGCTGCTACAACCTGGTGGAGGACCCGCGCTGGGCCGACGTCTTCGACGGCATCGACGTCGACTGGGAGTACCCCAACGCCTGCGGCCTGACCTGTGACACCAGCGGTCCGAACGCGTTCAAGAACGTGATCAGCGCCCTTCGGTCGAAGTTCGGCTCGAACGCTCTGGTCACCGCCGCCATCACGGCGGACGGCAGTAACGGCGGCAAGATCGACGCCACCGACTACGCCGGTGCCATCGGCAACCTCAACTGGCTGATGCCGATGACGTACGACTACTTCGGCGCCTTCAACGCGCAGGGCCCCACCGCCCCGCACTCGCCGCTCACCTCGTACACCGGGATCCCGCAGCAGGGCTTCAACTCCGACGCGGCGATCCAGAAGCTCAAGAGCAAGGGCGTCCCCGCCAACAAGTTGCTGCTCGGCATCGGCTTCTACGGCCGGGGCTGGACCGGCGTCACCCAGGCGGCACCGGGCGGCAGCGCCACCGGCGCGGCACCGGGCACCTACGAGGCGGGCATCGAGGACTACAAGGTCCTCAAGAACACCTGCCCGGCCACCGGCACGATCGCCGGCACCGCGTACGCCAAGTGCGGCAGCAACTGGTGGAGCTACGACACCCCGTCGACCATCAACGGCAAGATGACGTACGCGAAAAACCAGGGCCTCGGTGGCGCGTTCTTCTGGGAGCTCTCCGGTGACACCAGCAACGGTGAGCTCATCGGCGCCATCAAGGGCGGCCTCGGCTGAGCCGAGGGCCGACGCACCACCCACACGGCGGGGAGGGGCTCGCACCGCCCCTCCCCGCCCGTGACGCACCGGCCCGGTCGACGCCCAGCGTCGGCCGGGCCGACGGCGTCGGGTCGGGCCGATGTGGCAGACTCGCGGCTCGGCACGTCTCGATGGCACGGTCGACGGAGGTGGTCATGCGCCCGACCCACCGCAGGCTGGCGGCGACCGCCGCCGGGTTTGCGCTGTTGCCGGTGGCCCTGGTCGCTGCGGCATCGGCGGCGGTGACGAGGAGCAGGCGGCCAAGCCCGAGCGGGCCCCCGCCGAGGAGGCCGCCACCCGGTCCCGCGAGCGGGTGCAGGCTTACCTCGACGCGATGACCGCCAAGGACGTCGCCGCCGGCCGCAGCCAGCTCTGCGCGGTACTTCAGAAGGGGTTCGACCTGAGCGCCACCGGCCCCAACGGCGACTTCGCCGATCACTTCGAGGTGCCCCAGGCGACCATCACCGGCGTCCAGCCGGGCCCGCGCGGGCAGGAGGTCAGCGTCTCCGTCTCGATCACCGCCGGCAAGCACAAGGTCACCCGGCCGCTGGTGTTCACCGTCACCCGCGACGGAAGCGACTGGTGCATCGCGGGCGAGGCGCCGGGTGACGCCGCGGCCGCCAGCCCGACGCCGGACGGCGCTGTCCGCTCGCCGTCGTCCTGACCGGCGCCCACCGGAGTCGATCTCCCATCAGCCGGAACCGTCCCCCTCGCCGACCACGCGGCCCGACGGTCGCCGTACGCTTTCTCTCATGCGCCATGAGTGGCATCAGCTGAGCCATCCCGCGGTGGGTAGCCCGGGCCTGCAGACCAGCCGACCGACCGTCGACTCCGCCGAGGACGCCGCCCTCGGTCTGGACCGGTGGCGGGAGCTGCCCCGCGAGCAGACCCCGCCGTGGTCCGATCCGGCGACCGTCGCCGAGGTGTGCAAGGTGCTCGACACCGTGCCGTCGGTCGTCGCGCCCTACGAGGTGGACCAGCTGCGGCAGAAGCTGGCCCTGGTCTGCGAGGGCAAGGCGTTCCTGCTGCAGGGCGGTGACTGCGCCGAGACGTTCGCCGACAACACCGAGAGTCACCTGCTGGCCAACGCCCGCACCCTGCTGCAGATGGCGATCGTGCTCACCTACGGCGCGTCGCTGCCGGTGGTCAAGGTCGCCCGGGTCGCCGGCCAGTACACCAAGCCCCGCTCACTGCCCACCGACGCGCGTGGCCTGCCCGCCTACCGCGGCGACTTGATCAACTCGCTGGAGGCCGACCCGGCCGCCCGGGTCGCCGACCCGCAGCGCATGATCCGGGCGTACGCCAACTCGGCGGCGGCCATGAACATGCTCCGGGCGTACCTCGCCGGTGGGCTCGCCGACCTGCACGCCGTGCACGACTGGAACAAGGGGTTCGTGAAGAACTCCCCGGCGGGGGAGCGCTACGAGGCGATCGCCCGGGAGATCGACCGCGCGCTGGCCTTCATCAGGGCCTGCGGGCTGACCGACGACGAGGCGCTGCGTACCGTCACTCTGTACTGCTCCCACGAGGCCCTCGCCCTGGAGTACGACCGGGCGCTCACCCGGGTCTCCGACCGCCGGGCGTACGGGCTCTCCGGGCACTTCCTCTGGGTCGGCGAGCGCACCCGGCAGATCACCGGCGCGCACATCGACTTCGTCTCCCGCATCGCCAACCCGATCGGCGTCAAGCTCGGCCCGACCACGTCCCCGGACGAGGCGATCGAGCTGTGCGAGAAGCTCAACCCGGACAACATCCCCGGCCGGCTCACCCTGATCAGCCGGATGGGCAACCATCGGGTGCGCGACGCCCTGCCGCCGATCGTGGCCAAGGTCACCGCCGCCGGCGCCAAGGTCGTCTGGCAGTGCGACCCGATGCACGGCAACACCCACGAGTCGTCCAACGGCTACAAGACCCGGCACTTCGACCGGATCGTCGACGAGGTGCTCGGCTACTTCGAGGTGCATCGGGGCCTGGACACCCACCCCGGCGGCCTGCACGTCGAGTTGACCGGCGAGGACGTCACCGAGTGCCTCGGTGGTGCCCAGGGCATCGAGGACCTCGACCTGCCCGACCGGTACGAGACCGCCTGCGACCCGCGACTGAACACCCAGCAGTCGTTGGAGCTTGCCTTCCTGGTGGCGGAGATGCTCCGTGGCTGAGCTTGCGAGCCCCGCAGTCGACAGCCGAAGGGATGACTATGGCTGGCGCGAGGAGTGAGCTTGCGAGCCCCGCAGTCGACAGCCGAAGGGATGACTATGGCTGGCGCGAGGAGTGAGCTTGCGAGCCCCGCAGTCGACAGCCGAAGGGATGACAGTGACTGACACATTCGTGGACCTGCGGTCCGACACGGTGACCCGGCCCACGGCCGGGATGCGGGAGGCGATGGCCACCGCCGAGGTCGGCGACGACGTCTACGGCGAGGACCCGACCGTCAACGCGTTGGAGGCCGAGGTCGCCGCGCTGTTCGGGCACGAGGCAGCGCTGTTCGCCCCGAGCGGGTCGATGGCCAACCAGATCGCTCTGCAACTGCTGGTGTCGCCCGGTGACGAGCTGCTCTGCGACGCCGACGCGCACGTGGTGACGTACGAGATCGGCGCCGCCGCCGCGTACGGTGGGATCTCCTCGCGGACCTGGCCGGCGGTCGGCGCGGACATCGACCCGGAGACGGTCGCCCGGATGATCCGTCCGGACGGCTACTTCGCCGTCCCCACCCGCGCCATCGCGGTCGAGCAGACCCACAACCGTGGCGGCGGTGGTGTCATTCCGCTGGCCACGCTGCGCCATCTGCGCGGCGTCGCCGACGAGGCGGGGGTCGCGCTGCACTGCGACGGCGCCCGGATCTGGCACGCGCACGTCGCCGACGGGGTGCCCCTCGCCGAGTACGGCCAGCTCTTCGACACGTTGTCGGTCTGCCTCTCCAAGGGCCTCGGCGCGCCGGTCGGTTCGCTGGTGGTGGGCAGCGCGGAGAAGATCGACCGGGCCCGCATGATCCGCAAGCGGATGGGTGGCGGCATGCGCCAGGCCGGCGTTCTGGCCGCCGCCGGCCGGTACGCGCTCGCGCACCACATCGACCGGCTGGCCGACGACCACGCCCGGGCGGCCCGGCTCGCCGAGGTGATCGCGCCGTTCGGGGTGCTCGCCACCACGGTCCGCACCAACCTCGTCGCGTTGGACCTGACGAAGCACGCACTGGACGCGCGTGCCCTGGCCGCCGCCGCGCGGGCCGAGGGCGTACTGATCTCGGTGCTCGGCCCCCGCACCGCACGTCTGGTCACCCACCTGGGCGTCGACGACGCCGACATCGACCGGGCCGTCAAGGCTCTGCCCCGCATCCTGTCCGCCTGAGCCCTCGCCGGGTTGATCAAGAGGTTCGCGTCAGATTCCGGCCTCGGGATGACGCGAACCTCTTGATCAACGAGGTGAGCTGGCGCCCAGGCGGGTGAGGGTTTCGATGTCGGCGGCGTGGCCCTGCTGCTTCTCGCTGGGGGTCTCCACGACGATCGGCACGCCGGCGGTGGCCGGGTGGGCCATCAACTCGGCGAAGGCGGGTTCGCCGATGGTGCCCTTGCCGATGTTCTCGTGCCGGTCCCGGGTGGAGCCGCACAGGTCTTTCGAGTCGTTGGCGTGCACCAGCCGCAGCCGATCCGCACCCACCGTGGCCACCAGCGTGTCCAGGGTCGCCGTCATGCCGCCCTCGGCGGCCAGGTCGTGCCCGGCCGCCCAGGCGTGGCAGGTGTCGAAGCAGACCCCGAGCATGGGGTGCCGGTCCACCGCGTCCAGGTAGGGCCCGAGCTGCTCCACCCGGGAGGCGAGCGACCGGCCGCCGCCCGCACTCGGCTCGACCAGCAGCATCGGCCCGCCGGCCTCGGCGGCCCAGTCGAGCAGCGGCAACAGCTCCCTGCGGACCTGTCGCATCGCCGCCTCGGCGTGCTCCTCCTCCACCGAACTGCCCGCGTGGAACACCACCGCCCGAGAGCCGATCGCGACTCCCCGGCGCAGCGCGTGCGCCAGCGTCTGTGCCGACCGCTCAACCGTGGCCGGGGTGGGGGAGCCCAGGTTGACCAGCAGCGAGGCGTGGATGAACGCCGAGATGCCCCGCTCGGCGCAACCCTCCCGGAACAGCATGTCCTGCGCGGGGTCACCGGCGGGCAGCGCCCAGCCCCGGGAGTTGGACACGTAGACCTGCACCACCTGGGCGCCGGTCGCGTCGGCGTACGGCAGGGTCGCCTTCGCCAGCCCCCCGGAGGTCGGAGTGTGCGCGCCCACCGGCCGCGAGCAGACCGCCGGCATCAGAAGCACGTGATGACGACCGGGGTGCCCGGAGGCACCTGCGAATTCTCGCCGGGAGCCTGGATCCGGACCACGGCGTTCGGGTTGAGCGCGACCGTCACCGGATAGCCCTGGCTCTCCAGCAGCTGCTTGGCCTGCTGACAGGGCAGGTCGATCACCCGGGGCACGACCGCGAGCGGTGGCCCCTTGCTGACGTCCAGCTTGACCTGGGTGCCCTTTTCCACGCCGGCACCGTCGGCCGGGCTCTGACCCAGGATCTCGTCCTTGGGCTTGTCGGAGTCCTTGAACGTCTCCACCGGCACCAGGCCGAGCCCGGCCAGGGCGGTACGGGCCTCGGTGAGGCTCTTGCCGACCAGGTTCGGCACCGACACCGGCGCGCGGCCCCGGCTCAGGATGAGCGTGATCTTCGCGCCCGGTTTGACCTCGGTGCCCACCTTGGGGGAGCTGTCCAGTACGACTCCGGCCGGCAGGGTGTCGTCGTAGCGGGAGGCGCCCTTGGCCACCACCAGCTTCACGTTGACCAGGTCGGCCTCGGCCAGCTCGTACTCCTTGCCGATCACGTCCGGCACGGGGAAGCGCTCCGGGCCCAGCGAGAGGGTCAGGGTGATCGTGCCACCCTTGACGATCTTGGCGGACGACGCCGGGCTCTGCCCCAGCACGCTGTCCTTCGGGACCTTCTCGTCGAAGCGCGGCTCACCGTACGCCAGGGTGAGGCCGGCGCGGTCGGCCCGCGCCTGCGCGTCGGCCTTGCTCAGGCTGACCAGCTGCGGGGCGGACGTGTACCGGCCGACGCCGAACCACCAGCCGCCCAGCGCGGCCACCAGGCCCAGCGCCACCACCACGGCCGCGACGCCAGTCGGCCCGCGGGTGCCCAGCA
>NZ_JAEVHM010000247.1 GCF_016802865.1 Micromonospora parastrephiae | reverse complement strand
GATCTTCGCGCAGGCGAAGTCGGCCTGGTTCGTCGGGCAGACCGAGGAGACCGACCTGGACTGGTCGACCACGGCCGACACCGGGTGGCAGGCCGCCGATCTTCGCGCAGGCGAAGTCGGCCTGGTTCGTCGGGCAGACCGAGGAGACCGACCTGGACTGGTCGACCACGGCCGACACCGGGTGGCAGGCCGCCGAGCAGGCGGCCCGTCCGGCGGTGGGCGCCGAGACGACCGCCGGGCTGCCGAAGCGGGTGCCGCAGGCCAACCTGGTTCCCGGTTCCCCGCTGCGCGAGGAGCGCCCACTGCGGATAGTGCGTGACGCGGCGAGCCTCGCGGAGAACACCACCGGCTACTTCCGTGGCTGGCGCCGCGGGCAGGAGATCGGCGGTTTCGCGGTGGGCGGCCGGCCGGGCCGGGAGGCCGCCGGCGGCTGGGACTTCAGCCGCGACCACGGTGACCGCGACGACGACCGGGAGTACGAGTACCGCTCCGCCGGCTACCAGTCCTGAATCAACACTCCTGAAGCGACAATCGCGCCCTCAGTCGGCTGACTGAGGGCGCGATCGCGTACGGGGGTCCGGGGGAGTCCACGCACGATTCCGCGCCGACCGTCGACGTGACGGCCGGCGCTGGGCAGTTTGTGCTGCCCGGTGGTGGCCGGAGCCACCACCGGGCGTAAACCGTCCCGGTCAGGCCGGGGCGACGGCGCGCGTACGGCGCATGGTGAGCACGTACTCGACCAGCGAGATCAGCACGTGCTTCGTCGACTCCCGGTTACGGGCGTCGCAGGCCACCACCGGAACGTCACTGGAGATCGCCAAGGCGTCCCGGACGTCCTGCGGATCGTGGTACTGCATCCCGTCGAAGCAGTTGATGGCCACCAGGTACGGCAGCCGCCGGTGTTCGAAGAAGTCGATCGCCGCGAAGCAGTCCGCCAACCGGCGGGTGTCCACCAGCACGACCGCGCCGATGGCACCCCGGACCAGTTCGTCCCACATGAACCAGAACCGGGTCTGACCCGGCGTACCGAACAGGTACAGGATCAGGTCACGGTCGATCGAGATCCGGCCGAAGTCCATGGCCACCGTGGTCGTCGTCTTGCCCGGCACCTGCCGGGTGTCGTGGACGCCCACGCCGGCCGAGGTCATGATGGCCTCGGTGGTCAGCGGCGTGATCTCCGAGACCGAGCCGACCAGCGTCGTCTTACCGACGCCGAATCCACCGGCGATAACGATCTTCGCCGACGTCACGCGGCCGCTCGGGTTCGGCGGGCGGTGCGACATGTCAGAGCCTGCGAAGTCCACTCAGCACCCTCTCCAGCAGTTCAGTGCCCACCGCGTCGTCGGAGTCGTCCAGGATGGTCGGCTCGTGCACCGCGACCAGGCCGTCCGTCGCCATGTCGGCGATGAGCACCCGGGCCACACCGAGCGGGAGCTGCATCCGCGCCGCGATCTCGGCGAGCGATTGCACGCGTCCGTCACACAGCGCGGCGATGTACTGGTGTTCGCGGCCTTGGCCGCCGTTGCCATTGGCAGCGGCGCGACCGCGCACCGTCGTCTCGACGAGCGCCTCCAGCGCGATGTCGAGCCGGGGACGGGTACGACCACGGGTCACGGCGTATGGACGGACCAACGCTCCGGTCGGTTCGTCACGATCGGCCATGTCGCCGCTCACCTCCTTCGCACCCGGTACCGGCTCCCACCGGTGAAACTCGTCGTTGTTGTCGTTGCAGTTGTGCCGACCTCACGATCGGCCAGGCGTCAGCCCAGCATGCCCGCGGCCGCGCGCGGCTGCGGGGTCAGCGCGTCGCCCACCCGGTCGACCAGCAGCGCCATCTCGTAGCCGACCTGGCCCACATCGGAGCTGCGGGCGGCCAGCACGGCGAAGGACGAGCCGTCCGAGATGGACATCAGGAACAGGAAGCCATTGTCCATCTCCACGACGGTCTGCAGCACAGCGCCTCCCTCGAAGCAGCGGGCTGCTCCCTGGGTCAGGCTGACCAGGCCGGACGCGATCGCGGCGAGCTGGTCGGCCCGGTCCCGTGGCAGGTCCCGTGACGACGCGAGAAGCAGGCCGTCCGCCGAGACGGCGACCGCGTGTGCGACACCGGGGACCCGGTCGGCGAAGTTGGCCAGCAGCCAACCAAGATCCTGCGTAGTTGTCATCCTTCTTGCTCCTTCTGCCCGCTCCCGGCCGCTGGGCCTGAGCCAGACTGCGAGGATTGCTGCCCTCCCGGAGTCTCCTCCGGGCTGGTCGGGTTGTCCGAGGTGCTACGCCCTCGCTGCACGCCCCGGTGGTAGGCGGAGAGCAGGCCACGGACCGCCTCCGGAGAGCGCCGCTGGACCGAGGTGGTGGGCTTCTCTACCGCGCCCGGCACGAGCTGCGCCATCGGCTTGCGCTTCGGCAGACCGGTCGTGGTGGTCTCGGCCACCGGCACCGCGCTGGCGGCTGCCGAGGCGGCACGCCAGCCGTCGTCGGCGGCGGTCTGCCAGCCGTTGGTCTGCTGCGGTTGGGGCCGGCGGTTCGGCAGGCTCTCGGCGAGGCTGGGGCGAGCGCCCCCGTTCGCTGTCGACCCGTTGTCCCGCGGCGCTCCTCCGGCCGTCGGAGTGTCTGCCATCGGTGTGTTACCTGTCGTCCCGGGTGGTGTCTTGGGGCCGGCCGGACCGCCCGCCTCGACCGTCGCGAACTGCTGCGTCGCGGCACCGCCGTTCGCCGCCGGCTTGGCGGCTGCCGCCGCCTCCGTCCGGCCCGGACGTCGGGTACGGAACCAGGCCGACTCGAGCTCCCGGAAGATCGGCAGCTCCATGGTCTCATCCGCGTACCGCTGCCGGTTCTGGGCCTGCGGCTGCTGCGGTGCCGGCCGGCTCTGCACCGGTGCGGCCGGGGTAGGAGCCGGGGTCGGAACCGGAGCGGCTGGGGCCGGAGCCGAAGACTGCGCCGCGGCTGCCGGCTGCTCGCCGGGGCGGGGCACCCGTGGCAGCTCCGTCGTCATGTCCAGGGCGGCGGCGAGCCGCTCGGGCACCGGCGGGGTCGCCGCCTCCCGCTCGCTGGCCGGCACCGGCGGCCAGGCCGGCGGTGCGGGAGCGCTGGGCGCCTGGGCGGGCGGGGCGGAGCGGGGCACGAAACCGCTGAACGACTGGCCGGAGACCGGCGGCGCCGAGTACGGCTGCCCGGAGTACGGCTGACCGGAGGCCGGGGCGGCGGACACCGGCGGGCCGCCGTACGGCGCACCCGAGTAGGGCTGGCCGGAGTACGGCTGACCCGAGGCCGGGGAGGCGGAGACCGGTGCACCGGAGTACGGCTGCGCGGAGATCGGCGGCGCCGACGTACGGGTCGGCGCCTCCGGGCTGCTGGGCAGCTGCCGCGGGATGGGCTGTTGCTGGCCGGTGGTCGAGGGCTCGTCGCCGGCCCGGCGCTGCGGCAGCGGGTCGATCGGCTGGCCGTTGGCCGGCCGGGGCGTGAACCCGTCGCCGCCGTTGACGCCATTGGCGCCGGCCGCGCCGGTCAGGTCGGACCAGGCCGGCATCGAGCGGTACCCGCCCGAGTTGGCGGGGGTGCCGGCGCCGTTGCGCGGTGCCGGGTCGAACGGCCGACCGCCCAGGGTGACCTGGTTGCCGGACTCGCTGGGGCGAGGGACGTTGCCCAGCGCGGGCAGCGCGCCGAAGGCGGGCGCGGGCCCACCGTTCTGGGCGCCACCGGCCGCGGGCAGGGCCGGAGGCTGCTGCACCCGGCCGGAGAGCGCCCGGGGCACCAGCACCGAGGTGGGCAGGGTCACGTCGGCGACCGTGCCCCGGTCAGCGCCGGGGCGCAGCTCGACCCGGACCCCGTGCCGGGACGCCAGTCGGGCGACCACGACCAGGCCCATCATCCGGGAGACGGCCACGTCCACCTGCGGCGGCGTCGCCAGTCGCTCGTTGAGGTCCTGCAACTGCTCGCGGCTGATCCCGATGCCGCGGTCCTCGACGTAGAGCGAGGCGCGGTCGCCGACCCGGCGAGCCTCGACCATCACCTGCGAGTCGGGCGGCGAGAACGCGGTGGCGTTGTCGAACAGCTCGGCGACGAGGTGCACCAGGTCGTTGACCGCGTGCGCGGCGACCTCGATGTCACGGTCGATGACCCCGAACTCGATCCGGGTGTAGTGCTCCACCTCGGACTGCGCGGCGCGCAGCACGTCGATGAGGGCGGCCGGTTCGCGCTGCACGCGGGTGGAGTCGGCGCCGGCGAGCACCAGCAGGTTCTCGTCGTTGCGACGCATCCGGGTGGCCAGGTGGTCGAGCTGGAACAGCTCGGCAAGGCGGTCCGGGTCTTCCTCGCCGCGCTCCAGCCGGTCGAGGTGCCCGATGAGGCGGTCGACCAGGATCTGGGAACGGCGGGCCAGGTTGACGAACATGGTCGCGACAGAGGCGCGAAGCGCCGCCTGCTCGGCGGCCGTTCGGACCGCCTCCAGGTGGACGGCGTTGAACGCCTCGGTCACCTGACCGAACTCGTCCCTGCTGCGGACCGGTAGCGGCTCGGCGATCTGGTTGGCCAACTGCACCGGGGAGAGCTGTCCGACGACCTGCGGGTCACGCAGCCGGGCCACCGCCTGCGGCAGGCCGTACTGGGCGACGGCCAGGGCGCCCTGGCGCAGCTCACGCAGCGAGCGGGCCATCGAGCGGGCGACCAGGTAGGCGAAGAGGATGGCCAGCAGCAGCATGCTGAGCAGCAGGCCGGTCTCCAGGAACACCTGACGTTGGACGTCGGAGCGCAGGCTGTCGGCCTCGGCGACCACGTCGTTGTCGAGCCGCGTCTCGACGTTGCGGATCAGCTTGGCGTTCGCCGTCATGGCGGAATCCCACTGGTCCGGCCCGAACGGCGCGCCGCGCATGTCGCCGGTGGTGTTGCCGTCGATCCAGCCGGTGTAGTTCTGCGCCTCGCGACGGTCACCGCCGGCGACCGTCTGGTCGTGGAACTTCGCCTCGTCCGGGCTGGCGACGGCCTTGAAGCTCTGCAGTGCCTGCTGCTGACCGGTGCCGCTGGCGATGTAGTCGGTGCGCAGCACCGGGGTCATCCGCTGCGCGCCGAGCGCGCGGTGGACGACGACACGGCGTACGGAGAGGAACTCCTTCTCCCGGGCGACCGCCGCGGCGGCGCGCATCCGGTCGCTCAGCTCGTTGTCACCCGCGAGCTGCGTGGCCGAGTCACGGATGGCGAGCAGATCGCTGATCAGACCCTCGTAGGCCTGGATCGTCTCGGTGAGCTTGAGCTTGCCGCTGAACACCTGACTGCGGACGCCCGACAGGTCCTGCAGATTCTGGTCGATGCTGTCGAGCTGACCTTCCAGGCTGCTCGGCAGGTCCTCAATCTCGGCCCGCTGCTGCCGGTACGGGGCCGCGTCCCGGTCCACCCGGGAGGTCACCCGGTTGTAGGCCTCCTGGTACTGCGCCTTCGGTTGCGTCCCGGCCGCCTGCAGCAGCAGCACGGCGGTGGTCCGCTCGTCCTGCAGTGTGTTGACCAGGTCGCCCGAGTAGCTCGACAGGTTGGCCAGGTCGCCAGCTCGGTTGGCATTGTTGAGCCTTTCCAGGTGGTCGACGAGACCACTGGTGCCCACGACGACCGTGGCGATGGTCGGCACGATCATGATGAGACCGAGCTTGGACCAGATCGGCATGTCCCGGAGCCGGCTGGCCGGCCGGCGCAGCCGCGACAGGAAGGAGCCCGCCGTCTTTGGCCGTTTGCTCACGTCACCGCCCTCGCGATTACAGCTTCAACGCGTTGCCCCGGGCAACGCCCAGCGACGACCCGGCGGGTCGGACCCCCGAGATTCCATCACGCCGCCCGGCAAGAAGAAAGCCCAGGTTGTCACCCGCCGAAGGTGTGATGAGATGTTGATGCGATTTGATAGCAGTCCGTCTGGCCGGAGTAACTGAAGGTAATGAAACATCCGCACCGCGTTGTCCTGCTCGCCGGACCTTCCGGCTCCGGAAAGTCGTACATAGCGCAGCAAACCGGCTTGCCGGTGCTCTGCCTGGACGACTTCTACAAAGACGGTGATGACCCTACGTTGCCGCACCGAAACGGCCAGGTGGATTGGGAATCACCCGACTCGTGGGACGCTCTGACGGCGGTCGAAACGATTGCCCAACTGGCTCGTGAGGGTCGGGCCGATGTGCCGGTTTATGCGATCGGCGCAGATCGAAGGGTGACCACCCGGCCATTTGATGTCGCCGGATCGCCAATTTTCGTTGCGGAAGGGATCTTCGCCGCCGAGATCGTCGAGGAGTGCCGTCGCCGAGGGCTGCTCGCCGGGGCGTACGCGCTGCGGCGCCCGCGCGGAGCGACCTTCGTACGCCGGCTGGCCCGCGATCTTGCCGAGCAGCGCAAGGCCCCCCGGGTGCTGGTCCGGCGCGGGCTGGCGTTGCTGCGCGCCGAGCCCGCCGTGC
>NZ_JAEVHM010000246.1 GCF_016802865.1 Micromonospora parastrephiae | reverse complement strand
GTCTCGTCGGGCCGGTGTCCGTCCGGCGCGTCGAGCCGCGTCCCGCCGTGCCCGTTCGTCGACACCGCCTGGTCGCTGGCGGCCGCGGCGGTCACCGGGCACCGGCCCGGGAGAAGCCGCGCGCCGCGCCGAACCGGCGGAAGCGCTGCCGACGGCGGCGGACCAGCGTCGCGGTCGGGACGTCCAGCAGCGGCAACAGGTTCGTCAGCAGGGCCGCGCGCAGGCGTCGTGCCGTCTCCGCGGGGTCGTCGTGCGCGGCCGGTGCCGGCTCCGGCACGACCTCGTCGATCACCCCGAGTCGGCACAGGTCGGGTGCGGTCAGCCGCAGCGCACGGGCGGCCTGTGGCGCCGCGGACCGGTCCGGCCAGAGGATGGCCGCGCAGCCCTCCGGGCTGATCACCGAGTAGACGGCGTGCTCGAGCATCAGCACCCGGTCGGCGACCGCGAGAGCCAACGCGCCTCCGCTGCCGCCCTCACCGGTGATCACCGCGAGCACCGGGGTGGGCAGCACGGTGAGCGTGAGGATGTTCTCCGCGATGGCCGCCGCCTGACCCTGCTCCTCGGCGCTCACCCCCGGGTCGGCCCCGGGGGTGTCGACGAGGGTGACCACCGGCAGGCCGAGCCGGGCGGCCAGGCGCATCAACCGCAGCGCCTTACGGTGACCGGCGGGGCTGGCCATGCCGAAGTTGTGCGCGACGAGTTCGGCGGTGGTGTGCCCCTTCTGGTGGCCGATCACCATCACGTGCCGCCCGTCCAGCCGGGCCACGCCTCCGACGACGGCCGGGCAGTCCGCACCAAGTCGATCGCCGTGCAGTTCCACGAACCCGTCGAAGACCGAGTCGAGGTAGTCCAGGGTGGTCGGTCGCCCGGGGTGGCGGGCCATCCGTACGGTGTCCCACGCGTCGCGTTCCCCCGGGAGCTCACCCGCCGCCGGCGGCGGCACGACGACGCGGTCGTCGGCGAGGCGCTCGCGGCGCGGCGCCGGCTCCTGACGGGGTACGGCGGACCGAGGCGGGCGGCCGGAGCCGGTCGCGGCGAGCAACGCCACGAGCCGTCCCCGCAGCGACCGGCGCTGCACCACCATGTCGACCTGGCCGTGGCGCAGCAGGAAGTCGGCGGTCTGGAAGCCCTCCGGCAACGCCCGGCCGGTGACCTGTCGGATCACTCGCGGGCCGGCGAACCCCATCCGGGCGCCGCTCTCGGCGAGCACCAGGTCGGTGTTGGTGGCGAACGACGCCGCCACCCCGCCGTAGGTCGGGTCGGTGAGCACGCTGACGGTGAGCAGACCCGCCTCGCGCAGCGCGGCGATGGCCTGGCTGACCGTGGCCATCTGCATCAACGACAGGGCGCCCTCCTGCATCCGCGCCCCGCCGGAGGCGGTGACCAGGATGAGGGGGACACCGTCGTCCAGGGCCCGTTCGGCCGCCTGGGTGATCAGCTCCCCCACGGCGCAGCCGAGGCTGCCGCCGAGGAAGCGGAAGTCCATCACCGCGAGCACGGCCGGGTGCCCGCCGATGGTGGCGGTGCCGCAGACGACCGCCTCGGACAGCCCGGTGCTGGCCCGCGCGGCGGTGAGCCGGTGCGGGTACGGCAGCACGTCGACGAAGTCGATCGGGTCGACCTCGGGCAGCCGGTCGGGCAGCAGGCGCAGCGATCCCGGGTCGACGAGCTGGCGCAGGCGTTCCGGGGCGCCGAGGCGGGCGTGTGCGCCGCACTCCGGGCAGACGTCGAGGTTGCGTCGCAGCCGTTTGCGGTAGAGCAGGCTGGCGCAGCCGGCGCAGCGTGACCAGAGCTGCTCCTCGCGCGGCGCGGTGGCCGTCACGACGGCGCCCGGCGTCGGCGGCGTCGAACCGGTAGAAGCACTGCGCCATCGCGTCCCGCGGCGAGCGCCACGTCGGCAGGTACGGCGAGACGTAGGGCCGCAGCCGGTCACTGACCCGGACGAACTCGGGGTGACCGCGGGCGGCCTCGACCGCTCCCTGCGCCGGCTGGTCGGTTTCGAGCAGGTGCACGTAGAGGTCGTGCAGCCGGTACAGCGAGCGGTGCCGGACGCCGACCAGGCGCGGCAACTCTGTCGCGTCCGACTCGGCGAAGATCTCGGCGACCCGCTCCTCGGCGGTCGGTACCACCTTCGCGACGATCAGCGTTCGGTCCATGGCTGGGCCTCCCCCCACGGCGTCCGGGCCGGCGGCGGGTGACCCCGGACGCTGGACGACTGCCGACACGATGCGGGAGTCCTCGTCACGGCGGCGTCACCGGGGAGACCCGACCGACGACGCCGTCTGGTGACGCTGCGTTGACGCAACCTGTGTATCAGCTATGTGTCCACCTCACCCCACGGCGCGCGGGCTGCTCGAAGTTTCAGCAGTTCAGAAGCGATTTCACGGTTGACCGTCACTGATAGAAGGTCCACGAGCCGTTGACTCAATGTGACCGCTATTGATAATCTTCACCGTGGTCAGCCCGGCGGCCCCGGCGGGCGGGGCCGCGCCCGCAGAGCCGTGGTCGCACCCCGCTGGTGAGGTCGACAGTGGCGTCACAGGCAGCCGATCCGGGACACAGCAGACAGTCGGGACGAGCGTTCCGCAGGGGGTGCCGCCGTGGCCGCTGATCCGTCCGTGCCGACCGCCGGAGATCCACCCGAGGGCGGCGTCTCGCTGCACCTGCTCGGCGGTTTCCGACTGCTGCGCGGCGCCGCGCCGGTCGTGGTGCCGCGCGGGCTGCAACGGGTGATCGCGCTGATCGGCCTGCGCCCCGGCGCCACCCGCAGCCAACTCGCCGGACTGCTCTGGCCCGACGTCTCGGAGGACCGTGCCCTGTCGTCGCTGCGCACCGCCCTGTGGCGGCTGCGGCAGGACCCGTGCTGCCCGATCACCGTGGCCGGCGACACCGTACGCCTGGGCCCGGCCGTCCGGCTCGACGTGGACGAGCTGATCGGCACGGCGGCCCGGGTCCGCGCCGGCGACGACCCGTGCACCGCCCGGGCCATCGCCGCCGGACGACACGATCTGCTGCCCGGCTGGTACGACGACTGGGTGCTGCTCGACCGGGAGCGGCTGCGCCAGCTGCGCCTGCACATGCTGGAGCAGGTCGCCGGGCAGCATCTCGCCGCGGGCCGGCACGGCGAGGCGCTGGACGCGGCGCTGGAGGCCATGGCGGCCGAGCCGTTGCGCGAGACCCCGCACCGGCTGGTGGTGCGCATCCACCTCGCCGAGGGCAACGCCTTCGAGGCCGTGCACGCCTTCTACGTCTACCGCGACCTGCTGCGCCGGGAGTTGCGCCTGGAGCCCAGCCCGGCGATGAGCGCCCTGCTCGACGACACCCTCGCCCCGATCCGCCAGGCCACCCGGGAGCCGGTCGACCGTCCGTCACCGGCCGGTCGACGCACGTGACGGTGACGTGACAGACGCTGCGGCACGGTGGGCGCACAGAGCACGTGGCCGCCGGTCCCGCGGATCGGGTGAGCCACCGGCGGAAGGGGTCCCATGAGTCGTCTACTGATCGTCAGCCGGATCATCCCGGGCGCGGAGGGGCGGGTCGCGCAGATCTTCGCCGAATCCGACGCCACCGAACTGCCCGGCCTGACCGGCGTCACGCACCGGTCCCTGTACTGCCTGCACGACCTGTACATCCACCTGATGGAGACCTCGGACGTCGACCCGGACGCGCTCGCCGCCGCCCGCAACCACCCCCTCTTCCAGCAGGTCAACGAGCGGCTGTCGGCGCACACCTCGCCGTACCTGCCGACCTGGCGCTCCCCCCGCGACGCGATCGCCGGCTGCTTCTACCGGTGGGACGCCGCCGACGCGCCCGCGGCGCACCCGGCCGGCTGACATGTCCAGCGCGCCGCACGTCCTGATCATCGGTGCCGGCACCGGCGGCCTGTGCCTGGCACACGGGCTGCGGCGCGCCGGAATCAGCGTCGCCGTCTACGAACGGCACCGTCACCGCGCGGAGGGGCTGCTCGGCTACCGGGTGGGCATCGGCCCGACCGGCAGCCGGGCGCTGCGCGAGTGCCTTCCACCGGAGTTGTTCGCCACCTTCCTGGCCACCTGCGCCCGACCGCCGCGCTACTTCAACGTCGTCACGCAGGGGTTGCGTCAGACCGCCTCGTTCGAGTTGCGACCGGACGCCGACCCGGAGCACACCGAGCACTCGGTGGCCCGGATGGTGCTGCGTCAGGTCCTACTGACCGGCCTGACCGACGTGGTGCACTTCGACAAGACCTTCATCCGGTACGAGCAGCGCGACGACGGCACGGTCACCGCCCACTTCGCCGACGGCACCAGCGCCACCGGCAACCTGCTGGTGGCGGCCGACGGCACCCACTCCGCGGTACGCCACCAGTACCTGCCGCACGCCGTGACCCGCGACGCGGGCACCATCAACATCGCCACCCGGATCCCGCTGACCGGGCACACCCGCGATCTCGTGCCGGAGCGGGTCCGCCAGGGCATCTCGCTGATCTTCGGGGCCGGCGGGACGATGGGTGTGCTGCACGTCATGGAGTTCCGGTGGGATGCCGCCCGGGCGATCAAGCCGGGTGTCGACGACGCCGACGCCGCCCTGCTGCGGGCCTGGCCCGGCCTGGCTCACGACACCACCACGGACAACATCAACCTGATCATCTGGAGTGCGGCCCGCCGGTTCCCGGCCGACGTCATGCGACGCCGCGGCGAGGACCTCAAGCGCGTCGCTCTGGACCTCACCGGAAACTGGCATCCGCACCTACGGGAGCTGTTGAGCCTGAGCGACCCGGACAGCGCCCTGCCGATCAAGGTGACCACGTCCGAACCGGTGCCGCCCTGGAAGAGCAGCACCGTCACCCTCCTCGGCGATGCCATCCACACCATGACGCCGGGGCGCGGGGTCGGCGCGAACACCGCGCTGCGCGACGCCCGGCTGCTCTGTCAGCAACTCGTCCACGCCGCCGCCGGCGACAGGACCCTGGTGCAGGCGGTGGCCGACTACGAGGCGGCGATGGTGCCGTACGGCTTCGCGCGGGTCACCGAATCGCTGAACCGCAGCGGCACCAGCGGCGAGGACCGGATGTACCGGCCGGTGGTGGGTCGGCTCGCGCTGCTCGGGGCACGCGGCTACTTCGGGGTGACCAGTCGGGTGCCGCGGCTGCGCCGCCGGTTCGTCGACGACTTCCACACCTACGAGGGCGACCAGGACTGATCGCCGTCACCGACCCGGGCCGGCTTCCCCTGCCGGGCCCGGGTTTCCTCATGCCCGACGCGACGCTGCGTCACTTGTCGGGCACGCGGCGCGGTGACCGTCGCACCCGTGCCGGCACCGACCGGTCCTCTCTGTCGTCGTCATGACGCATGTGCGAAGCTGCGGCGAGTTTTTCTCGTGACTTTTCCGACGATGTGAGAGGGAGGTTCGCCGTGGCGTGGTCTATCGGACACTCGCTGATAGTGGTATTGGCACTGTTGCTCGGTTTGGCGGGCGGGTGGTTGCTGCGCGGCCGGCGGGGCAGCGGGCAGGGTCGGTCGATCGTGGACGGTGATCCCGTCGCCGGGCTGGCCGACATCGCCACCCCGACGCCGGCGGCCGTCACCGACGAGGCCCGCCCGACGGCGACCGTCGACCCGGCGCCGAACGCGGTCGCCGACGAGCCGACCCCGGTGGACACGATCAGCGCGCCGGCCGCGGTGACCACATCGGAGGCCCCCGCCCCGGCGGACGCCCCGACCACCGTCGACCCCGCCGACATGGCGCTGACCGAGCCCCCGCCGCCCGTCCCAGCGCCGACCGGTACGACACCGCCGAGCCCGCCGGACAGCCCACCCCCGAGCCGGTCACGGCAGAGGAGCCCGTACCGGCGGCCGTGATCGCTCCGCGTCCGCCGGCGGACGACATCGCGTCCAGCGACGCCCCGCAAGCCGACGCCACCCCGGCCGACGCGACTCCTGCCGACGCCACCCCGGCCGACGCGACTCCGGCCGGCGTCCCGCACGCCGAGGCCCCGCCGGCCGAGCCGGACGCCGCGCCGCGCGAGGCCGACACCGACGCGGTGACTCCGGCCGAGGTGACGCCCGTCGACCCGACGCCCCCCGCCGGTGGACGGCGAGGGGACGGACGCCGACACGGAGCCGGTACGGGCCACGCCCCCGGTGCGGCCGGCCGCCACGGCCACCCCGCCGGTACGTCCGCTCTCCGACACCGTGCCCAGCGACACGCAGACCGACGCGTCCGGCCCGGCCGACGACTTCCGTCGGATCCAGGGCATCGGGCCGAAGATGGCGGCGGCGCTTCAGGCCGCCGGTGTGCGCACGTACGGCCAGCTCGGCGAGCTGGACGAGCCGGCGCTGCGGGACCTGATCCGGGCCGCCGGCCTGCGCGCCGCGCCCGGCCTGGCCAGCTGGCCGCAGCAGGCCCGGTGCGGCCGGCCGCCACGGCCACCCCGCCGGTACGTCCGCTCTCCGACACCGTGCCCAGCGACACGCAGACCGACGCGTCCGGCCCGGCCGACGA
>NZ_JAEVHM010000245.1 GCF_016802865.1 Micromonospora parastrephiae | reverse complement strand
CGGGGCCGGTCGCGGATGACCACCGCGCTGTTGGTCACCGCCGCGGCGATCGCCGGGTTCGCGGTGATCGGCGTTCTGCTGGAGGGCTGAGGCTCAGAGCCGGCGGTTCGCGAGGCTGGGCAGCTCGGCTCGGATCGCGGTGAGCCGGTCGAGGTCCAGGTCCGCGACGGACACCCCCGGCCCGTCCGGCAGTTGGGTGAGGACGGTCCCCCACGGGTCGACCACCATGCTGCGCCCGAAACAGGTACGGCCGGGCTCGTGGTCCCCGGTCTGGCCCGCCGCCGCCACGAAGCACTGGTTCTCGATCGCCCGCGCCCGCAGCAGGACCTCCCAGTGATCACGGCCGGTATGCATCATGAACGCCGCCGGGACCACCAGCAGCTGGGCGCCGCCATCGGTGGCCAGTGCGCGGTACAGCTCGGGAAAGCGCAGGTCGTAACAGATCGACAGACCCACCCGCAGACCCTCGACGTCGACCACCACCGGTTGCGTCCCGGGCGCCACCGTCGCCGACTCGCGGTAGGAGACCCGGCCCGGGATCTCCACGTCGTACAGGTGGATCTTGCGATAGCTCGCAGCCAGGCTGCCGGAACGGTCGAAGACCAGCGACGTGTTCCAGGTGCGCTCCGGGTCCGGACCGGCCTCGTGGAACGAACCGGCCACCAACCAGATGCCGAGCCGCCGGGCGACCGCGGCGAAGAAGGCACCCACCTCCCCGTCCACCGGCTCCGGCTCGGGCAGCCCGGTGGCGGGG
Source organism: Micromonospora parastrephiae (assembly GCF_016802865.1). Lineage (GTDB taxonomy): Bacteria > Actinomycetota > Actinomycetes > Mycobacteriales > Micromonosporaceae > Micromonospora > Micromonospora parastrephiae. The sequence continues at coordinate 5,768 of NZ_JAEVHM010000245.1, read as the reverse complement.
CCGAGATAGTCGACGTACTCCGGGAGGACGGCGAGATCCGCGCCGCCGGCGGCGGCGCGTTCCAGCAGGACCTCCGCGGCGGCCAGGTTGGCCTTGCGGTCGTCCCGGGCGTTCAGCTGGCAGACGGCGACGCGCATGAGCCCAGGGTACGACCGCACCGGCCACCACGGACAGCGTCGGATGCTGGCCGGCACCAGGGCGCCTGCGGCGAACCCGAGCCCGACGACCTGGAGCGGGCGGAGGCGTTCCCGGTCGACGGCGAGTGCGAGCAGCACGCGCTGGCCGGTTAGAGCGCGACGACGAGCCCGCAGGGGATGTCCCCGGCCGTGGGGGTAACCGGGCACGACCAGCACCAGCACGGCCAGCAGCGGGACGCTCAACAGCTGGGAGACCACGGTCACGGCGATCGGAGGAACGCGTGGTGGTGGTCACCCCGTCGGGCGAGTGGGACCGCCGAACGAGATCACGCCGCCGCGTCAGGAGTGAGCGGCCGGCGTGACGTGGGGAGGATCAGGCCGACTTCTCCTCGCGGTCCCGCCGGGCGCGCCGCCCGGTGAACTCGCGCGGAACGATCGTCGGGTTGACGTTCTCCAGGACCACCTCACGGGTGATCAGCACCCGGGCGGCGTCGGGGTTGCTCGGTACCTCGTACATCGCGGAGAGCAGAACCTCTTCGATGATGGCCCGCAGACCGCGCGCGCCGGTGCCCCGCAGCATCGCCTGGTCGGCGATCGCCTCCAGCGCCGGCTCGTCGAACTCCAGCTCGACCCCGTCCAGCTCGAACAGCCGCTGGTACTGCCGGACCAGCGCGTTGCGCGGCTCGGTGAGGATGCGCACCAGCGCGGAGCGGTCCAGGCTGCGCACGTTGGTGATCACCGGGAGCCGGCCGACGAACTCGGGGATCAGCCCGAACTTGAGCATGTCCTCCGGCATGACCTGGCTGAAGATGTCATCGGTCGACCGGTCGGACACCGACCGGAGCCGGGCACCGAACCCGGTGCCGCCCTGACCGGTGCGGGACTCGATGATCTGATCCAGCCCGGCGAACGCGCCACCGCAGATGAACAGCACGTTGGTCGTGTCGATCTGGATGAACTCCTGGTGCGGGTGCTTGCGACCGCCCTGCGGCGGCACGTTGGCCACCGTGCCTTCCAGCATCTTGAGCAGCGCCTGCTGCACACCCTCGCCGGAGACGTCCCGCGTGATCGACGGGTTCTCCGACTTACGGGCGATCTTGTCGACCTCGTCGATGTAGATGATGCCGGTCTCGGCGCGCTTGATGTCGTAGTCGGCGGCCTGGATCAGCTTGAGGAGGATGTTCTCCACATCCTCGCCGACGTAGCCCGCCTCGGTCAGCGCCGTGGCGTCCGCGATGGCGAACGGGACGTTCAACATCCGGGCGAGCGTCTGCGCCAGGTGGGTCTTGCCGCACCCCGTCGGGCCGAGCAGCAGGATGTTGGACTTCGCCAGCTCGACGGCGTCACTGCCGGAGCCCGGTGCGCCGGCCGCCTCGGCCTGGATGCGCTTGTAGTGGTTGTAGACCGCCACCGCGAGCGCCTTCTTGGCCTGGTCCTGCCCGACGACGTAGTTGTCGAGGAACTGGCAGATCTCCATCGGCTTGGGAAGCTCTTCCCACTTCACCTCGCCGGACTCGGCCAGCTCCTCTTCGATGATCTCGTTGCAGAGATCGATGCACTCGTCGCAGATGTAGACCCCCGGGCCCGCGATGAGCTTCTTCACCTGCTTCTGCGACTTGCCGCAGAAGGAGCATTTCAGTAGGTCGCCGCCGTCACCGATCCGTGCCACCTACGTTCTCCCTGCACTCATCGGCCGGAGACCCGGCCCTGACCTGCGGACGCTGCGCGCCGCCCGGCTTGGTTCGTCCCGCCGGCCCAACCGGCGAAGCGGTACGGACCCGACGTTACCCGCTGACGGGGCATTCTCCGACCCCCAAAACGGGTGTGTCAGAGGTCGGCCGGGAACGGACGCCCGGCCAACCTCTGACCCGGTACTGCTCAGCTGGCCGCGTTGGCGGCCAGCAGGCCCTTCTTGCGGCTGGTCAGGATCGTGTCGACCAGCCCGTACTCCTTGGACTCCTCGGCCGTCATGATCTTGTCACGGTCGATGTCCTTGCGAACCTGCTCGATCGGGCGGTTGCAGTGTCGGGACAGCATGTCCTCCAACTGCGTCCGCATCCGCAGGATCTCCCGGGCCTGGATCTCGATGTCCGAGCCCTGCCCGTAGCCGCCCTCGGTGGCCGGCTGGTGGATGATGATCCGCGAGTTCGGCAGAGCCATCCGCTTACCCGGCGTGCCCGCCGACAGCAGCACCGCCGCCGCGCTCGCGGCCTGCCCGAGACAGACCGTCGAGATGTCCGGGCGGACGTACTGCATGGTGTCGTAGATCGCCGTCATGGCCGTGAACGAGCCACCGGGCGAGTTGATGTACATGATGATGTCGCGGTCCGGGTCGGTGCCCTCCAGCGTGAGCAGCTGGGCCATCACGTCGTTGGCCGACGCGTCGTCCACCTGCACACCGAGGAAGATGATCCGGTCCTCGAAGAGCTTGTTGTACGGGTTCGACTCCTTGACCCCGTACGACGTGCGCTCGACGAACGACGGCAGAACGTAGCGGTTGTGCACGGCCGCGAACTGGGGCGGCAAGCTCAGATCGGTCATCGTCAGCTCCTCAGCTCAGGGTCCCGGCGCCATCCGGAACCTGAGCGGCTCCGATGATCACCTTGTCGATGAAGCCGTAGTCCATGGCCTCCTGGGCGGTGAACCAACGGTCCCGGTCCGAGTCCGCCTCGATCTGCGACTGGCTCTGGCCGGTGTGGTGCGCGACCCGCTCCTGGAACATCCGCTTCGTGTAGAGCATCTGCTCCGCCTGGATGGCGATGTCGGACGCCGTACCGCCCAGGCCACCGGACGGCTGGTGCATCATGATCCGGGCGTGCGGCAGGGCGTACCGCTTGCCCTTGGTGCCCGCGCAGAGCAGCAGCTGGCCCATCGAGGCGGCCATGCCCATCGCCACGGTCGACACGTCGTTGTCGATGAACTGCATGGTGTCGTAGATCGCCATGCCGGAGTAGACCGAGCCACCCGGCGAGTTGATCCACAGGTTGATGTCGCGGTCCGGGTCCTCCGCGGCGAGCAGCAGCAGCTGCGCGCAGATGCGGTTGGCGACCTGGTCGGTCACCTCACTGCCCAGGAAGATGATGCGTTCCTTGAGCAACCGGTTGTAGACCGAGTCGTCGAGGTTGCCAATGGAGTCGCCACCGCGCGCGTCAATCGCCCGGAGCGACTTCTTGGGGATGTGCATGTCGGTCATGGCAGCCCTTCGCTCTCCGTACCGTCTTTCCCGACACTAACCGCTGTGCGGGGCGGCAGAGTCCCGGTCGGGGCACTGTTCGCTCTCAGCGCAGCTGTGTCGAGCGCACCCGCGGCGCGGGCGTCCGGGCGTACCCGGGAATGGATTCGGCCGCCGTCCACCGCGCAGCGGCGGACGGCGGCCGCACCCGACGATCAGTGCTCGTGGTTGTGCTCCGCCTCGTTGGCGGCGCGCAACGCGTCCAGGGTGACCTCGTTGCCGGCCGAGTCCTTGATCGTGATCCGCTCCATGACGGCCGCGAGCGCCTTGCCCCGCCGCACGTCACCGAAGACCGCGGCGGCCGCGCCGGAACGCACCAGCTGGTCGTAGTACTGCTGCGGAGCCATGCCGGCGCGCTGCGCCCGGTGCACGATCTCGTGGCCGAACTCGTCGTCGGAGACCTGCACGTCCTCGGCGTCGGCCAGCGTGTCCAGCAGGAGCTGCACCTTGACGCCCTCGGTCGCCGCCTCGGTCAGCTCGGCGTCGATCTGCTCCTCGGTCTTCTCCTCGGCCGCCAGGTACTCCTCCAGGGAGGCGCCGATCCGCTCCAGCTGGTCGACCATCGCCTGCTTGCGGCTGGCGACCTCCTCGCGGACGACGCCCTCCGGCGCCGGCACCTCGGCGGCCTCGACCAGCTGCGCCAGGGCCTTGTCCCGAGCGGCGTAGATCTGCTCGACCTGCTTGCCCTGGGTGACCCGTGCCCGCAGGTCGCCGCGCAGCTCCTCGATCGTGTCGAACTCGCTGGCCATCTGCGCGAACTCGTCGTTCAGCTCCGGCAGCTCCTTCTCCTTGACCGTGCGCACGGTCACCGCCACCTCGGCGTCGCGGCCGGCGAAGTCGCCGCCGACCAGCTGGGTGGTGAAGGTGGTGCTCTCGCCGGCGGCGAGGCCGACCACGGCCTCGTCGAGACCCGGCAGGAGCTGCTTGCTGCCCACCTCGTGGGAGATGTTGCTCGCCTGGCCGCCCGGCACGTCCTCGCCGTCGACGGTGGCGTTCAGGTCGATCTGCACGTAGTCGCCCTCGGCGGCGGCCCGCTCGACGGTCTTGAGGGTGGCGAACCGCTCCCGCAGGTTCTTCACCTGCTCGTCGATCTCGCTCTCGTCGATCTGCAGCTCGTCGACGGTCACCTCGATGGTGCTCGCGTCGGGCAGGGTGATCTCCGGGCGGACGTCGACCTCGGCGGTGAAGTTCAACGAGTCGCCGTCGTTGAACTCGGTGATCTCGACCTCGGGACGCCCCAGCGTCTTCAGGTCGTGCTCGCGCACCGCGGCGAGGATGTTCTCCGGGATGGCGTCCTGGACCGCCTCGTTGAGGACGGTGCTCCGGCCCACCCGCTGATCGATCACCGCGGTCGGCACCTTGCCCCGGCGGAAGCCGGGAACCTGGACCTGCGAACCGATCTCCCGGTACGCCTTCTTGAGGCTCGGCTCGAGCTCGACGAACGGCACCTCGATGGCGAGCCGCACGCGCGTCGGGCTCAGAGTCTCGACGGTGCTCTTCACAGGCGTACTCCTTGACGGATCTCAGTTGAGTCTGGGCGTGATTCAGCCCATCGAGTGTAGGTGAGCCGGCCTGACGCACCGGCAGCGCCCGGGGACCGCACTGGGCGGAGCCCTGGGCGGCCCGGCCGCGGACGACAGTCGGGGTGGCGGGATTTGAACCCACGGCCCCTCGCTCCCAAAGCGAGTGCGCTACCAAGCTGCGCCACACCCCGTGGCGACGTGCAGTCTATGCCGTCGACGCGCCTCAGGCAGTGCCGGGGCCGCACCCACCCGGACACAATCCCCCGAAAACCCCCACCGCACCCCCTGCTCGCGCCGCGCCGGGCGGCGCTCCGGGCGCCCGTTCAAGATCCGCGCAGTGTCGGGGACAGTGCTGCCTCCGGAGGCGTCGAGGCCCCTACATCCCCGATGTTGCGCGGATCTTGGCCTGGCGTGGCGGCGCGGCTGCGCGGCCGGCAGGGGGATTGGGTACGCTGTCGGCGCGTCCCGTTTCGGCGGGGCGGAGCGCGGGCGTAGCTCAATGGCAGAGCTTCAGTCTTCCAAACTGACGGTGCGGGTTCGATTCCCGTCGCCCGCTCCACGGTTCAGGCTGGTCAACGGCCCCGGTTACGGGCCGAACGGCTGGAACTGGTCACCGGCTTCCGCGTCCACCTCACGTTCGTACTCCCGCCGGCGGGTGAACACGCGTCCACGCTCCACCCGCACATACCTCCCCGCGTTCGGAAAGACGATCGCCGTCTTGTTTCGCCCACGACTCAACCTGAGACGTCCGCTCCCCAGGGCGTCCAAAAAGGAAGCGATGTCGCGTTCGATCTCGTCCGCGAACCATCGCTGACGGGGATCGGACACGTCATACAGATCGGTGTCGATACTGTGTCGAAGCTCGGGCGACTCCCC
>NZ_JAEVHM010000244.1 GCF_016802865.1 Micromonospora parastrephiae | reverse complement strand
CCGCTGCGGGGTCGGGCAGCGCCGGCGTCGCAGCGCCCGCCAGGTCAGCGCGGCGCCGCCGACGACGACGCGGTTGTCGACGCCGGCCGGCTCCGATCGCGCGGCCGTCGCGGGGCCGGGTGTCGCGACGGTCACTGGTGCTGAAGCTCGACGAGGAAGTCGAGGACGTCCCCGACGGTGGCGATGCGGCGCAGGCCGGGGGCGTCGAAGTTGAGCTCCTCCCCCGTCTCGTCCTCCACCCGCAGGGCCAACTCGGAGAAGTCCAGTGAGCGGAAGCCGATTTCCCGCAGCTGCGCCGCGTCATCGGCGGGCAGCTCCTTGTCCTGGTTCTTCAGCACCTGAGCCATGAGGTCGCGGATCTGCGCGCGACTCAATTCGTTCATGCGCCGGAGTCTACAACCCAACGAATGCATATCTGATTTCCCGGTGCAGCCGGGTAGGGTTTTCGGACCGGGCGTGAACAGATTGAAAGCGAGAGGCACGTGCTGCGCGAAGCAACGGCGGACGACGTTCACCTGATGTTGTCCTGGCGTAACCAGGAAACCAACCGTCAGGTCAGCAAGAACAGCCACGAGATCACCGCCGAGGAGCACGCCCGGTGGTGGTCGGCGGTCCGCGACGACCCGTCGCGGCGGGTCCTGGTGTACGTCCGCGACGACCGCCCCTGCGGTGTGGTCACCTTCTTCGACCTGCGGCTGGACGGCCCGCGCACCGGCGCCTGGGGCTTCTATCTGGACTCCGACGGGCTGGCCGAGCGGGACGAGACGCTGCCCGCCTGGCTGGGCATCATGCGGGAGGCCGTCGAGTACGCCTTCGACGGGCTGCACCTGGACCGGCTCGACGGGGAGGTGCTGGAGCACAACACCGTCGTACGGCAGATGAACCGGCGTTTCCGTTTTGTCGAGGGCGCGGGTCGCCGGGAGATGTCCGACGGCCGGGAAATCACCGTCATCCCCATTTCGCTCGCCCAGGCAGACCGTCGCCGGCGCTAGGCGCCGCACATATTTCCGTAATGGCCGGACACCTTTAACCACCGATATTCCCGGCGGACATCCGCCGTTCACAAGATGGTGGCGTGGCGGCGGGTCAGGCCCGCCGCCACGCGGCCCAGTGCTGGCGCTCGTTGCCGCCGAGCCGCACGAAGCCGTACCTCGCGCCGTCCCAGTCGTCGGGCTGGCCGGGCGCCCACCGGGCGAACACCACCTGCGCGGCGGCCGGGGGCTGCTCGCGGAACCACCGCACGTCGGTCCAGGTCACCTGGTGGCTCAGGTTGAACCGCTGGATGTAGTGCACCCCGGTGGAGGCCCACACCCGCTCGCCGGGGCGTACCCCGACGTCGGCCACGCGGGGGGTGGGTGCGGTGCTCGCCACCGTCGGCCGGACCAACCGCTGGTCGATCACCTGCATGGTGACGAGGTTGACCACCACGAGCGCACCGAGGATCGGCAGCCGCAGCCGGGGCACCTGGACCGCGGCGACGAGCAGCAGGCAGCCGGCGATGCCGATCAGCGACCCGACGACCGGCCGCATCTCCTCCCAGCCGCCGGTCAGCGCCACCAGGTCCGGCGCGCCGAACCCGCCGTAGCGCAACGAGTGCCCCCGGCTGGCCACGTACGCGAGCCGGACCGCGACGACCGCGCCGCCGGCGATCAGCAGGCCCACCGCGACGGCGGTGCGGCGCAGCACCACCCGGCGTCCGACGGTGAGCAGCACCCCGAGCCCGACGAGCATCCAGAACGGCGCGAGCATCTGCACGTAGCGCGCGTAGATCGCGTCCAAGGGTTTGCCGGTGATGCCGGCGAGGATCACCGAGGCCCCGCTGGCGACTCCGATGCTCGCGGCCAGCGCGACGCCCATCGTCCAGCGGGTCGCGTCGCCGTGCCGGGGACGCCACAGTTCCCGGACGGCGGCGGCCCAGGCCACCCCGGCCATCCCGAACGTGATCACGACCAGGTACCAGAGTTGGGTGGTGACCGCCGCGCCGACCCGGACCACGCCCTGCGCGGAGGCGACCGCGTCGACCACGCTCCCGCCCGGGGTGCTGCCGAGCAGGTAGACCTTGTCCCCGAGCAGCCGGATGCCGGCCTCGTTGACCAGTGCCAGGGCCAGCACCGGCGCCAGCGCCGCGAGCACCCCGGCGGGGGTGATCCGGCGGCGGATGAGCAGCAGCAGAACCAGACCGGCGTGTATCCCGACGATCACCAGGCCCCGGGAGTGCAGAAGGTGGAACGCGCCGACGAACAGGCCGACGGTGGCCGCGGCGAGCGGACCGGGTCGCTCGATCCAACGGTGCACGGCGAGCAGCCAGGCCACCACCAGCGGCGCCATCACCGTGTCGATCATGGCGACGCCGGCGTAGAAGACGGTCGCCGGCAGGGTCGCGGCCACCACCGCCGCGAGCAGGGCGTACGAGCGGCGTAGCCGGAGCAGCCGCCGGCCCAGCAGGTACGCCAGTGGCAGCAGCGTCGAGTTCACCATCGCGTTGATCAGCTGGACCAGTCGGTAGCTGTCGCCGAAGTCCCGGTCGCCGAGGAACGCCGGCGAGATCAGCATCGGGTAGCCGACCCGGCGCAGCAGGTCGTTCTCGCTGCTGAACCCGCCCGGTCCGCCGGCCAGCGCGCGGGCGGTGTTGAGGTAGCTGTCCTCGTCGGTGTGCGCGATCGGCAGCACGATGTGTCGGGACAGCCACATCCGCCAGGCGACGCTGAGCACCCACCCGACGAGCAGCAGCAGCGGCACGAGCCAGCGCCACGCGGGTGCGGCGGGCGGCGTCCCGGCCGGAGCCGCCGGCCGTTCCATCACGTCGCTGCCGGATGCCATCAACGCCTCCTGAGTTCGCCGGCCGGGCCGGGTGCGTGCGGGCGGGCCGGAGGGCACTGCGGGCCGGCCGGTGACGCTCGGGGGGTGAACCGCTCGCGCCCGAGGTGGCGCGCCTGTCGGGTGAACGCGGCAACCGGCGGCATGAGGGCGGTCGGGTCGCTCGCGCGGCCACTGTAACGGCCGGATCCGGCCTGGTCAGCCCGCTTCGCGCGCGGTCGGAAGTGTTCGCCTGCGCGGTGTCCGGCATTCACGGGAGCAGCGGTCGCGGTTAACCCGCGAGCGCCGGTGCGTTAACCCGCCATGGCTAGCGTGTCACCCCGGTCGGCCGGCCGAGGGCCGCCCGTTCATCCACGATCACGGGAGCACCAAATTGAGTGAGTTGAATGGATCGTCCATTCTGATCACCGGGGGAACGGGTTCCTTCGGCAGGACCTTCCTCCGGCACATCCTCAACGAGGCCGACCCCGCCCGGGTGGTGGTGTTCTCCCGTGACGAGCTCAAGCAGTACGAGCTGCGCCAGCAACTCGGCGACGACCCGCGGCTGCGCTGGTTCATCGGCGACATCCGGGACCGGCACCGCCTAACCCGCGCCATGCACGGCGTGGACCACGTGGTGCACGCCGCCGCCCTGAAGCAGGTGGACACCGCGGAGTACAACCCCTCCGAGTTCATCGCCACCAACATCACCGGCTCGCAGCACGTGGTCGACGCCGCGATCGAGGCCGGCGTCAAGAAGGTCATCGCGCTCTCCACCGACAAGGCGTCCAGCCCGATCAATTTGTACGGCGCGACGAAGCTGGTCGGCGACAAGCTGTTCGTCTCGGCCAACCACTACGCCGCCCACCACCCCACCCGGTTCGCGGTGGTCCGCTACGGCAACGTGGTCGGCAGCCGTGGATCGGTGGTTCCGCTGTTCCACCGGCTGGCCGCGGAGGGCAAGAGCCTGCCGATCACCGACAAGCGGATGACCCGGTTCTGGATCACGCTGGAGCAGGCCGTCCAGTTCGTCATGGACTCGTTCGACCAGATGCAGGGCGGGGAGCTGTTCGTGCCGCGCATCCCGAGCATGCGCATCCTCGACCTGGTCGAGGCCGTCGCGCCGGACGCCACCACCCACGAGATCGGCATCCGGCCCGGGGAGAAGCTGCACGAGGAGATGATCGCGCCGGACGACAGCCGCCGGACGCTGCGCGCCAAGGACCGCTACATCGTCCAACCGACCATCGCCGGCTGGGGCTACCAGCCGCCGGTCGACTGCGAGGCGGTGCCGGACGGCTTCGCGTACCAGTCGGACACCAACGACGAGTGGCTCAGCGTCGAGCAGCTGCGCGACATGCTCGGCCTCACCGCATGACGCGGATGCTCCCGTACGGCCGGCAGTCGATCACCGAGGACGACATCGCGGCCGTCGCCGACGTGCTGCGCGGCGACTGGCTCACGACCGGGCCACAGGTGGACGCCTTCGAGGCCGACCTGGCCCGCTGGACCGGCGGGGTGGGCGTCGCCACCGTCTCCAACGGCACCGCGGCGCTGCACGTGGCGTACGCGGCGGCCGGGGTGGGGCCGGGCGACGAGGTGGTCGTCCCGCCGATGACGTTCGTGGCGACCGCCAGCAGCGCGGTCGCCCTCGGCGCGAAGATCGTGTTCGCCGACGTCGACGACGAGACGTTCTGCCTCGACCCCGCCGCGGCGGCCGCCGCCGTCACCTCGCGTACGAAGGTCGTCTCCGCGGTCGACTACGCCGGCCACCCCGCCGACTACGACGCCCTGCGTCAGTCGATGGCCGGCAGCGACGCGCTGCTGCTCGCCGACGCGGCGCACTCGATCGGCGGGACGTACCACGGGCGGCCGGTGGGCTCCCTCGCCGACCTGACCACGTTCTCGTTCTTCCCCACGAAGAACCTGACCACCGCCGAGGGCGGCGCCGTCGCCGCTCTCGACCCGCAGATCCTGAAGCGGGCCCGCCGGTTCCGCGGCGTGGGGATGGTCCGCGAGCGCGACGACCTGCGCTACCCGGACGAGGGCGGCTGGCACCAGGAGGTGCACGAGTTCGGGCTGAACTACCGGTTGCCGGACGTTCTCTGCGCCCTGGGCCGCAGCCAGCTGCGCCGCCTCGCCGAGTTCAAGGCGCGACGGACGGCACTCGTCGCCCGCTACGACGAGGCGCTGGCCGACCTGGACGGTGTGCTGCCGCCCACCCGCAGGTCGTGGGCCGACCCGGCGTGGCACCTCTACCCCGTCCGGGTCCTCGACGGCCGCCGGCGCGAGGTGTACGACCGGATGCGCGCCGCCGGCATCGGCGTACAGGTCAACTACATCCCGGTGCACTGGCACCCGGCGTTCGCCGACCTGGGCTACCGGCGCGGATCCTGTCCGGTGGCCGAGTCGTTCTACTCGCAGCAGCTGTCGCTGCCGCTCTACCCGGGTCTCAGCGACGCCGACCAGGACCGCGTCATCGACGTGCTGACCGCAGCCCTGCGCGGCAGCGCGGTCCGTTCCGCCGCCTGATGGGAACCTGATGCACCACGCGAACCACTTCTACGGTCACGCGCACGTGCTGGCCCGTTACGCCGGTCTCGGCGACCGGCACCCACCGCGGATCAACGGCTACGTGCAGCACGGCTGGAACATCGGCGACGGCCTGGCGCCCGGCCATCCGTACGCCGATCGCACCCCGAGCCTGCTGTGGTCGGAGCAGACCCGCCGGCGTGCCTGGTCGGTGGGACGGCGCAACGTGGTCGTCATCGGCGCCCCGTTCGTCTACCTGCTGGCCATGCGTCCCGAGGAGCCGCCGGCCGAGGAGCGCGAGGGCACCATCTGGTACCCGTTCCACGGCTGGGAGGGCCAGCACGTCAAGGGTGACCACCGCAAGCTGATCGCCCTGATCCGAGAGACCGAGCCCGGCCCGGTCACGGTCTGCCTGTACTGGCACGAGTACGGCATGCGCAACGTCCGCCGGCTCTACGAGCGCGCCGGCTTCCGGGTGATCTGCCACGGCTACCGGGGGCACTGGTGGAAGGACACCGACCCGGAGTTCCTCGACAAGCAGTTGACCGAGCTGCGCCGGCACCGCCGGGTGGCCTCCAACCGGCTGACCAGCGCGATCTTCTACGGCATCGCGGCGGGCTGCGAACCGGCGGTCTACGGCGACCCGATGATCCTGTCCAACGAGGACCCGACCTTCGGCGGAACGGCACGCATCCGACGACAGTGGCCGCAGCTGCACGGCACGGAGGTCGACCTGCCCACCGCGGTGGACATCGCCCGCGCCGAGCTGGGCACCGACCACCGCTGCTCGCCGGCCGAGCTGCGCGAGCTGCTCGGTTGGGCGAACCTCCAGGAGGAAGAGGAAGACCGTGACGACTGAGACGGCACCCGCCGGCCGGATCACCCTGCCGGGCGGCGAGATGCTGGCCTGGTCCGACCTGCCGCGCGAACGGTTGGCCGACGGTGGGCCTCTCGCCGCGCTGGCGGCCCGGATCGTGCCGCCCGGCGCGCGGGTCCTGCTGGCCGGGCCGCACGATCCGGCGCTGCTCGACCGGCTCGCCCACGCCGAGGTGACCTGCCTGCTGCGCAGCCACCCGGACGCGGTGGCGCTGGCCCCGCGTGCGCCCGCGTGGTGGTCGGTGGCCCGGCCGGGCTGCCCGCCGACGAGACGTACGACGTGGTCATCGCCGCGCCGGACTCGACCCGGTCGGAGTC
>NZ_JAEVHM010000243.1 GCF_016802865.1 Micromonospora parastrephiae | reverse complement strand
GGTTGGCCAACGGCACCGGTGACCGGCGCGCCCGCCGCCGGCGCCCCGTCCGGTTACCCGGCCCCGGCGACGCCGGGCGGCTACCGGCCCCCGTTCGCGCCGCACGGTCCGTACGCCTCACCGGCACCGGCCGCGTACCCGCCGCCGAAGCCACCGAAGCCGCCGAAGCGACCCAGGGAGCGCTCGCCGCTCGGCGCTGTGACGTTCTCCCTGATCTTCCTGGCCCTCGGTCTGGTCGCCCTGCTCGACCTGCTCGACGTCTACGACATCGGCGCGTCGGCGTACTTCGCCGCCGCGTTGGCCACCATCGGGCTGGGCCTGCTGGTCGGCACCTGGTTCGGTCGGGCCCGCTGGCTGATCGCGCTCGGCCTGGTGACCGCCGCCGCGCTGGGCACGGCGACGGTCGCCGAGTCCTACGACCGGATCCGGGGGGTCGACGGCGCGGTCACCTGGGCACCCACCGACTACCGCGACCTCGCCGACCGGTACGAGAACAGCTTCGGTGACGCCGTTCTCGACCTGCGGGGGATCGACCTCGCGAAACGGGACACCCAGGTGACCGTGGCGATCAACTTCGGCAAGGCGACAGTCGTCGTCCCGCCGAACGTGGACGTCACCACGGTGGCCGACGTCAACGCGGGCGACGCCACCATCTTCGGCAACCGCTCCGGCGGGCTGGACGGCAGCCTGCGGGAGTCCACCGATCTCGGCGCGGACGGTGCCGGCGGCGGAAAGCTACGCCTGTACATCCACGTCAATGCCGGAAACCTGGAGGTGACCCGATGAAGGCTCACCGTACCGACCTGGTGTCGTTCGCCTTCGGGCTGGTGTTCCTGGGGCTTTCCGCCTGGTGGCTGCTCGCCCAACTGCTCGGGCTCGCACTTCCGCCGGTCGGCTGGTTCCTGGCCGGCGCGCTGATTCTGATCGGAGTCTTCGGGTTGGTCGGCGCACTGCGCTCCAGCCGGCCGAGCCAGCCGGAGTCGATCGTCGAGGCCGCCGCCACCGAGCCCGTCTCCGGAGCCACGGCACCCGTCTCCGGAGCCACCGAGCCGCTTCCCGCGGTCAGCGTTCCGACCTCCGGCGCAGCCCTGCCGGCCTGGGAAGCCGAACGCTCCACCTGGGACACTCCACCGGCGCCGAAGGCACCGACCGCGGAGTTCCACACACCGGAGGCGCCGACCAGCGAGGTGATCCACCCGGCCTGGCTGGCCCATCCGCCAGCGGAGCCGGAGACCGCACCGGTTCCCGGTCAAGCCGGTCACGGAGCCGACGAGTCGACCCGGGCCGACCATCCGGTCGCGGCCGTCGACGACCAGCCGGTCGACGAACGGGACGGGCGGCGCACGGAACCCTGACCCGCTGTGCGCCCGCGTCGGCCTGCTCCACCGCCACGGCGGTGCGGCCGACGCGGGCAGGCGCATATGCTGGCCGGTGGAGAACTCGCCTCCGCCGGCCGGCCCGACCCGCCATGGCGGTCCCGCCGCGATTCCCGTCGCTACCCCGTCAGGAGCCCGTCCGACATGACCCAGTCCCCCGCCGTGCGTACCACCGGTCGGTCCGGTCCGGTCCGCATCGGCGAGCGAGCCGCCCGAACGCTCGTCACCGAGCTGGCCCGGATCAACGATCCCAAGGCCGCCCTGCTGGTCGGCGCGAGCCCGGAGTCCGCGGTACTGGCCGCGGCGATCGAGGCGTTGCTCCCCGGCGACCGGCTCACCGTGGTGCCCACCGAGTCGTCCGACGCCACCGTGCTCCGCGAGCACGTCACCGCCCAGGGCCGGTGGGTCTCCGAGCGGGTGCACGTGGTCGACTCGCTCGCCGACGCGGAGGCCGCTGCCGTGGTGATCGCCGGCGAGGCCTTCGCCGGCACCGCCGAGGAGACCCGCAGCGGCATCGAAGAACTGGTCAAGTACCTCGCCGATGGTGCGGTGCTGAGCGTGGCAACGACCGCCACCCCCGGCCGGACGGCCGGGGCCGCCGCCGAGTTGGCCCGGCAGGACGCCCTGCACGGCGTCGGTGCCGACCTGGTGCTGCGCAACTCACCGCCGGTGCGGATCTACCGGCTGCGGTTCACCCCGGCCGACCCGGCCACGGCGGACCGGTTGACCCCGGCGTACCGACCGTCGAGCGTGCCACTGACCCGCGGCATGCACATCGACTCCAACGGTGTGGCAGCGGCGGGCATCACGCTGGGCCTGGCCGCGCTGGCCCGGGTGGCGCGTCCGTCGTCGAAGCTGTGGCTGCTGCCGGCGCTCGCCGCCGGCCCGGTCGCCGCGTTCTTCCGGGACCCGGAGCGGGACGTACCGGAGGACCCGAACGCCGTGGTCGCCAGCGCCGACGGGCAGGTCCTGTCGGTGCAGCGTCTGCACGACGAGCGCTTCGGCGACGGCGAGTGGCTGCGGATCGCGGTTTTCCTGTCGGTGCTGGACGTGCACGTCAACCGGGCACCGGTCGCCGGCAAGGTGGTGGACTACTTCGTCGCCGACGGCGGCTTCGTCAACGCGATGAAGCCGGACGCCGAGCACAACGTGGCCGCGTACACCGTGCTGGACACGGCGCGCGGCACGGTGGTGGTCGCGCAGCGGACCGGGCTGATCGCCCGCCGGATCGTGCAGCGCGCGCCGATCGGCGCGCTGCTGGCGAAGGGCGAGCGTTTCGGTCTGATCCGGTTCGGCTCGCGCACCGACGTGTACCTGCCGGCCGACACCGCCGAACCACTGGTCGGGCCGGGCGACAAGGTCGTCGGAGGGGCCACGGTCATCGCCCGCTGGCACTGACCCAGCAGAGCGAGAACGGGGCGCCGCTGTTCGCGGCGCCCCGTTCTGCTTGGCTCGATCAGGCGGTACGACGCTGCCGCAGCCAGAGCACCGGCCCGCTGACCAGGTAGCCCACCACGATCAGGGCGAACGTGAGCCGGATGTCGACCAGCGCGCCGATCACCGGGGCCAGCCACAGCCACGGCGGCATCTTGACCAGGCGG
The DNA here is from genome assembly GCF_016802865.1 of Micromonospora parastrephiae. GTDB lineage: Bacteria > Actinomycetota > Actinomycetes > Mycobacteriales > Micromonosporaceae > Micromonospora > Micromonospora parastrephiae. The sequence continues at coordinate 3,550 of NZ_JAEVHM010000243.1, read as the reverse complement.
GCGAGCTTGGCGTACGGGAAGCTGGAGACCATCGCGAAGGCGAGTAGCGCCACCCCGGCGACCAGCACCGGACCGGGCACCGGCAGGCCGATCGCCACGGTCAGCGCGAGCACCGCGGCGGCCATGGTGGTGGGCACCCCGCAGAAGAACCGGCCGTCCTTCGGTGAGACGTTGAAGCGGGCCAGTCGGATCGCGGCACACGCCGCGACCAGCGCACACGCCACCGCGGCGGCTGCCGTCGAGACGGAGCCGGCGAGCGAGGCGTACACCACGACCGGCGCGGCGAGGCCGAACGAGCACATGTCGGCCAGCGAGTCCATCTGTGCGCCGAACGGGCTGGCCACGCCGAGTCGCCGGGCCAGAGCGCCGTCCAAGCCGTCGAAGACGACGCAGGCGATCAGGCACAGCGCGGCGATGCGCACCTGACCCTGCATGGCCAGGAAGATGGCCAGCATGCCGAGCATCAGGCTCGCAAGGGTACAGGCGTTGACCACACCGAACTTCATCCGGCGGGCGACGGTGCGCTCACCGGGGAGCAGGGGGATCGACCGGGCCGTGGCCTCGTCGGTGTGCATCATCGGCAACGCCGGGCTGACCGGCATGACCGCCTCGATCTCCGCCCGTGTGGCGTCGATCGGCGGCCGGCTGAGCCGGTCCAGACCGTAGCGGCGGCGCTGCCGGTCGGCGTAACGGTGCTCGGGCAGCGCCAGGTCGGTGGTCCGCAGGTCGCCGTCACGGCGACCCACTCGGACCAGCAGCACCTGCCGGGCGAACGTGCTGCTGCGGCGCAACGGGCCCGCCCAGCGACGCCCTGCGGGGCGCGGACTGTCAGTCGTACGACGCCGGCGCCATGGGGCTCTCGGCACGTTTCCTCCATCACCGGATCGGCTGGCCGCCGTGGGGCGGGTGTCCGGCTGTCTCGTGCCGGACCCTTCGATGGCCCGGCAGCCGTTTTGCGGAGTACACCATCGCATAGGGGAACAGGACTTGGCGATAGCTGCCGGCGGTACTTACATCTGGCTTAAACCGCGCGAACCGCTCTCTTATTCCCATCCCGGGCTTCACCGCCCGTTTCCTCCACCATCCCCTCCCCCGACTGTACCGGAGGGTCACCATCCCGGCTCAGCGAGCGGGGTGCTATCCGCCCGCTTGTCTGATTGCCGAGGCAGCGATGCCCGTCAACGGCAGGTCAGCGGTCTCGGCCCGCGTGAACCAGCCGGCCCGGGCCGTCGAACCACCGGCGGACTCGGTGACCACCGCCTCAGTAGGCGCGTCCACCAGCACCCGATAGATCACCCGTACGCCGTGCCAGTCCAGTGGACGGCCCTCCGGCCCGAGCGCGGCCGGGTTGTGCAGGTTGTCCACGCCGAGCAGCTCCACCACCCGACCCAGTTGCCCGCCCTCCTCGACCAGCTCACGCAGCAGCCCGGTGGTCGGCTGTTCGCCGTGGTCGGTGCCGCCGCCGGGCAGGTGCCACTTGCCGGCGCCCGGGTAGCCGTCCGCGATCTGGGTGAGCAGGATCCGACCCGCCGGATCGGTGACCAGCCCGTACGCCCCGAAGCGCAGGCGGCGAGTGGGATGCGGCGGCGAGATCGGCTCGGCGGAGGCGTGCGCGCCGGCCGGGAGCGGGGTGACCGGCAGGCCGAGCAGTTCGGCGCTGAACGGGGCCAGCGGCAGCCGGGCCGCTTCCTCGGGGGTGACCCAGCGGGCCTGCGCCCCGCCGGTGTCGCCCAGCGGGCCGCCGTGGACGGTCAACTCGAACAGCAGCCGGTCGGTGTGCAGCGAGACGTCGTCCTCCGCGAGGGTGGTCACGTCGGCCACGACGGCCCGCAGCCGGCCGACCGTCACGCTCAGCCCGGTCTGCTCGGCAACCGCGCGGACGACCGCGCGCGCGGGATGCTCAGCGTGCGCGACCAGACCCCCCGGCAGGGCCCAGACCTCCGGCCCCCGACCTTCCCGAACAACCAGAACCCGCCCAGAATCCCGCAGAACCCCGTAAACCCCAACCCGCCGCACCAGTTCCATCCGCCCGCCCCACTCCCCGCCGACCCCGCCGACCCCGCCGCGCCGGGCGCACCCCGCCGCACCCGGTGATCATGAAGTTATCGCCGTCCATCTCGGCGTGTCCTGACAATAACTTCATGATCGACGCGGATAGACGGGGCAGGGGGTCCGAGTGGGGACCGGTTAGGTTAGTTGGGCTGCTTGGACTGCTTCGGCGGTCACCTCGGTCAGGCGGTCGGTGGGGAGGGCGCCCAGTTCCTCACGGGCGAACCAGCGGGCCTCGCAGGTGGAGCCGCCGACATCGGCCACGGTCAGCGGGTTGGGCTGGTCGACCACCACCCGGTAGAACGCGCGTACGCCGTGCCAGTCGATCGGGTAACCCTCCGGGCCGAGCGAGGCGGCGTCGCGGTGGCTCGCCACCCCGAGCAGCTCGACCAGACGACCGGCCTGGCCGGTCTCCTCGACCAACTCCCGGATCAGTGCCGCGCCGGGCTGCTCGCCGTAGTCGGTGCCGCCGCCGGGCAGATGCCAGCAGCCGGCGCCCGGGTAGCCGTCGGAGATCCGGGTCAGCAGCACCCGACCGGCCGGGTCGGTGCACACCGCGTACGCGGCGAAGCGCTGCGCCCGGTGCAGCCCGTCGGGGCCGGGCACCGCGTAGAAGGAGGGAAACTCGGGCACCTCGTCGGGCACCACGTCGGCCGAGGATGCGGGCAACCCGAGGGCACGCGCGGTGAACGAGCGCAGCGGCAACTCGCGCGCCTCGTCGAGCGTGTACCACCGGGCCAGGTCGGTGGGGCGTTCGCCGACCCGGTCCGCGAGGGTGCCGCCGCGCACCGCTACCCGGTAGATCAGCCGGTCGGTGTGGATGGTGATGCCGCGCTCGGGCAGCGCCCGCATGTCGGCGAGCACGTCGGCCAGGCCCGACACGGCGACCGAGAGGCCCGTCTCGGCGGCGGTTTCCCGGACCACCGTGTGGTTCGGGTCCTCTCCGTGGTCGACCGCCCCGCCGGGCAGCGACCAGGTGCCGGGGGTGCCGGAGCGCTCCGATGCGCGGACCAGCAACACTCGGCCGTCTGAATCAGCACAAACTGCGTATGCCGCGATCCTGCGGAGCGGCTCCAGCAAGGTGGTCACGGGAGCAAATTCTCCCCGGGCCGGGTTACCGGAACGGAAAAGAGTCGGATTCCTGACTGTCTGACCCCGATCAGGGATCGGTCAGGGTAAGGATCCGGGCGGTCACCGAGGGCGGGCCGGTCACCAGCGCGGACCGTGGAGGCATGACAACCACCGCCGCTCCCCACGCCCCGTACAAGCAGCTCCGCCGACCCACCACCGACCGCATGGTGGCGGGGGTCGCCAGCGGCCTCGGCCGCTACTTCGACGTCGACCCCACCCTGGTCCGGGTGGTCTTCGCGGTCAGCGGTCTGCTCACCGGCGGGCTCGCGCTGCTCGCGTACCCGATCATGTGGTTCCTGATGCCCGAGGAGCCCACCGGCGCGCGGCCTGGCCGCACCCGGCGGGCGCCGCGCCGCAGCCCACCGCGGAC
>NZ_JAEVHM010000242.1 GCF_016802865.1 Micromonospora parastrephiae | reverse complement strand
CGGACCAACTGCCGGACGCGCACCACGTCCTCGTCGCTACGGATCGCCTGTGCCTGCGGCTGGCCCAGGTCGACGCCCGCGGTCACGGCGACCGGCCGGCGGGCGCCCGCCCGGACCTGCTGGGCCGGTTCGGCGCCTTCGTGGAGCTGCACGTCGAGCAGGGCCACGCGCTGGTCGACGCGGACGCGCCGGTCGGGGTGGCGAGCGCCATCTGGCCGCACGGCCGCTGGCGCTTCGACGTCGTCGGCGAGGGCAACCACGCGGGTACGACCCGGATGGCCGACCGCCGCGACCCGATGCTCACCTACGCGTTCACGGTGCTGGCGGCCAACAAGGAGGCCCGGCTTCGCGGCGCGCACGCCACCGTGGGCCGCGTCGCCGTGGAACCGAACGCCACCAACGCCATCCCGTCGAAGGTGACCGGCTGGCTGGACGCCCGTGCCGCCGACCCGCAGACGCTGGCCGGGCTGGTCGACGCGGTGCGCGGCAAGCTCGCCGAGCGGGCCCGCCGCGACGGTACGACGGTCACCGTCACCGAGGAGTCGGTGACCCCGCTGGTGGCCTTCGACGGTGGACTGGCCAAACGGCTGTCCACGCTGCTCGACGCCCCGGTGCTGCCCACCGGAGCGGGACACGACGCCGGGGTGCTCGCCGCGCACCTGCCCACCGCGATGCTCTTCGTGCGCAACCCGACCGGGGTGTCGCACTCCCCCTTCGAGGCGGCGACCGACGACGACTGCGCCGCCGGGGTGCGCGCGCTGGCCCGCGTGCTGGAGGAGCTGACATGCGGGTGATCCATGTGGCGTGCCCGCCGTCGGGTGGCACCGATCTGCGGCGCCCGCGCGTGCGGGGCCTGCGGCGCGGCGCCGGTCGGTACCTGTTGCGGTCGTCCTTTGGAGCTGATGCCGCAAACGAATCAGCCAGAACGCCCCAGCCGCCGCGGTCGAGCCAGGCGCTGCGGTCGAGCCAGCCGCCGGCACCACGGCCGCTGATGTCGCAGACGATTCAGCTCCAAAGGAGGCTAGGAGCATGACCTCCACGCGCTGGCTCGCCGAGTACGCCTGGCTGCCGGAGTACGCCGAACCCACGCCCGAGGTGCTGATCGAGGTCGAGGACGGCCGGATCACCGCGGTGACGCCGCTGGTGGGTGCCGGCGCACCGGCCGCGGGCGTCGAGGTGCTGCGGGACGCGACCCGACTGCCCGGGCTGACCCTGCCCGGCCTGTCCAATGCGCACTCGCACGCCTTCCACCGGGCGCTGCGTGGGCGTACCCACGGCGGTCGGGGCGACTTCTTCAGCTGGCGCGACCGGATGTACGCCGTCGCGGACCGGCTGGACCCGGACACCTACCTCGCCCTGGCGCGCGCCGTCTACGCCGAGATGGCCCTCGCGGGTGTCACCTGCGTCGGTGAGTTCCACTACCTGCACCACCGACCCGACGGCGGCGCGTACGACGACCCGAACGCGATGGGCGCGGCGCTGGTCGAGGCAGCCGCGCACGCCGGCATCCGGCTCACCCTGCTCGACACCTGCTACCTGAGCGCCGGCGTGGACGGCCGGCCCCTCACCGGGCCGCAGCGGCGCTTCGGCGACGGCGACGCGGCCCGGTGGGCGCAGCGGGCGGCGGCGTTGCGGCCGACGGACTCCCACGCGCGGGTCGGCGCGGCCGTGCACTCGGTGCGGGCGGTCCCCGCCGACCAACTCCGGACGTCGCCGACTGGGCCCGCGACCGGCAGGCGCCCCTGCACGTGCACCTCTCCGAGCAGCCCGCCGAGAACGACGAGTGCCGGGCCGTGCACGGGCGTACCCCCACCGTGCTGCTCGCCGAGCACGGCGTGCTCGGCCCGCTCACCACCGCCGTGCACGCCACCCACCCGACCAGCGCCGACATCACGTTGCTCGCCGACAGCCGGACCGGGGTGTGCCTCTGCCCGACCACGGAACGGGACCTCGCCGACGGGATCGGCCCGGCCCGCCGGATGGCCGACGCGGGGATCCGGCTGAGCCTGGGCAGCGACAGTCACGCGGTGGTCGACCTGTTCGAGGAGGCCCGGGCGGTGGAGTTGGACGAGCGGCTGCGCACCCGCCGCCGCGGCCACTTCACCCCGGCCGACCTGCTGACCGCGGCGACCGCCACCGGGCACGCCGCGCTGGGCTGGGCCGACGCCGGCCGGCTCGCCGTCGGCGCCCCGCGCCGACCTGGTGACGGTACGGCTGGACAGCGCCCGCGCCGCCGGCGTACCACCGGTGGGCGCGTTCTTCGCGGCGTCCGCCGCGGACGTCGACCAGGTCGTCGTGGACGGCCGGGTGGTCGTGGCCGAGGGCCGGCACCTGAGCGTCGACGTGCCGGCCGAGCTGTCGGCGTCCATCGAGGCGGTGACCCGCTCGTGAGCGCTCTGCTGGTCGACAACATCGGGGAGCTGGTCACCAACGGTGCCGGCGAAGGCCCCCTGGGCATCCGCCGGAACGCGGCCGTGCTGGTCGAGGAGGGCCGGGTGGCCTGGGTCGGGCCGTCCGCGTACGCGCCGGCCGCCGACCGACGGGTGGATGCCGGCGGGGCCGCCGTGCTGCCCGGCTTCGTGGACAGCCACGCCCACCTGGTGTTCGCCGGGGACCGGGCCGCCGAGTTCGCAGCCCGGATGGCCGGACAGCCCTACACCGGCGGCGGCATCCGCACCACGGTCGGCGCCACCCGGGCCGCCACCGACGACGAGCTGCGGGCCACCGTGCGAAGGCTGCGCGCGGAGGCGTTGAGCCAGGGCACCACGACCATGGAGATCAAGAGTGGGTACGGGCTGACCGTCGCCGACGAGGCCCGCTCGCTGCGGATCGCCGCCGAGACCAGCGCCGAGACCACCTTCCTGGGCGCGCACGTGGTGCCCGCCGAGTACGCCGACCGCCCCGACGACTACGTCGGGCTGGTCTGCGGGCCGATGTTGGCCGCCGCCGCGCCCCACGCGAAGTGGGTCGACGTGTTCTGCGAGCGGGGCGCCTTCGACATCGACCACGCCCGGGCCATCCTCGCCTGCGGGCAGGCCGTCGGGCTGGGCGTACGGCTGCACGCCAACCAGCTCGGCCCCGGCCCCGGCGTCCAGCTCGGGGTGGAGCTGGACGCCGCGAGCGTCGACCACTGCACCCACCTCAGCGACGCCGACGTGGCCGCGTTGGCCGGCACGGCCCACAGCGACGGTTCGGGCACCCGCACGGTCGCGACCCTGCTGCCCGGCGCCGAGTTCTCCACCCGCTCGCCCTACCCGGACGCCCGCCGGCTGCTGGACGCCGGTGTCACCGTGGCGCTGGCGACCGACTGCAACCCCGGTTCGTCGTACACCTCGTCGATGCCGTTCTGCGTGGCCCTCGCGGTCCGCGAGATGCGGATGACCCCGGCGGAGGCGGTCTGGGCCGCGACCGCCGGCGGCGCGCGGGCGCTACGCCGCGACGACATCGGTGTCCTCACCCCCGGCGCGCGGGCCGACCTCGTCGTCCTGGACGCGCCGTCGTACCTGCATCTGGCCTACCGGCCCGGTGTTCCACTGATCCGCCAGGTCCTGCTCAACGGAGTGCCGCAATGACGAACGTGACCATCCAGCCCACCGGGATCTCCGCCGACGACGTCCTCGCGGTGGCCCGCGGCGCCGCGACGGTGGTCCTCGACCCGGCCACCCGGGAGGCGATGGCGACCAGCCGCGCGATCGTGGACGGCATCGAGGCCGCCGGGCGGCCGGTGTACGGCGTGTCGACCGGGTTCGGGGCGCTGGCGAACACCTTCGTCGTCCCGGAGCGGCGGGCCGAGCTGCAACACGCGTTGATCCGCTCGCACGCCGCCGGGGTGGGCGCCCCCATGCCGCGCGAGGTGGTCCGGGCGATGATGCTGCTGCGCGTCCGGTCGCTCGCCCTGGGTCGCTCCGGCGTCCGCCCGCTGGTCGCCGAGGCGCTGGTCGACCTGCTCAACCACGACATCACCCCGTGGGTGCCGGAGCACGGCTCGCTGGGCGCCTCCGGCGACCTGGCGCCGCTGGCGCACTGCGCGCTGGTGCTGCTCGGCGAGGGCTGGGTGCTCGGCCCGGCCGGCGAGCGGCACGACGCGGCCGAGGTGCTGGCCGCCGCCGGGCTCAAGCCGATCGAGCTGGCCGCCAAGGAGGGGCTGGCGCTGATCAACGGCACCGACGGCATGCTCGGGATGCTGCTGCTGGCCATCAACGACGCGGCCCACCTGTTCGCCATGGCCGACGTGACCGCCGCGCTGGCCATCGAGGCGATGCTCGGCTCGGAGCGGCCGTTCCTGCCCGAGCTGCACGAGATCCGGCCACACCCGGGCCAGGCGACGTCGGCGGCGAACATCCACCGGCTGTTGCAGGACTCCCGGGTGATGGACTCGCACCGCGACGACCTGGCGCACGCCGTGCAGGACGCGTACTCGATGCGCTGCGCGCCGCAGGTCGCCGGCGCGGCCCGGGACACGTTGGACTTCGTCCGCACGGTCGCGGCCCGGGAGCTGGTGTCCGTGGTGGACAACCCGGTGGTGCTGCCCGACGGCCGGGTCGAGTCGACCGGCAACTTCCACGGCGCGCCACTCGGCTTCGCCGCGGACTTCCTCGCCATCGCCGCGGCGGAGGTCGGCGCGATCGCCGAACGGCGGGTGGACCGGCTGCTCGACGTCACCCGTTCCCGGGAGCTGCCCGCGTTCCTCTCCCCCGACGCCGGGGTGAACTCCGGGCTGATGATCGCCCAGTACACGGCGGCCGGGATCGTCGCGGAGAACCGGCGACTGGCTGCCCCCGCCTCGGTGGACTCGCTGCCCACGAGCGGCATGCAGGAGGACCACGTCTCGATGGGCTGGGCGGCGACGAAGAAGCTGCGGACCGTACTGGACAACCTGACCAGCCTGCTCGCGGTGGAGCTGCTGGCCGGCGTACGCGGGCTCCAGCTGCGCGCTCCGCTGGTGCCGTCGCCGGCCGGTCGGGCCGCGGTCGCCGCGCTGGGCGGGCCGGCCGGCGAACCCGGTCCGGACGTGTTCCTCGCCCCCGTCATGGAGGCGGCCCGCGCGGTGCTGGCCGGCCCGGAACTGCGCGCCGCCATCGAACGGGAGGTCGGCCCGCTGGGCTGATCTCCGCCCGGGTCGCTGTCGTCCGCCGCGGGTCAGGCGGCGGACGGCAGCACCTTCGCGGCCGTCAGACGGCGGGCGGCAGCACCTTCGCGACCAGCTTGGCCAACTCGCGCAGCGCCTTGCCCCGGTGGCTGATCGCGTCCTTCTCCGCCGGGGTCAGCTCGGCGTTGGTCCGGTCCTGCCCGTCACCCAGGAAGATCGGGTCGTAGCCGAACCCGCCGTCGCCGCGCGGGGCACGCAGCAGGCGCCCGGCCTGCCGGCCGTCGACCAGGTGCTCCTTGCCGCCGGGCAGCACCAGAGCCACCGTGCAGACGAAGGAGGCGGCCCGCTGGTCGTCGGGCAGGTCGGCGATCTGGTCCAGCACCAACTCGAGGTTGGCGCGGTCGTCACCGTGCTTGCCGGACCAGCGGGCGCTGAACACCCCCGGCATCCCGTTGAGCGCATCCACCGCGAGGCCGGAGTCGTCGGCGATCGTCGGCAGGCCGGTCCGCCGGCAGCCCTCCCGGGCCTTGATCAGCGCGTTCTCACCGAAGGTGAGACCGGACTCCGGCAGCTCCGGATACTCCTCGACGTCGTCCAGCCCGAGCAGGGAGATCCGGTACGCGCCGAGCGCGGCGTCCAGGATCCGCTGGAGTTCCACCAGCTTCTTGCGGTTACGCGTGGCCAACAGGACCTTGTTCATAGCAGCGCCTTCCGCTGGGCTTCGGCCAATTCGGCGCACCCGGCCACGGCCAGGTCGAGCAGGCTGTCGAGCTGGTCCCGGGCGAACACCCCCGCCTCACCGGTGCCCTGCACCTCGACGAAGTCGCCCGTGCCGGTGCACACCACGTTCATGTCCACCTCGGCGGCGACGTCCTCCTCGTAGCAGAGGTCCAGACGCGCCTCACCGGCGATGATGCCCACGCTGACCGCGGCCACCGAACGGTGCATCACCTTCTCCGGCTTGCCGACCAGAGCCTTGCGGGCGGCCAGCCATCCCACCGCGTCGTGCAGCGCGACGTACGCGCCGGTGATCGCGGCCGTGCGGGTGCCGCCGTCGGCCTGGAGCACGTCGCAGTCGAGTACGACCGAGTTCTCGCCGAGCGCCTTGAGGTCGATGCACGCCCGCAGGCTGCGGCCGATCAGGCGGGAGATCTCGTGGGTCCGGCCACCGACCCGACCCTTGACGCTCTCCCGGTCGGAGCGGGTGTTGGTGGCCCGGGGCAGCATCGCGTACTCGGCGGTCACCCAACCGAGCCCGGAGCCCTTGCGCCAGCGGGGCACCCCCTCGGTGACGCTCGCCGTGCAGAGGACCCGGGTGCCGCCGAACTCGACGAGCACCGAGCCCTCCGGGTGGGTGCTCCAGCCACGGGTCAGGGTCACCGGTCGAAGTTGATCGGGCCCTCGCCCGTCAGGTCGCGCCATGCCTGCACCCTATGCGGTGCGCTGTTCCACCTCCGCCGGGGTGCCCCGACCAGTGTCCGCGTCGTGCACCCGGAGGAATCCGGCGACCGCCGCCGGCCAGCCGAACTCCTCGGCCCGCGCCCGGGCCGCCCGCCGCCGCTGCCGCCTCCGGCCGGGCCGCCAGGCGGCTCACCGCCTCGGCCTCGACACCCCCGCACG